>CATLCV010000055.1 GCA_949893755.1 uncultured Lachnospiraceae bacterium | reverse complement strand
CTGGAGATGCACAGCCCCTCCGGGGAGAAGGCGCTGTTAAATGACAATCCGGATACGCCGAATGAACGTTATTTTGAGTACCTGGACTGGATCCTGGACAGAGCGGAGGAGTACGGATTTTATGTACTGCTCCTGCCTGTGTGGGGGCAGCTGGTAGTAGGAAGCGACTGGAGCGGCAGTACCTATGAAAAGACCATTACTGAGGAAAATGCATACCGTTACGGGAAATGGATCGGAAACCGTTACCGGAAAAAGAATCATATCCTCTGGTGTCTTGGAGGCGACCGCCAGCCGATCCATGCCGGAGTAGATTATAAAAATGTATGGAGACGTCTGGCCGAAGGGATCGCCAAAGGCGTGCTGGATAAAGATCTGAAATATGACCAGCCCGACGCTGCATGGAAGGAGGTCCTGATGACCTACCATGCATGCCATGAGATGGGAACAGGAGAATGCTCCACCATGTCCTACTGGACGGACGAGGAAGCCTGGATTGACTTTATCATGCTGCAGTCCGGCCACGGTCTGGAACCGAAGAACTATGAACTGGTGGCAAAGGAATACGGCCGGGAGCATGTGATGCCGGTCTGGGACGGCGAGCCTGCCTACGAAATGATGCCCACCTCCTGGCCGATCACAGAGGACACGCTGATGCACGGAGCCTGGATGACAAGAAAACGGGCATACTGGTCTCTGTTTTCCGGTGCGTTTGGATATACCTACGGGCATGCCTCCGTATGGTGCTGCGTTTCCGAGCAGGAACGGAGCGCGGTCAGCAGTCAGACATGGTATGAAGCGCTGCAGTCCGAAGGCTCGGCCCAGATTCTATTCCTGCGGCAGTTTTCAGATGACATGCAGATCATGACCGCCCGCCCGGCCCAGGAGCTCCTGCCGGACATTCAGGGAGAGGATGTTCTGGATCAGCATCTGCAGGCATGTACGTGCCTGGACGGACGGTTCGCCTGTGTCTACTTCCCAAGCGGCGGAGAGACCCTGCTGAACCTGGGAGCGGTCTGGAAACCGGAAGCTCCGGAGGAATTTGGCGGAGCGGTCTATCTGTGGTGGTATAATCCGCGGGACGGGAAGTTCTACGCGGATGCGCGGCAGACGACAGAAGAGGCCAGGGAGGTACAGGCAGAGGGCGGCAAGCTGAACGTATCCGCACCCGATTCCGGCCCGGAGCACGACTGGGTGCTGATCGCGGCCAGAGAAAAAACAGAGGTCCCGGTCAGGGAACAGATCTATTATAATATGGAAGAAGAAAAAGCAGTAAAGAAAGTATTTGAGTGGTAAAAAGATTACGATTCACAGCCAGATAAAAAGTGCCGGTATGCTGAAAACCAACATACCGGCACTTTTTTATCCGACATTTAATTTATCTCTCAGTGCCTCCTGTAATACACGGGACAGACTGAGTTCCTGAAAAAATGTCGGATACAGAAAAAAATAATACATTGTAATCTTTTTCTTCATGGCGTATGCTTGTATCATACGATTCGGACAGACTGATACTGAGAGCCAGATAAATCTGCCATTCAGCATCATATGAAAAGAAAAATAATACGGGAATTCGGTAGTGTAAAGTATCGTATGAAAAAACGATACGGGAATTGCCCGCATTAAAAAGGGAGGAAGAAGAAATGTTAGATTTGAAAGCAAATCCGTTTTTTCTGGATGAAAAGAAGGAGAAATGGGTGTATGACACATTGGCGGGGATGAGCACGGAGGAGAAGATCGGGCAGATGTTCTGTCCGGTGGGCGGAGATACGGGAGAGGAATATCTGAAGGACTTTCTGGAGGAATTTCAGCCGGGAGCGATCATGTACCGGCCCATGCCGTCGGCAGAGATCCAAAAGACTCACCGGTTTCTCCAGGAGCACTCCAAAATTCCGATGCTCTTCGGAGCGAATCTGGAATCCGGAGGCAACGGGATCTGCGCAGACGGAACTTATTTTGCCAGGCCCATGGGGGCTGCGGCGACGGATGATCCCATACAGGCGTACCGCCTGGGCAGGATTTCCGGTAGGGAAGCAATGGCTGTGGGGTGCAACTGGGCTTTTGCGCCGATCTGTGACCTGGACATGAATTTCCGGAATCCCATCACCAATGTGCGGACCTTCGGCAGCAAACAGGAGCGGGTGATCACATTTGTGAAGGAGCAGTTAAGAGGATTAAAGGAGCAGGGGGTTGCCGCGGCGGTCAAGCATTTTCCGGGGGACGGCGTGGATGAGAGAGACCAGCATCTGGTGGCGTCGGTGAACAGCCTGTCTGTGGAGGAATACGATCAGACCTACGGGGCAGTCTGGCAGGAGGTGGTGGACGCAGGCGCGCTCTCTGTCATGGTGGGGCACATCCTACAGCCTGCATACAGTAAGCATATCAATCCGGAACTGAAAGACGAGGAGATCCTTCCGGCGACCCTGTCCAAAGAGATCCTGCAGGGCCTTCTGCGCGGAAAACTGGGCTTCAACGGGATGATCACAACGGATGCGACCCCGATGATCGGCTTCAACACTCCGATGAAACGTTCTCAGGCAATTCCGGCTGCGCTGGCTGCCGGGTGCGATATGATCCTGTTCAACAAGGATATCCGGGAGGACTATCAGTTTGTGCGGGATGCCATCGCGGACGGACGGCTGACCATGGAGCGGGTGGATGAGGCCGTGACCCGGATCCTCGCCATGAAAGCGGCCATGAACCTGCCGGAGAAACAGGAGCAGAAAACCCTGGTGCCGGGAGAGGAAGCTTTATCTGTTGTTGCCTGCGAAGAGCATCGGGCATGGACGCGGGAATGCGCGGATCAGAGCGTGACCCTGGTCAAAGATACACAGAACCTGCTGCCCGTCTCCCCGGAGAAATACAAAAGGATCCGCCTGTACCTTCTGGAGGACCGTTTGGGCGGAGGCTTTAAGGACGGGGACAGCGCTATTGGACAGTTTAAGGAAAAGCTGGAAAGGGAAGGCTTTGAAGTGACGCTGTTCGATTATTCCAGACCGGATTTTCAGGAAATGTTCGAGGGCGGCGTAGAGGATATCAAGAGCAAGTTCGACCTGGCGGTCTATGTGGCATGCCTGGATACAGCCAGCAACCAGTCCGTGAGAAGGATTGACTGGCTGCATCTGATGGCGGCGGATGCTCCCTGGTTTTTGAACGATGTCCCGGCTATGTTCATTTCCATCGCGAATCCATATCACCTGGTAGATGTGCCGATGATCCGGACATTGATCAATGCCTACACGCCGACGGAGGAAGTGGTGGACCAGGTGATCGATAAGATCATGGGAAGGTCTGAATTTAAAGGGATCAGCCCGGTAGATCCGTTCTGTGGAATCTGGGGAGCGGAGTTTTAAAGAATAGATTGAATATAAAAAGGACAGATACGAATGGGGCGTCTGTCCTTTGTTTTTTCAAGAACTGGACATTTTGTATGTTTTAGAGTATAATTACCTGCATGAGAGTAAAAATAATGAAGTTGGACAAAATGTATGATTATGGAAATTGGGTGGAGTGATGGAAGAAAAGTATATTGTTCGTATCATTAAGAATGAATTGATTCATTTTAAGAATGTGGAATATGGTGAGATTCGTTATATGAATTACGGCTCTGTTCAAAAGAATGCAAAAATCGAAAAGAATGATATCGTCGGTTTATACGGACAGAATGGATCTGGAAAAACAGCAATGATAGAGGCATTGGCAATATTAAAATGTATTCTTGCCGGGGAAGAAATTCCTTATCAGCCATATGAAGGCTTGCTGGAAAATGAGGGGCATTCCCGGATTATCACTGTTTTTTATATTGAGCTCGGCGTGAAAAGGTATAAAGCGCTATATGAGGCCTCATTAAAGGCGGATCATGAGGAAAGAAAGATTCATCTGTGTTCGGAAAAGCTGGTATACTGGCAGAGAGGGGCAACATGGAAGTCGGAGAGGGATCTGGAATTTATCAATCCATATTATGATCCGGGCTCTATTATAAATAATGTGGCTGTTTTCTTTCATACCGCACATGAAAGAGAATTAGAAAGTACCGGGATTGCACAGGGGCTGCAAAATCTGGCGGTCTATTGTGCCCAGAAAAATCTTTCCATTTTTTTTAATGATCTGATGCTGGGAAAGCTGTCAAAAGAGAAATCAGCAGATGATTCAGAACTGTGCAGACTGAGTAGAGTGATACTGGGGCTGTCAGATTTTGGAAGGCTGTATTTTCAGGTCGTGAAGGTAAGCCAACTGGCAGATATCAATAGAAATACCATTCTTCCTGTAAGCGTGCATACAGAAAGCAGCAATTTTGTTATGCAGGGATGCCTTCCGCTCGTTATGGACGGACAGGGAAAAATCCCGGAAAGCTTGTATATCCAGTTGAAGGAGGCGGTCAAAGCGATCAATATTGCTTTAAAGGCAATTATTTCTGATTTAAGTATAGAGATACGTCCTGTAAGTGAGGAACCAGATAAAGAAGGAAATAAAAATATCCTGGTAGAAGTATATTCTATCCGTGAAGGAAAGGAATTTTTAACAAGATATGAATCAGAAGGAATCAAAAGGATTATTTCCCTTTTAAACTATTTGATTTCTCTTTACAATTATCCGGAGGTCTGCCTGGCGGTCGATGAACTGGATTCCGGGATTTTTGAATATTTGCTGGGGGAAATTCTGGGAGTTCTGAATGAAGAAGCAAAAGGGCAGCTGATCTTTACTTCTCATAATCTGCGGGCTTTTGAAAAATTAAATATTAAAAATATTATTTGTACGACATTGAATCCTCAAAACAGATATATTCGTCTGGTCGGAAAAGAGAAAAATCATAATCCAAGAGATTTTTATATCAGAACAATCACGATTGGAGGGCAGAAGGAGGAATTGTATGATGAAGCTGACCTGCAGTCGATTGGTTATGCGTTTCGAAGTGCATGCAGCAATCACAATAAAAATATAAAAATTAACTTTTCAGATAAATTCAGAGCAAAATTAGATGGAAAGGCATAACCATATAGAATCGTGTATTTACTGTACTTTATTGAATTGAGAAAGGGGAGTTTAATGCCTAAGAAAACAACTGAACTGAAAAAAACAGTAATTTTTATCGTTGAAGGAAGTTCCGATAAAAAAGCGCTGGAAAAGATTTTTCAGAAACTATAAAAACATAAAAATATCATTTTCAAGTTTACAGACGGCGATATCATAAGTGATGAAAACATGAGCGAGGATAAAGCTCTGGAAATGATTTACGTTAAGGTAGATGCCTACATGAAAGATAAAAAGCTGATGCCTAAACATATATGGCAGATTGTCCATATATTTGACACGGATGGAACGTATATTCCAGATACGGATGTTGTGAAAGGAAACACACTGAGGTATGTATATACGTCTGAAAATATAAGCTGTAAAGATGTGCAAAGCGTTTTGGAAAGAAATGGGAGAAAACGCAAATTAATGAATTATTTAACAAGTCTGCATGATATTAAAGGAATTCCATATATCGGATATTTTATGTCGTCAAATCTGGACCATGCATTATATAACATACAGAATCTGGATAAAGAATTAAAAGGGGATTATGCGGATGCGTTCTATTCTGAGTTTATTGGGAAAGAAGAGCTGTTTATTGAATTTTTGAAAGATGAGGCTGTAAATGGCGTGCCGGACTCATTTCCGGCTTCGTGGAAATATATAAAAGTGGGCAGGCATTCGTTGGAGAGGCATACAAATTTACATATATATTTTGATATGAATCCTCTTTGAGTAGTTACGATACACGACATCTTATCGGACGAAGTCCGTCTGTCCCGCAGGAAAATGAGCTACGGGATACCCTTTGAGTATAAATAACAGAATGAGATAAGAGGCAGAAATGATCGGAGAGTCATTTGGTTTATAACCAGAATGCTCAGATCGTTTCTGCCGTTTTTGTATTTGATTTTTCAGGTTTGGAAAATAAACTGAAAAAAGGTCGGATTCTAAAGAAATTACTACATGGATTCCAAATGCCGCCGTTGATATCATAAAAAAGTGCAGACGTGTATTTGAAAATATGGAGCATGAAAGCATCTATAAAAACGCAAGGGAGGAATTCCATGAAAACACCAGGACTGAATCCGTATCTTCCATTCTGGGAGACCGTTCCGGACGGGGAACCACATGTATTCGGAGATCGGATTTATATTTACGGAAGCCATGACAAGCGAAGGGGGACATCATTCTGCGAGGAGGATTATGTCTGCTGGAGCGCCCCCGCAGAGGATCCGGGAGACTGGAAGTATGAGGGCGTCATCTATAAAAAAATGCAGGATCCGCTCAACGGCGCGCCCTACGCGAAAAAGCTGCCCGAAATCGATCTCCCCATGGGAACGGAGGAACATCCGCATTTGCTGTATGCGCCGGATGTGGCCCGGGGGCCGGACGGCAGATATTACCTGTACTACGCCCTGGATTTTGTAAATGTGATCTCCGTGGCAGTCTGCGATACCCCGGCAGGGCAGTATGAATTTCTGGATTTTGTGCGCAGGGAGGACGGCACCGTCCCGGACGTGGGACGCTGGTTTGACCCGGCAATCCTGTCAGAGGAAAGCGGAAATTATCTCTATTATGGTTTTGCGCCGGAACAGAAATTTTCGGGGATGGAAGATGTGGTCTTTCCGGGCGCCATGATGGTAAGGCTGGCATCAGATATGCACACCATCATCAGCGAACCCAAATGCGTGGCAAATGGCGTGGATACGGCAAAGGGAACAGACTACGAAGCCCATCCGTTCTTTGAGGCGTCCAGTATCCGGAAAATTGGAACATGGTATTATTTTGTCTATTCCAGCCTGCAGGGGAACGAACTGTGCTACGGGATGGCCGATTCTCCGGAGGGGCCCTTTGCTTATCAGGGTGTGATCGTATCCAACGGAGACCTGGGATATCAGGGAAATACCCTTGCGGTGAATTATACGGGAAATAACCACGGCGGCCTGGAGGTGATCGGGGATAAGGTATACATTTTCTGGCACAGGCATACCCATGGAACGGCATTTTCCAGACAGGGCTGTGCAGACGAGGTGAAGCTCCTGGAGGACGGGACGATCCCGCAGATCGAGATCACAAGCTGCGGTCTGAACGGCGGTCCGCTGCCGGCCAGGGGAGCATATCAGACCTACATTGCCTGCCATCTTACGGAAAAAGACCGTACAAAGGTGGGGCAGGTGGTGATGTGCGGCCCCGGAGAACCGCTGCCTAAGCTGCCGGAGGAAATGCCTTATATTACGGAAGAAGCGGACGGGGCAGGAGAGAAGGGGCTGAAACCCTATATCCGCAATCTGCGCGAAGGAGCAGCGGCGGGCTTTAAGTATTTTCGGTTTGACGGATCGGAAACCCGGATCGCGCTGGAGCTTCGGGGAAAGGGCACCGTAGAGATACTGCTGGACAGCCCGGATCCGGATGAGGGAACGCTTGCCGGAACCGCAGATTCGGATTCGGATGCATGGGAGATTCAAGCGGCCGGCCTTCGTGCAGATGCAGGAAAGCATGCGCTATATTTTCGGGTCAAGGAAGGAATCTTGGATTTTGCGTCGTTTGAGATTCATGGATGACAGCGATACGGAAAGCCTGCCGCTGGCAGCTTTTTCGCATACGCTGGCAGTCAAAACAAAAGAATGACAGATTCGTCTGATCTACAGACAGATATTAGATTTTATGATGAGGAGGATTTGAAAAATGAAGGCATTTATTTTTGACCTGGACGGTGTGATCGTATTTACGGACAAGTTTCATTATCAGGCGTGGAAAAAGATGGCGGACGGCATGGGCATTTACTTTGACGAGATCATCAACAACCGGCTGCGGGGCGTAAGCCGGGCGGAAAGCCTGGAGATTATTTTAGAGAAGTGTGACCAGAAGCTGACCGATGAAAAAAAAGCGGAATTGATGGAGGAGAAGAACAATACTTACCGGGAACTTTTAAAGACCATGACACCGGAGGATGTGACGGATACGGTGCGTGACACGCTGAAACAGCTGCGTGAGGCAGGATATAAGCTGGCGATCGGGTCCTCCAGTAAGAACGCAAAATTTATTCTGGAACGGGTAGGGCTGACGGATGCGTTTGACGCAATTTCGGACGGCACCAATATTACCCATTCCAAGCCGGACCCGGAAGTTTTTGTAAAAGCCGGGGAATTCCTTGGGGTTGAGGCAGCGGAGTGCGTGGTCGTGGAGGACGCGTATGCGGGGATCGACGCAGCAAAGGCAGCCGGGATGAAGGCAGTTGGCATCGGGGATGCCTCCGGATATGACCGGGCGGATTACCGGATTCAGACATTTGAAGAATTGCTGGGAATCGCGGAAATCTGACATTTTGCCGATTCACTTGCATTGCAATGAATGGCATGCAGGTGAATCGGCGGAATGCCTATTTTGGGTATTGGGTCGCCGTCGAACCTTTGCTTGGCACTGATGCGAACCAAACAGTCCATGTGCTCAATTTCTGGACGGATGGAGCACTGGACTTTTTATACATTCTCAGTATACCGGCAGGCGGGATATCCGGTACAGCCCCAGAATTCCCCGTACCTTCCGCTGCGTTTTTTCAGAAGCTGGCCGCATCTGGGGCAGGTTTTCAGATTGCCTGCGGATTTCCGGGAGGCCAGCTCTGCGCCCAGTTTTTCAAAAATCTTCTGATTCATGCCGCAGTCGGCAAGCGCCCGGTGCGCCCCGTCGATGGAAATGTGATAATAGGAGGCCAGGTCTGTCAGCTTATAGCCGACAAGCTGGGGCAGGCACTGTCTGGCAAGGGGCAGCGTGTCGATGTAATCATTTGCAATGGATTTTCCCCAGTATTTTTCTGCGTCCCGCCAGAGGAACTTCATGTCAAAGGTATGGATATTATGACCCACCAGGATCCGGTCACCGATAAACGCGTCAAAATCGGCCAGAGCCTGTTCAAACAGTGGCGCGTCCGCGACCATGTCATCATAAATATTGTTCACTTTGGAAGCGCGATAGGGGATGGGCATCTCCGGATTCACCAGCGTGGAAAATTCATCCGTAATTTTGCCGCTCTGCACCCGGACCGCGGAAATCTCAACGACCGCGTCATGGACCGTACTGATCCCCGTTGTCTCCAGATCAAACACTACATAGTCTGCTACATATTGATTCCGCTTTGTTCCTCTGTTGTCTCCCAGCATGATTCTTTATCCTCCGTAACTTCATTTCGATTGACTGCGCATCAGCGCAATACCTATTATAATCTGTCACCAATTTCCGTAAGGAAATTGATGACCTGCTTGGCGCTCTAGCGCAATACCTATTATACCAGAATTTTGCGGTTATTTCTACCTTAGATAAATATAGACAAAGTACAAGGCATACATCACCAGGAGGCACGATCCTTCTTTTTTCGAAAGCTTCCCATTGCTTCTGGTAAATACATAGGCGGCCATGCTCATCACGATCAGGAGCAGCATGTCAAAAACAGCCTCCCCGTCAATCGTGATGGGAGAAATGGCTGAGCTTGCGCCCAGGATCAGAAGGATATTGAAAATGTTGGAGCCAACCACATTTCCAAGCGCCAGATCGTTTTCCCCTTTCTGTGCGGCAACCATGGAGGTGACAAGCTCCGGAAGGGAAGTGCCCATGGCTACGATGGTCAGCCCGATGAAGGACTGGCTCAGCCCGTACTGCACGGCGATCTCGCTGGCGCTGTCCACCACCAGGTCGCCGCCCAGGATGATCCCGGCAATTCCCGCCAGGATCAGAAGGACGCTTTTGATAGGGGACATGGTTTCATAATCCTCTCCGGAATCCTCATTCCGGGCTTTCAGGGCGCCCCGGACCTGTGAAACCAAAAAGACAAGGAACAGGAGCAGAAGCACCAGCCCGTCGATCCGGTCCAGCCGAAAGCCCTCCGTGCCGCCTGAAAGCCAGCCGAAGGACAGATCGGTGCACAAAAACATGAGGACCGCAGTGATCACGATGGAAAAAGGAAACTCCTTTTTCAGGACCGTGGGGCTTGCCTTCAGCGGACTGATCACCGCGCTGCAGCCAAGCACGATCAGAAGATTGAAAATATTGGAGCCGAGCACATTGCTCACCGCAAGCCCGTTCTGGCCTTTCAGGGCCGCCGTGATGCTGACCGAAGCCTCCGGCATGCTGGTCCCGAACGCGACGACAGTCAGTCCGATGATGATCGTCGGAATTTTCAGAAGCTTGGCCGCGCTGGAGCTGCCGTCCACAAACAAATCCGCGCCTTTGATCAGCAATACAAATCCCAGAACTAAAAATACATATACCATTTTTTCTTCTCCCTTGCTCTTGTATTTTTTTGAGGATCCAACCGTCAAAAGCCCATGTTCACGGCCCTGACCGGACGGATCAGTTGATGCTCCGCAGCAAAAAAGACCTTTACCGCAGAAATACATCTGTTATGTAATCCTGCAATAAAAGTCTTGCTAATTGACAATACGAACCGGATCATATCAGGAACTGTAAGAAAATAACTGACACATTCGAAAACATGTCCTGCGTAATCTGCATCCGCTTTTTTACAGCTCCTTAGAAAATGAACGTGGTGACGATTTCGTATCACATCGAAAATACAAAAGGCAGGGACGCTGAAAATGCGGATCCCGGTTTTATTTTCAATGGAAGCTACTCCCTTTTATTGAATGACCGCCTGCCTGAAAAATCTGGAAGCGTTTAGGAACTGCAGGAAACATATCCTGCGCAATCTGCACAAGTGATTTCCATGCGGTTCCTGATGTCATTGCGGATAGTTTAACTCTGTTTATCCGAAAAGTCAAGAAAAAAATGGTACGTCTGTTTTCATTCGTCTCGCAAATTTTGTTCTGACCTTTTTTCTATCCGTACCGGTAAATATTCTTTTGATTTTCAAACCGGACAGGCAGAATTTTCTATTTCATCGGAAGGCAGATATCCAGTTCCATGTACATGGTATCGCAGTCGATCTTATGGTAAATATCAAACAGACTTTTACTCGTATCTAGTTCATAATGCGTCTGCGGGAGCCACACCAGGAACAGAGTCTGATAGGCCGCATAGATATATTTCGCGTGCCCCTTAAAATGGTAGACGAAGCATCTTCCACCCTCGATCCGCATCGTATTTTCCAGCGGGCAGTCGCCGGGAACACTCATACAGATATCATAGAGGCACTGTTCCTGTGACGTCACTCCGGGGTCATCATAGGTCCGTTCCAAAAACTTCGTATCCGGCCGGATATAGTCCTGATACTTCCGTATAAAACCGTCCCAGTCTCCGGAAAGCTGCCTGTAATTGCCGATCCTTCTTTCATAGATCACATCATAGTCCGGGATCGTTTCCGCCGTGATCCTGGCATTGCATTCCTTAAAGCTCTCCACATGCCATTTCTCCTGATGAAAAAAGGGATGCTCCATGGAATATCTGCGGCATTTCCTTCGGAAATCAGCCGGGGCCATGCGGTAATGCTGCCGGAACGCGGAGCTGTAATTGGAGGAGCTGTACCCGTAATCCGCCCCGATCTCGGTGATCCTGCGCCCCTGCTCTGTCTTTAAGCGGAACGCGCTCTGCTCCAGCCGGACCCGTTTGATAAAGGCATAGACGCTTTCCCCGGTCTGCGCCTTGAAAAGGCGGCTGAAATAATATTTCGAAAAATGGCAGTATTTTGCCACAGCGTCCAATGTCACGTCCTCTTCGATATGCTCCAATATATAGTCGATTGCCCGATTGATTGCTTCATTCGTGATCATGGGGTTTGCCTTTCTTTTTTATGAATCGAGGCAGCGCTTCCTCTCCAGAACGCCCTCCCATTGCTCTTCGCTTAAAAAACGGGGCCGCTTCATTTCCTCCAGACTCCCAAGCTCCATTCCCAGTTCCTCCTGCGCCTCTGCCGCGGCTTCATAGAGCGTCATCGCTTCCCTCCTGGTCTGGGACAGCACATTTGCATACCCTGAAAACGCATGGTCATGGTCGAACAGCGGACAAAAGCCTGTCAGCTTTCCGGTGGCATTATCCATAAAAAATCCCCAGTTCTGCTCATGCCTGTCATTGTTATTGAGAAGGTAGTCCGCAATCTGCATTTTCAGATAGAACCCCCGATCTGTTTTTTCTGCCTCTGCATAGGCATCCAGCCCATAATTTTCGCAGAATGCCTGAAATTCTTCAAAGGTCACCATGGAAAGATCTTCCGAAGTGAACAGCTCCGCATTCACGACGGCATCCCCCACGCCCTCGATCCACTCTCTGCGCTCCTCCGTCAGATATGCCTGGATCTGTTCTTCCGAAGAAACCTGGTAATGGATATGGGGAATCTCCAGCGCATTCAATATCTGGTCCGCCGGAATCTCGTATTTCCCGACTTTATGAAGGAACAGGCTTCCATTCTCACGGATCCATCCCTTTGCGCTTGCCCCCAGTGTCGTGAGCTCCGGCGTATGGAGCTCACGCCTTTCCCGTGCCTCTGCCAAATACCGCACATTCCTTCCGGACAGAGAGACTTCTGTAACATACAGGGACAGCGGATTCCGAAACAGGCTGACCTCCTCCCAGGTCTTTTCATCCCCATCCTGCCGGATCCAGTAGGCGTCCTCCAGACTCAGCCCCCGGCATGCCCTGCATACGGCATACCGGTTGGTCTGTGACAATCGGAGCGTGTTCAGGATCTCCTTGGCAAAGCTGCGCCCGATGGACAGTGTGCGGTTGGATGCCCATTCCATAAAATCCACAAAGGCAAGTTTTTCTTTTCGGAGCGCAAACGGAAGCCTGTCAAACTCCAGAATGGTGCAGGTCCCGTTTTCCCGGATATCCAGCAGGGGATCGTTTTTTAACAACAGCTGCATAGGTCACCTCATGATTCGTTTCAAACTCGGAATGTATCATTACTTTTTCGTACTGTTCCAACATTTATCATCATTATACTTTTTCTGCAGCTTCTTTTCAACTGCCAGGTTCTAAAGATTTTTTCCACTGCAGATTTTTTGAAAACAGACGAATTTGCGAGACGAATCAAAAAAATTCTTGTGGGTTATGCATAGATATGGTATCATATAGTAGAATAAAGTTGTAATGCATTACAATTTTGGTCTGGGCGTAAGCTCTTTGGACCACCGTAGGCGGGAAGAATTTCCCGCCATTTCTATTATACAGGAGAAACACAAATGAAAAAATTAAGCATATTTATTGATGATCATGCTCCTGAATTTCATAAATAAGGCAAGATTTCAGAAGTATATAATTTCCTTCCTCCTTATAATGGATACCGTTGCAAAAGGTATTCACGATAAGGAGGAGTTTTTATGGACTTAGAACAGATCAGAAGCAGCCGGACAACGATGATCCTGCGGTTTTCCGTACCGTCGATCATTGCGATGATGCTCACTGCATTCATTACCATTGCGGACGGATATTTCATGGGAAATTATGTGGGAAAAGAGGGGATCGCGGCAGTCAACCTGGGACTGCCGATCATCTACCTGTACCTGGGCGTGGGATTGATGGTCTCCATCGGAGGGGCGGCCATCGCCGGGATGTCGCTGGGCTCCGGGGACCGGGAAAAATGCAATCAGATCTTTCGGCAGACGATCGCAGTGACTGCATGCTTTTCCGTATTGCTCAGCTGCATCCTGTTCTTTTGTTTTCCGCCGATGCTTTCCATCCTCCGTGCGGATGACCGGGTGATCACGCATTTCCGGGAGTATTATCAGATCATGCTGCTGGAGCTTCCGGTGATGGTGGTCAATTCCTCCTTCGGCATGTTCATCCGGGGAGAGGGCAGCCCACGGTACTATATGAAGGTCAGCATCTTAAGCGTCGTGCTGAATATCCTGCTGGACTACCTGCTTGCGGGATATTTTTACAGAGGGGCGGCGGGAATCGCGGCGGCATCCCTTCTGTCGGAGCTGGTGTGCCTGCTCTGCATCCTATACTATTTTCGGAAAAAGGCGCACATCTATCATCTGGGGAAATTCCGTTTTTCCGGGGAAGCTTGTGTGCAGGCGATGCTCAACGGAAGCTCGGAGTTTATCGGGGAGATTTCCACGGGGATCACGATGTTTGCCTATAATTTTGTGATCATGAGGCGGATCGGCACAGACGGCGTGACCGCATTTACCATTGTCGGATATACGGCCTATGCATTCAATATGATCATCGTCGGATTCGGCCAGGGGGCAAGCCCGCTGATCAGCTTTTGCTATGGAGCAGAGGATAAAGCGCTGGCCGCGGATATCCGGAAAAAGACGAACCGGTATGTCTTCGGAGCCGGGGCGGCGGCTTTCCTGCTGATGGCAGCGGGGGCGGACGGGTACAGCAGCCTGTTTGTACAAAACGAACAGGTGTCAGGGATGATCCGGTCAGGGATCCTGATCTTTATGACCTCCTTTTTCTTTTCCGGGATCAATGCGATCACGTCCTTTTACTTTACCGCCACCGGGAAGGCATTTGAGTCGGCGCTGATCTCCTTTTCACGGGGGCTTGTGGTGCTGATGGCCTGTATCTTTACGCTTCCTGTCCTCTTTGGGATGACGGGGGTATGGATGGCGGCGCCGGTGACGGAAGGGGTGACACTGGCGGTCACGGCGGGATGCTTGTACCGGGAAGCGCTTCGGGAAGCGTGATTGCATTACTGCCTGACGGCTCAGAAAAGATACAAGGCATATCTGGAGTATTTCGGGATTGAATATTAAAGAACTGTATGGAAATATCCTGCGCAGTCTGCACAAGGTATTTTCTTACAGTTCTTTACGCAGTTTAAGCATCCGCATCCTCCAGAAAGTCCCGGAGATAGACTTCCACCGACCGGCTCATTTCCTTCGAAAAATCAGAATTATACTTCCGATTGCAGAACGCCTGGATCCATGCGTCATAATCCTTTTCTCCGGACTTATAGGAGAGCATGTCAGCCAGCTCCCGGTCTGTCATCGGATGGTACGTATTTTCATGGACCAGATATTTTTCATCGATCCGCCGGGGCTTTTTCCGGTTTTTCTGCTGCTCGGTGGGATAGCCGAAGACGAGAAGGGCAGCAGGGAATACATATTTGGGCAGGTGCAGTAATTCCCGCATCTGCTCGCAGTTTTCCATGACATCACCGATATAGCAGGAGCCGACCCTCAAGCTTTCCGCGGCGGTGACTGCATTCTGGGCGGCGATCAGCGCGTCATCGACGGCCAGCAGAAGATCGCCGGCGCCGGGTCTGCGCGGACTGCATCCGGCAGAAGCGAAGGCATCGTACCATTTTTTGCAGTCCGCGCAAAAGGCCAGCACCAGGTCTGCCTTGGCAATAAAAGGCTGGTGGTCGCAGAGGTCGGCGAGACGGTTTTTCAGCTCCTGGTCGGTTACATCCAGGATCGTGTAGAGCTGCTGGTTCCCGGCAGTGGGCGCCATGGCAGCGGCCGTAATAATGGCGGATCTGTCCTCCGGGGAAATCTTCCGGTATTCAAATACTCGGATCGATTTTCGGTTTGCTAATTGTTCAAGTACTTCGTTTTTCATGAGAATTTCCTTTCTTTCTGAATGATTTCCGGCTGTGCGGTTAGAACGATTTTAGTAGCTCACACAATTCGGAGATCTTCCGGATCCGCCACTTGGCATCCGGCACATCACCGAAACCATATTCTGCCAGGATAAAGGGAATCCCGGCTTCCCGGCAGGCATCTGCGTCGCCCTGGGTATCCCCCACATAGACTACATGCTCCAGGCGGTTTTTCTCCATCAGCATTCGGATGGTCTGTCCCTTGGAGACTGAAGTCTCCCCGAAACAAAGGTGGTCCCTGACGCTATCCTCCAGTCCTGCGGCCCGCAGGAAGAGCTCGATATATCCGCACTGACAGTTGCTTACAATGTAGAGATTTGTTTTTTCCGCCAATGCATGGAAGGTCTCGACGACCCCTTCGTAGAGCACCCCCGGGTGCGTTTCCAGATATTCATTTTCATAGTCGTAGCAGGCTTCCATGATCCGCTCCTGTTCTTCGTCGGACAGGGTGGGAAATAATGCGTTGGAGATCTCCGTCATGGTCTTTCCGAACAGCTCTTTCAGGCGGTCGGCGCTGACCCGGGTGTCCAGCCCCGTATGCTCCCGCACCGCCCTGGTCCAGACCTGCGCGGCCTGTTCCGTGGAATCCCAGAGCGTTCCGTCCACGTCAAAGATGATCCCGTCCAGATCTGCAGACTCAAAAGTGATCCCTCGATTGGTGTCCGCACATGACAGGCGGTCTTCCTGCGATAAAGTCATATTTTGCTGATTCATAGTATCTGATTCTCCTTAATTTCTTTTTTGAGGCGGTGCATGCATACACAGACCCCTTCGTTTTCCATTGCTTTCGGCCAATCATTTCCTATTATAAATTGTCACCAATTTTCGCCAGAAAATTGATGACCTGCGTGGCGCTCCAGCGCAATACAGATTATACCATATCCTTGTCCGGAATGGGAGAGAAAAAAACTCCTTTTAAAAAGATTTCTTTTAGTGTATACTATTCTTTATGATTTGGAAAAAGCTGTGAAATGTACTTTTATTATAGAAGGAGAGCTCCCTATGAATGAAAAAATCGTTTTGATCGACGGACACAGTATTTTGAACCGGGCATTTTACGGGGTGCCGGATCTGACCAACTCCGAGGGCCTGCACACCAATGCCATTTTCGGATTTCTGAATATCCTGTTCAAGATTCTGGATGAGGAACAACCGGAATACCTGACAGTTACCTTTGACGTCCACGCACCTACCTTCCGGCATGAGATGTACGCGGACTACAAGGGCACCAGAAAGCCCATGGCGGAGGAACTGCGTCAGCAGGTTCCGGTGATCAAGGAAGTGCTGGAGGCCATGGGCATCGAGATCGTGGAGCAGGCGGGGCTGGAAGCGGACGACCTGCTGGGGACCATTTCCCGGACCTGTGAGGAGAAGGGGATGGAGGTGTCCATCATTTCCGGGGACCGGGATACGTTGCAGCTTGCCACCGAGCATGTGAAGATCCGGATTCCCAGGACGAAGCAGGGCAGGACCGAGGTGACGGATTATTTTGCCGCGGACGTGAAGGAGGCCTACGGGGTCACGCCGACGGAATTTATTGATGTGAAGGCGCTCATGGGGGACGCGTCGGATAACATTCCGGGAGTGCCGGGAGTGGGCGAGAAGACCGCCACCAAGATCATCCAGGAATACGGCTCCATTGAAAATGCGTATGCCCACGCGGCGGAGATCAAGCCCCCCAGGGCCAGCAAGAACCTGCAGGAGTACTGGGACCAGGCCTGCATGAGCAAGACGCTTGCCACCATCGACACCCGGGCGGAGATCGGATTTGACCTGGAACAGGCAAGGTTCGGCAATCCTTATACAAAGGAGGCACATGATTATTTCCAGCGCCTGCAGTTCAAAAATCTGCTCAGCCGGTTTGATGTGGAAGCCGATACCAACGCGGTGGAGGACCATTTCCGGGAAGTGACGGAGAAGGACCTGCTGGAACGCATTTTCGAGGAGGCGAAGAAGTCGGACACGGTGGGCATCGCGATCTCCGAGGATGAGGGAAATGTGCTGCCGCTGTTTGCGCACGCATCGGGCTACGGCAGGATCGCCATCTGCTATGGGGAAGAACAGATCTATTCCATTCCCTGTGATATGGACATGGATATGGGATATCTGTTCGGGAAGCTTTGTGAAGTGGCGGATTCTGCGGAACGGTTCGTGATGTTCGACCTGAAAAAATATCTGCCGGAGCTGCCCATTGCCCGCAGGGAGCATTGTTTTGACGCGACAGTGGCGGCCTATCTGCTGAATCCTCTGAAAAATGATTATGGTTACGAGGACGTAGCCAGGGAACAGCTCCATCTGCTGATCCATGAGAAGGCGGACGCGTCCATGAAGGCCTGCTATGAGGCATATACGGCCTATGCGGCGGCGGAACCGCTGATGAAGAAGTTAAAAGAGACAGGCATGGATTCCCTGTTTACGGAGATCGAGATGCCCCTGCTGTTCACGCTCTATGAAATGGAGCAGGCCGGGGTGAAGATTGAGGGGGAGGCCCTGAAGGTGTACGGAGACCAGTTGGGGGGCAGGATCCTGGAGCTGGAAAAGGAAATCTATGAGCTGGCAGGGGAGACCTTTAACATCAATTCTCCCAAGCAGCTGGGAGTGGTCTTATTTGAGCACATGGGGCTGCAGGGCGGCAAGAAGACCAAGACCGGATTTTCCACGGCGGCGGATGTGCTGGAAAAGCTGGCGCCGGATTATCCGGTGGTGGCAAAGATATTGGAGTACCGCCAGCTTGCAAAGCTGAAATCCACGTATGCCGACGGACTGGCCAATTTTATCGGGGCGGACGGAAGAATCCACGGAAAATTCCACCAGACGATCACGGCCACCGGGCGGCTCAGCAGCACGGATCCGAACCTCCAGAATATCCCGATCCGGATGGAGCTGGGGCGGCTGATCCGGAAGGTATTTGTGCCGAAGGAGGGCTGTGTCTTTGTGGATGCGGATTATTCCCAGATCGAACTGCGGATCCTGGCCCATTGCTCCGGGGACGCCCAGCTCATCCAGGCATACCGGGAGGCACAGGATATCCACAGGACCACGGCATCCCAGGTGTTTCATGTGCCCTTTGAGGAAGTGACGGACCTGCAGCGGCGCAATGCTAAGGCGGTGAACTTCGGGATCGTGTATGGGATCAGTTCCTTCGGGCTCAGCCAGGACTTAAGTATTACGAGAAAAGAGGCGGCCCAGTATATTGAAAATTATTTTGACACCTATCCGGGAGTGAAGCAGTTTCTGGACGAGCAGGTGGCACATGCGAAGAAAAACGGCTGTGTAGTGACCTCGTTTGGGCGGCGCAGGCCGGTTCCGGAACTGAAATCCAGCAATTTCATGCAGCGCAGCTTCGGGGAGCGGGTCGCTATGAACGCGCCCATCCAGGGGACGGCGGCAGACGTGATCAAGATCGCCATGATCGGAGTGGCGCGGGAATTGAAGGAAAAGGGATTGAAGTCCCAATTGATCCTGCAGGTCCATGATGAACTTTTGATCGAAGCTTATGAGGAAGAACTGGAGCAGGTGAAAGAAATCCTGAAAGAACAGATGGAACAGGCGGCGGATCTGCAGGTTCCGCTGATCGTGGATATGCATACCGGAAAGAACTGGTATGAGGCGAAGTAACTAAAAGAGTACAGCGCAGGACTGTTTGTTGATCAGCAATCAGAGCATGGCGGAGCGCTGTGTTTTACGGTGAGTCTGCCGGAATGAGAAGATATAGGTGATAAAGGATGAAGATACTCGGAATTACCGGAGGGGTCGGTTCAGGGAAAAGTGAAGTGCTTGCGTTTCTGCAGGAAGCATACGGGGCTTTCATTGCGCCTCTGGATGACGCGGCAAAGCGGCTCCAGCGAAAGGGGCAGCCCTGCTTTGCGCGGATTGTGGAAGCATTCGGCCGGGACATGCTGGGAGCGGACGGGGAACTGGATCGGGGGAAGCTTGCGGAAGCCGTGTTTTCCGATCCAAAAAAACTGGCACTTTTAAATGCCATTGTCCACCCGGAAGTCCGGCGGTGGGCGGAGCGGGACATTTCCCAAAAAGAGAGGGAAGGCGTCCGGCTCTACGTGCTGGAATCCGCCCTGTTTCCGGATGTGGATTACGGGGATCTCTGTGAGGAAATGTGGTACATTTTTACAGAGGAATCCGTCCGGTATCAGCGCCTGGAAAAGTCCCGGGGGTATACGGAGAAAAAGATCCGGGAAATCATTCAGGCACAGCCGCCGGAGGCGGCATTTCGTAGGATCTGCACGGCTGTCATTGACAACAGCGGTGCATTTGAACATACAAAAAAAACAGTGCAGAGCAGGATCGCGCATTTGCTCGAACTGTAAGAAACAGATAGGAGAATGATTATGAGACTGTGCAGCATTGCCAGCGGGAGCAGCGGGAACTGCATTTATATCGGGAGCGACCATACCCATCTTCTGGTGGATACGGGGATCAGCAAAAAACGGATCGAGGCGGGGCTCAAGGAACTGGAGATCAAGGGGGAGGAACTGACCGGGATTCTTGTGACTCACGAGCATTCGGACCACATCCAGGGGCTGGGCGTGTTCAGCAGGAAATATGAGATCCCCATTTACGCGTCCCCCGGAACCATCGAAGGGATCAAAAGCTATTCCAGCCTGGGGAAGCTGCCGGAGGGACTTCTGCATCCCATCCGGATCGATGAACCCTTTTCTCTGGGGGATATCACCATCGACCCCTTTGCCATTTCCCATGACGCCAATGAGCCCACAGGCTACCGGATGGAATGCGAAGGCAGATCGGCGGCCGTAGCCACGGACCTGGGAATCTATACAGACTATGTGGTGAACAAACTGAAAAATCTGGATGCCGTGCTGCTGGAGGCGAACCATGACATACATATGCTGGAGGTGGGGGCCTATCCCTACTATCTGAAACAGCGGATCCTGGGGGAAAAGGGACATTTGTCAAATGAATTGTCAGGACGGCTTCTTTGTGATATACTACATGATAATTTGAAACATATCGTCCTGGGGCATCTCAGCAAGGAAAATAATTATGTGCGGCTTGCCTATGAGACCGTAAAGCTGGAGGTGACACTGGGAGATAATGCATATAAAGGAGAAGATCTGGATATCACCGTTGCGAAGCGGGATGAGGTATCGGAGATCTATTCCTTTTAGGAGCTGCAGAAAAATAAGAGATACGGATTGCCCAGTACACCAGGCAGAGACAGAAGCCGATAGAAACGAGGAGGAACAGAACATGAAAAAATGCATTGTAACCGTATTAGGGAAAGATACCGAGGGGATCATCGCGAAGGTATGCACCTACCTTGCGGAAAATGAGATCAACATTCTGGACATTTCCCAGACCATTGTGCAGGGATATTTTAATATGATGATGATCGTGGATGTGACGGAGAAGGATACGCAGTTTACGCAGATCTGCGACGATCTGGAAAAGCTGGGCAAGGAGATCGGAGTCAATATCCGCTGCCAGAGGGAAGAGATTTTTGAGAAAATGCACAGGCTGTAAAGAAGAGGGCTGCGACAGGAACCCATAGAAAAACCGGCAGAAAATCCGGTGATTTTTATGGGAACAGGATTGGCTGTAAAAGGTGAGGAAAACAGATATGATTAATATGTATGAAGTTTCAGAGACAAATGAAATGATCGAGCATGAAAACCTGGACGTGCGCACGATCACGCTGGGAATCAGCCTTTTGGACTGTATCGATTCGGATCTGGAAGCGCTGAACCGGAAGATCTATGAAAAGATTACCACGGTGGCAAAGGATCTGGTCAGTACGGGACGGGATATTGAGAAGGAATTCGGGATTCCCATTGTGAATAAGCGGATCTCCATTACGCCCATTTCGCTGGTGGGCTCCGCGGCGTGCAGATGTCCCGAAGATTATGTGACCATCGCGCGGACACTGGACCGGGCTGCGCAGACGGTGGGCGTGAATTTTATCGGCGGTTATTCCGCGCTGGTGTCCAAGGGAATGACGAAAAGCGAGGAATACCTGATCCGGTCGATCCCCCAGGCGATGGCGGAGACGGAGCGGATCTGCAGCTCCGTCAATGTGGGCTCCACCAGGACCGGGATCAACATGGATGCGGTCCGTCTGTGCGGGGAGATCGTCAAGGCCACGGCGGAGGCGACAAAAGAACGGGATTCCCTGGGCTGCGCCAAGCTGGTGATCTTCTGCAACGCGCCGGACGACAATCCGTTTATGGCAGGGGCCTTTTTGGGCGTGACGGAAGCGGACGCGGTCATCAATGTGGGCGTCAGCGGCCCGGGAGTGGTAAAAAAGGCATTGGAAAAGGTGCGGGGCAAGGGCTTTGAGGAGCTCTGCGAGACCATTAAGAAAACGGCCTTCAAAGTGACCCGTGTGGGACAGCTTGTGGCAGGCGAGGCATCGAAACGGATGAGGATTCCCTTTGGGATCGTGGATCTGTCTCTGGCGCCCACACCGGCCATTGGGGACAGTGTGGCGGAGATCCTGGAAGAGATCGGCCTGGAGAGGGTCGGAGCTCCGGGCACCACGGCGGCCCTTGCCATGCTCAACGACCAGGTGAAAAAGGGAGGCGTGATGGCATCCTCCTATGTGGGCGGCTTAAGCGGCGCGTTCATCCCGGTCAGTGAGGACCAGGGGATGATTGACGCGGTGAATATCGGCTCCCTGACGCTGGAGAAGCTGGAGGCCATGACCTGTGTCTGCTCCGTGGGACTGGATATGATCGCCATTCCGGGCAAGACGAAGGCCAGCACCATTGCCGGGATCATTGCGGATGAGATGGCCATCGGCATGGTGAACCAGAAGACCACGGCAGTCCGGCTGATCCCGGTGATCGGCAAGGATGTGGGAGAGACGGCGGAATTCGGAGGTCTCCTGGGATATGCCCCCATCATCCCGGTGAATGAATTTGGATGCGAGACATTTATCAGCCGGAAAGGACGGATTCCGGCACCGATCCATAGTTTTAAGAATTAAAGATCATATGTTACACTAAAGATCACATGTTGCACCCTGTCCGATCGCTGCGCTGACCGGTCAGGCGGATGCACAGAAAAGCTGTAACAATGAAAAACGAAAAGGAGTATGAGATCATAAAATGGGTAAGGTAGCGATCGTAACAGACAGCAACAGCGGGATCACGCAGGCAAAGGGGAAGGAGATGGGGATTTTTGTCCTTCCGATGCCCTTTTTTATCAATGGAGAGCTTTTTCTGGAAGATATCACACTGACCCAGGAAGAGTTTTACAAAAAGCTTGGCGAGGATGCGGATATCTCCACATCCCAGCCGTCGCCGGGAGATGTGATGGATCTGTGGGACAAGGCGCTGGAAGAGTATGATGAACTGGTGCATATCCCCATGTCCAGCGGTTTGAGCAGCTCCTGCGAGACTGCTGTTTCACTGGCAGAGGATTATGGCGGAAGGGTGCAGGTAGTGAATAACCAGAGGATCTCTGTGACCCAGGAGCGGTCCGTCCTGGACGCCATGGAGCTGCGTGACGCAGGAAGGTCAGCGGCGGAGATCAAAGAAATCCTGGAAAGAGAAAAATTTGAATCCACCATCTACATCACAGTGGATACGTTGAAATATTTGAAAAAGGGCGGCAGGATCACCCCCGCGGCCGCGGCGCTGGGAACGGTGCTGAACTTAAAGCCGGTACTGCAGATCCAGGGAGAGAAGCTGGATGCCTTTGCCAAGGTGCGCGGCTGGAAGGCAGCGAAGCGGACCATGCTGCAGGCCATCGAAAAGGATATCAAAGAACGGTTTGCAGGAAAGGAAGCTCAATTGGTATTGGGGATGGCGTATACCTGCGGGAAGGAAGAGGCGGCAGAGTGGAAGGAAGAGATCCACAGTCATTTCCCGGAGTATGAGATCATGGAGAATCCGCTTTCCCTGAGTGTGGCCTGTCATATCGGGGCAGGGGCTATGGCGGTGACCTGTACGAAGAAGGTATGAATGAAACTCACCGCCGATGAAATCTGCCGTGAATATTGCGCCAGCCGCACAGCGGAATGATGGATTTCTTATGCGGCTGTGCGCATCTTGCGATTGAGCGGCTGGCCAGGCTGTGAATTGCAGCAGATATCGAAGGAACATCTGCCGCGGATTCAGCAGGGAAAGCTGCTCTTTCTCACTAGCGTTTCATATGTAGAACAGATCTTATCCGCAAGGCAGACGATCACCGCGGCACGGCACTTCGGAATCGAGAGCAGCGTCAGGGGCCACATATGGCTTCGGATGATATTCTGTTCCACAGGAGAGAGCTTATACCGCTGCATGGCATTTTTCAGAGCTACTGCCGGATGATGGAACCCATGCAGCCGTTCATGGGAAGCGCTGTTGTGCCAGTCGTAGAGATAAAAATCATGGAGAAACGCGCCCCGTACCAGCTCGCAGTCTGATGCGCCCAGATGAAAACGGCGGTTCAGGTAAAAGCTGAGCCGGGTCACGCTGAGCACATGCTCATAGGTGGAGATTTTCCCATGCTGGATAAAATGCTTCATAAGCTGGGCTTCTTTTGTCAGATTCAGCCCGTGAAGATGGGCACGGATCTCGGATATTTCACTCTTCGTCAGTCTCATCTCAGATACCCCCGTATGCAGAAAAGATGTCATCGTCTGCTTGTTTGCATTTTGCTTTTTCTATTATTTCTCAAAAATATATATTAGTCAAGTATCAGTTAGATGTCATTGACACATACGATAAGAAATATTATGATAAAATCAAGGAATCATTAGGAATTGGCTGATACAGACAGTATGGATAGATGTTTGAGTGAAGGAGAGACGGACCGACTGGAGGAGATTGCAGTGAACAGGACAGATAATGTATTGAATATGCAGATAACAATTGTAAACTGTATGAAACAAGAATGGAATATTGATTATAGAAAAGTAAGTGAACTTTTGGAAACATACGATTTACTATCTTATATTGATATTTGTTATGAAGAATACAACTCTATGGGAATTAAAGGCATTTTAAATGATTTAAAATCATATATGAATGCGATGGAGGGGGCTGGGTGAAAATGAAAGATTTATATCATGGAACGATATATGATATTACAGAAATCGATGTGGATCAAGTAAAAGGATATAAAGATTTTGGAAAGGGATTTTATGCGACTCCGATGAAAAGCCATGCAGAAAATCTGGCCAGAAGGAATAAACGTATCGTAGAAGCAAAAGAAGAAAAGATACGGAAAAGAAATCCACAATATAAAAAAGGAATATATCAGGCATATCGATATAATCTGGAGTTTGATGATGGTTGTATTGATAAACCGGCGGGCTTAAGGATAAAGGTATTTAGAAAGGCGGACAGGGAATGGATACAGTTCATTTTAAAGAATAGAGATTCGGATAGAAGCTTGCACGATTACGATATTGTAATTGGACCGACAGCAGATGAAAATACGGTTACAATCATCAATTCATACAGAGAGGAATTGATAGAAACTAATTTTGCCGATGAAGTATTGGATGCTTTGATTCAGGAATTAGAACCAGAGAATTTACCAAAACAGTATTTTTTTGGAACAGGCGCTGCAATACATAAACTTCGTTTTAAGAAAATCAGAAGGGAGATTGTAGGATGAATGCAACAAGTATCAATATGAATAAATCCATGCAGGCAATTTCTTTATATCTGGTACGCCGTATAAGTAAAGAAATACAATGTTCTGACGAAGATGCTTTAAAAAAATTACTGAAAACAATGACATATGAGTTATTGCAGGACAAAGAGTCCGGATTATTTGCACAATCACCTGAATATGTATGGAGTATGCTGCAGGATGAGGAAAGCGGCAACATCCAATCGTGGATAAAAGGATAAGGAAGAGATTAGGTTGACAGAGGGGATGTCGGGAAATGGCTATCTGTAATATATGCTGTGACCGGTTGGATATTACAGCAAGAGATTGTACAGAAATGTCATTTCACGACACCCTTGTATTAGGCCATAATCTGTTGAAAAAGCCACCTATTGTGTATTGCGTTTATGGAAGGAAAGCGCATGCTTCATCCTGCTCCCCAGCTCGCTGTACTTCGCATGGCGGAAGGATACGGAGGAACGGAGCGCCCGTGTCTGATTCCAGTTCATGGTGGAAAGTGTATTTTTTAATTCCTCCATCATCCTGCGTTCGCGGAATTCTTCCAGAGAAACTTTTTCTTTCAGAGTAACCAGTCCTTCTGACAGGTTTTGTCTCGTGTTTTCGATAAAAGCATCATAGCGTTCCGAGATATGGGAATCGATGGCATTTAAGGTGGATTCCAGCTTCACGTTCAATGCGATCAGGGAATCTGCCGTCAATGCGCAGTCTGCGGAGAAAACTGCCATCAGAAGCAATGCGCAGGGCTCCTGCCAGTAAAGCGGGAGGGCATCGGTGACGCGTGCCATATACGGGTGGATGCCGTACAGTACGATCAATCCGGCCGCGCCGAAGCCGAGGGAGCAGGGCAGGCAGATCCGGCCCTTGATGTTCAGCGGCAGATTGCTGTAATCCCACCACACCGCATGGAACAGCTTTTCCGTGGCAAAGGATGTGGAGTATTCCAGAACTGCGGAACCCAGCATACAGGTCAGAAATACTGCGCCGTAGTTGGGCAGGCTTTCGCAGACCAGCACATCCAGCACCGCGCCAACGCCGTAGATCGGGCAGTACGGCCCGATGAGCATGCCGCGGTTGTCCCACTTCAAAGTCTTTACACTGCAGAAGATCGTCTCGTAGATCCAGCCTAAGATACTATATAACACAAACCAGATAAAAATTGTTGTAAAATGCATGGTACACCTCTCATTGTTTTTCTTTTGTTTCTTTTCTATTATTGATTCAAAATCCGGATAAGTCAAGTGTAAATCATAAGATATTGTTCACGGTGCCTTGTACTCTGCTGCAAGGCATCTAATATAAAGCTGCGGTCTCAATCGTAACTATTTCTATGTTGACAATTGATTAAAAGATGATATAATGTACTTATACAATAAGTACATTTAAAAGCGAATTATTTCAAAGGAAAAGGCGGTGGAGCATGGAGATCATTATCAGCAACAATGCCAACAAGCCTATCTATGAGCAGATCACGTCGCAGATCAAGGCCATGATCATGAGCGGGGAGCTGCAGGCGGGGGACGCGATCCCTTCCATGCGTGCGCTGGCGAAGTCAATCCATGTCAGTGTGATCACGGTCCAGAAGGCATACGAGGATCTGCAGAGGGACGGATTTATTGAAACCACGGTCGGCCGGGGCAGCTTTGTGTCGGCGCGGAATAAAGAATTTTATCAGGAGGAGCAGCAGCGGATCGCGGAGGGGCATCTGCAGGCCGCCGCGGAGATCGGGCGGATGAGCAATATTTCTCTGGAAAAGCTGACGGAGCTTC
>CATLCV010000054.1 GCA_949893755.1 uncultured Lachnospiraceae bacterium | reverse complement strand
GCAGCGCGGCAACCGTCATGTCCCCGCTGATGCCGGACGAACATTCCAGATATAATGTACTTCCCATTTTTTTCATTCTCCTTTCACTGCCAGCCGATTGATCTGGGTGGCAATATAGCCTGCGCCGTAACCATTGTCAATGTTGACCACTGCAATTCCATTTGCACAGGAATTGATCATGGTAAGCAGCGCGGACAGTCCGTTCATACTTGCTCCGTAGCCGACAGAGGTTGGGACCGCTATAACCGGATGGCTGACCAGACCGCCGAGAACACTTGCCAGCGCCCCTTCCATGCCTGCAACGGCCACCACACAATTGGCCCGTTGGATCACATCCAGGTGGGAGAGCATCCTGTGGATCCCGCTGACACCCACATCATAAATGCGGTTTACATTTGCTCCGAAGTATTCCGCCGTCTGTGCTGCTTCCTCAGCCACCGGGATATCCGCCGTGCCTGCCGTACAGACCGCGATCTCTCCGATCCGCGGCTTGTCCTGCTTTTCAATCTTTAAGATATGGGAGACCTCATCGTAAACCACCTGCGGCAGCACCTCCCGCACTACCTCGTACTGACGCTGCGAAGCACGGGTTCCGAATACTTCTCCATTCTCCTCATATAACCTTTTATAAATATTTTTCAGATGAACATCCGCTTTTCTGCTGCAAAATACGACCTCCGGGAACCCGGAACGGATCTCCCGGTATGTATCCAGCTTGGCATACCCCATCTCTTCATAGGACTGCTTCTGAAAATACCGCTCCGCATCTTCCACCGACATCCCGCCGGAGCTCACCTGCTCTAAAACCTCTCTTGCGTCCATACTCTTTTAAAATCCTCCAACCATCTTTTCACAATTCTACTTGAATATAAAAATTTCCTCAATCGGGGCCTCCACCACCCTGGAAATGTCGATTGCCAGCTTTAAAGACGGATTGTACTGCGCCTTTTCCAGACGCATGATGGTCTCCCGCCTTACCCCGACCTGTACAGCTAACTGCTCCTGCGTCAACTCCTTTCGCTGTCTGTATTTTTTCAGTTTACACTCAAAATCCGGCATAGCTCAATCCTCGCTTTCGGCAGTCTCGTCATCATGATCGTAGCGATACAGCAGATATTCACTGAGAAGCAGATACAGGCCGATCGTGAGTGACAGAATAATCCGCACTGCGATCAGCGTATATTCCGGATTTCCCATAAGATTCCCCCGCCCCAAAAGCAATGTGAGGATAAACAAAATGGACATCACAATTTCCATCGAAGCAAACTGAGCTTTTACTTTATTCTCCTTATACCGTTCATCCCGAAATGTATTGGACATTTTGCCTTCGAAGAAAAAGCCGAAAAAACCAAAAAATGCAAAAAATACAAATGCGGACATATTTTTATTAAAGCCATAATTCCAAAAACCTAAAAAGCCCAAGAATCCCAGAAAGCCCAAAAATCCCAGCTTCGGATTCATCTTCCTGGATGTCGATGACCGCCTGTCCCTCCGGTTATTTTTTATGATTGCTTTTACAAGGAGTATGAACAAATACAGCACGTAGATCCATGTAAGAAACACAGAAGCAATCATCGGCAGATCTTGAATCCGAAAAACGTAGGCAGAATAGTCCATAGGCGTAACAATCCTTCCTTCATTATACATAGCAGAATACCACGAAGCAGCAATATCAATGAGTATGCATATCAGTCCAAGAATCATAAGGAATCTAATTTTTGTTCGTTTCATGATCAAGTCCTCCACAATGTGATGTATTTATCTCTTTATAGGCTGAATATATCACATTGAGAATCGCCTGTCAATAAAAAAGCGACAAATATATCTCTTTTTAATTTCAGTCTCTTTCCATCATTTCCTTTATCGAATCTGGATCGATTTTTCCCTCCATTGGGCCGAATGCCGCTGCATTGAGCGCCCCTGCTGCCGCTCCCATCTGTGCGGCTTCTCTCACACTCTTTCCCTGGACAAGCCCCGCAAGAAATGCCCCGTCAAAGCAGTCCCCCGCTCCGGTCGCGTCTGCCTGTTCCACCTGATAAATGCCCACCTCTTCCACACTGCCTCGTTGATAGATCCGGCTTCCCTTTGATCCATTTTTCAGTACCAAAATCTCCATCCGCGGGTATGTAAAGCAGGTCTTTACCGCCTCCTCCACATTCTCCTTCCCGGTGATCAGAAGCAGTTCCTCGACTCCCGGCAGAAAGATACTGGTGTGCTCCATCACTTCCCGGATCACCTCATGGATCGACGCATCCGTAAAAAGCTCCTTCCGGATATTCGGGTCAAAGGAGATTTTCGCTCCCTCTCCGGCAAGCATACGCATGGTCTTCAGGATTTCCCGGGCAAATACCGGGCTTGACATCAGGGAGCATCCCATGATATGCATGTACCTCACGCCTTCAAATTCCCCCTGCCCCGGAGCCTTCGCCTCTACAGCCGGTGTATTTCCCATATGGAAAATGAATTTCCGGGAACCGTCACTAAAATAAGTGACAAAAGCGCAGCCCGTAGCCCGCTCTTCACTTTCGATCACATGGCTGACATCCACTCCGTCTTTTCTCAGTCGCTCCAAAATGCATTTTCCAAAATCATCCTTTCCCACACCGCCGATGATCGCCGTCCTGCAGCCGAGCCGTGCAGCAGCGTCAATGCAGATGGCCGGTGCGCCGCTGGGATAGGGTCCCCGAAATGTTCCGGCCTGGTCAAGCGGTACGTCCTCCTGCTCCCGCATAATCTCAACGAGCATCTCTCCCATAGTTAAAATTTCTGTCATATGCTTCCCTTCTTTCCTCTAAGTGCAACACCTTGATCACATGGTTTTTCCGCTTTTCAAATCATTTACCTCTCCAACCTCGATCACATGCCCGTCCGGATCATAAATCCTGACCACCCGCTTTCCCCATTCATATTCTGTAAGCGGGGTCAGATAACGGACCGGCTTCGGATAATGCTCCAGCTTTTCCAGAAAATGCTCCAGATTATTTTCTTCAAAGTACAGTTCCGCATCGCCGTCCCCCCGGACGGATTGTTTCCCGATCAGGTTGTCCCAGATCTTCCTCTCCTGGAGGACCAACCCCTCCGTCAGGATTACATTGCCTTCAAAACGCACCGCAATATCCAGTCCAAACAGATTGTGGTAGAATTCTATAGACCGGTCAATATCATCCACAACAAGTAAAATATTTTTCAATTTCATAATGCTTCCCCCTAACTTTATGCTGCTAATCCGTACAGTAAAGTACATGCTCAGTACAGTTTCTATGCCTTCTTACGCTTTTTTGCTGTCAGGTCATAGCTGTTTCCAATCATGATCCGGATCTCTTTATCCGGAATGCTTCCGTCCAGAATGATCGAGTTCCAATAGGTCTTGTTCAGATGGTATGCCGGAATGACCGACTCAAACGCGTTCCGCCAGAATGAGGTCCATTCCGGGTCGCATTTTACGTTGACCCATATATGCCCGTCCTTTTCGAAGATCCAGGCAAACACTTTTTTATTTTCCTGATGCCGCATCACGCACCAGTTGGGATCATGAAACGGATAATCCTCATATGCTCCCGGATATTTTAAACACAGCTCTATGATCTCCTGCCTCTCTGTCAGCATCCTTCCCGGCCTCCCTCCGAAACTGTCTTTACGCGATCACATCATCATCATCATTAAAATCTCGTTTTCTTTTGTTTTGATAACGTAATATGTAGTTTTTCCGTCTTTATCTTCGGACGGCCCGTATTTCTCAAAATAAGATACGAGAGATGATCCCCTCTTACTTGCGAATGAATTGATAAGGCTTTCATTCTCTTCATTGGCTGATAATCTCTCGCATACAAAGCTGTCCAATATCCGTTCCTGTTCAACTGATATTTTCATTTGTCACACTTTCCTGGTATAACCCGTGTCAGCTCAGTCCTAACCTGGCACGCATCTCTCTTCGTTCCCGAATCCGATCGGCATCCTTTCTCATGTCCTCCAGACACATCGGATTATCACTGTTGTCGTTCTCTGAAATCCCCTCCCGGGAATGCTTCCATGCATATTCTCCATGTGTCAGTCTGCTCAAGCTCCATGAATCCTTCCATGCATATCCCTCAAATACTTTATTCATGATACATGATGTACGCTCAATCACATCCTGCGGAATCGTACTGTAAAAGGTATCATCCCGATATGCAGAACGGATTTCCTTAATTACGGGTCCATATTTCCAACCCCAGAAAACAGCATCGAAAAGAGGTTCTCTGTTCTGTATCAAAGATTCTCTCTGTGCAAAGTACAGGAGCTTATGAAGCTTCATCTCATCAATCTTTGTGCCATATTCACTTTCATATCTGCTACAGATATAAGAAGCAATATTCATTAAATTTTCCATAGCAACCTCCTTCTCATAATCTTATATAGTTGTAACAGTATACCACATTCCCCCAAAAATATCAGTACTTTTTTCATAATTTTTGAGGTCATTTCTTTTGGGCCGTAAACTCACGCTCCTTCCCGGCCTCCCTCCGCAAACACCTTCATGGACGCCTCTTCCTCAAACTGCCTGGAATACAGCTCGTAATAATACCCTCTTTCCTCCAGCAGCTCCCGGTGCGTCCCCCGTTCGATGATCTTCCCATCCTTCACCACAAGGATCAGGTCCGCCTGCCGGATCGTTGACAATCTATGCGCAATGATAAATGACGTGTGCCCTTTCAGCAGCTTCCCGGTGGCCTGCTGGATGAGCTGCTCGGTCTGGGTGTCAATGGAGGACGTCGCCTCATCCAGCACGAAGATGGCCGGATCCGCAAGGATCGCCCTTGCAAAGGAGATGAGCTGCTTTTCCCCGGTGGAAAGCTTCCCGCCGCTCTCTCCCACATCGCTTTCATAGCCTTTTTCCAGCTTCATCACAACCTGGTCTGCCGACACGCTTCTGGCTGCCTCCTCAATCTCCGCGTCCGTGGCCGAAAGCCTGCCGTAACGGATATTTTCCCGGACGGTTCCGGAGAACAGATGGGGATTCTGCAGCACATATCCGATCTGGCTGTGGAGCCAGAGCTGGGAACGTTCCCGATAATCTACCCCGTCGATCAGGATCCGCCCTGAGGTGGGCTCAAAGAAGCGCCCCATCAGATTGACCAGCGTGGATTTTCCTGCGCCCGTCTCTCCTACGATCGCCACATTCATCCCGGCGGGCACATGAAGGTTGAAATGCTCCAGCACATATTCCTTTCCATCCGGATACATAAAGGAGACGTCCTCGAACACGATATCGCCCTGGATCCGTTCCCAGTTCTCCTGCTTCGGTGAAAATGCGTCTCCATATTTTTGGATCACATCTGCCCGGTCTACTACATTCGGCTTCTGCTCCAGCAGATCCGTCACCCGCTCAATATTCGCCTGACAGGAGATCAGATCCGCCAAAAGCCTGGCCAGCTGCTGGATCGGTTCAAAAATGATGACCGCATAGGAAATAAATACGGACAGAGTTCCCAGCCGCATGATCTCTTCCTGCACCATTACGCCTCCCTGTGCCAGGACCACTGCCGCCGCCACAGAGCTGAACAGCAGGATTGCTGGAATATAAACTGCATTCAGCTTCGCGGACCGCCCCGCTGCCCGCTGCATTTCCAGCGTATGCTGAAAAAACGCGTGCTCATTTTCCTTTTCAATCCCCATGCTTTTTGACGTCCTGACTCCGGTGATCCCTTCATTGTACGCGCTGGTGATCTGGGAATTGATCTTCCTCACCTTCCGGTTCCAATGCAGGATCTTATTCTGGAAATACACCGTCAGGACCGCGATACACGGCACGATCAGCAGGATCACCACCGCTAGCCGGACGTTCAGCAGGAACATGATCGTAAACACGCTGACTACATAGAGCAGCGCCCAGAACATATCCACCAGCCCCCATGCAACGATAGAGGCGATCCGCAGCGTATCGCTCATGACGCGGGCATGGATATAGCCTACCGGCGTTGTATTGTAATAGGAAAAGGACAGGGTCTGCAGGTGCTCAAACTGTGCCCATTTCAGATCCCTTCCCAGATTCATCTCAATGATGATCGCCGCATGGACTGAGGTATAGACCGCGATCGTCTGCAGCACGATCACCAGACCATAAAGCAGCGCAAACTGCCCCAATCCGTCCAGGCTGCCGGGCGTAATGAAGCGGTCAATGGCATAGCTCTGAAAAAGCGGCACGACCACATCAACGCCGGCCAGGAAAATATTCAGTATAAAGGAGATTGCAAAATACTTTTTATATGGACGGAAAAACGGAAGCATCTTCATCCATGTCCGAAAGCTGAATGGTTTTTGATACTCCTGCTCTTCATATGCCGCCATCTTCCGCACCTCCTCCCAGCCATTGCGGATGGTTCTTTTCCTCTGACCCATGCCGCCTGCGCAAAGCTGTATCTGCATCCGTCTCCGCTTTCATCTGCTCCCGGTCGTCCTGGCTCATCTGGATCTCGTAGATCCTGCGGTAGATCCCCTGCTTTCCGATCAGCTCATAATGCGTTCCCATTTCTTCCGCCCGTCCCTGGTTCAGCACCAGGATCTGATCCGCCCCCATGAGAGTTGTGATCCGGTGGGAGATCAGGATGACCGTTGCCTGTTCCATCTCGTCGCTGAGAGCTTTTCGGATCAGAGAATCCGTCTCCGAGTCCACTGCCGAGAGCGAATCGTCAAACACCAGGATCGGCGCCTTCTCAAGCAGCATCCTGGCAATCGCCACACGCTGCCTCTGCCCTCCGGAAAGCGTCACTCCCCGCTCACCGACCAAGGTATCATAGCCGTCCGGAAAGCTCATGATCGACTCGTCCACACAGGCGATCTTCGCCGCACGGCGGATTTCCTCCATGGAAGCATCCGGCGCGCAGGCCGCAATATTTTCCCGGATCGTCCTGGAATACAGAAAAGGCTCCTGCAATACCATCCCCACATACTTCCGAAGCTGTTCCAGCGGGATCTCTCTGATGTCCTTACCTCCGATGCAGATCCTGCCCTGCCCGTCCTCCAGCTCATAAAGACGGGTTAAAAGCTGCACGATGGTAGACTTTCCGCTTCCGGTCCCTCCAAGGATCCCGAAGGTATGTCCCTGCGGAATGGAAAAATGCACATCCGACAAGACTTCCTTCCCGGATTCATACGCAAAATTCACATGCTCAAACCGAATATCGAAGGCATTTTCTGATTCCTGTGCCTGCACACAGGCATTTCTATCTTCTTCCTTTCTGCCTGAACATGTATACGCCTCTTCTTCCGCCCGTATGATATAATCCACACGCTCAAATGATACGCCGGCCTTGCTCATATCTGAAAGGATCCTCCCAAGCCCACGGATCGGCCACACCAGCGTCGTATTATAGGATGCAAAGGCGATGAACTCTCCTACGGAAATTGTTCCGTGTACTGCCTCAATGGTTCCAAGGACGATCACCGCGACCACCTGGAAGCCCGTGATCAGATCTCCCACGCCCCAGTACAGTCCGGATAATGTACCCAGCCGGATCCAGAGCTTCGCAAAAATATCATTCTTTTCACGGAAACGGTCCATCTCAAACTTTTCCCGGCCAAAGGCACGGACCACCCGCACACCGGTCGCATTTTCCTGGACCACCGTTGACAGTTCCCCCTCCGCCTCGTCCGCATCCACAAATCGTCTGGCGATCAGGCGGTAAAACACAGCGGAGTACAATACCACCACAGGCACAAAGGCCAGCACCACCAGCGATAATTTCACATTCATGTACAGCATCATCACAAAAGAGGTCACCACCAGAAACACGGTACGGAACACCTCCAAAAGCTGAGTGACCACAAAGTTGCGGATGACCTCTACATCCGAAGTACACCGCTGGATGATATCACCGGTCTGGTTCTGGTCATGCCACTCCATCGGCAGCTTCTGCACATGGACAAACAGGGCGTCTCTTATATTTTTTGCAAAATTCTCCCCTGCCATGGCTGTATTGGACCGGCAAATGTACTGCGAGATCCCGGATAACACCGCCACCGCGATGAGCAAAAGCGACAGGATCCAGAGATGATCGGCCAGGTATCCATATTGATCGCTGCCCAGAACCGAGTCGATGCTGAACCGGAAGATCTGGGGTGTCAGCGCGTTTAAAACCGTAGTCGCCAGAGACGCGGCAACCGCGGCAGCAAAGTACCCCTTCGATCCGTCAAAAAAACGGCGGACCAGATTTCGTTTTCTGTATTTTGAGTCTATGTATTCCACGAGATTGCCCCTTTTCTTCTAATTGCGCTAAACACATTTATGTTGAAAAAGTAAGGCATATCAGATAAAGCTCCTGATATGCCTTACTTCTAATCCATCAGGTCGATCACTGACACCGGGCAGCTGTCCCTTGCCTCTTCCGCCGCTTCTTTTGTCTCTTCCGTAACATCCGCGTAAGCTTCCGCCACATCTTCCTCATTAAACCGAAATACCTCCGGGCAGGTGGAAACGCATGCTCCGCAGGAAATACACCCTTCATTTACCTTTGCTTTCATAAATCTTCCTCCTGGGACTTTTTTCAGCTGTGCGGCTGGATGCTCCAGAGATCATCCAACCGCACAGCTGTTTTTTTCATAGGCTGTTTTGCACGACCTTTTCTTAGTATTCCCAGAAAATTTATGCTTATGCACGCTCTTTCTTCATACAGCAGTGCTTATACTTTTTCCCGCTCCCGCAGGGACAGGGATCATTTCTCCCGATCTTTTTCCCGCTTCTCACAAAGGGCTTCTCACCGTCATTCTGATGGATCACGGTTCCCATGGCTGTCTTCTTTTCATCCGGATATTTTTCAAAATATTTCCCACCGCTCACGTATTTCGCAAGGCGGGTATATTGTTTCAGCAGGCTGCTTTTCAGATATCCCAGATTCTTCCCATTTTGAAGCTGTTCCGCGAATTCCCGGATCTTTTCGTAATACAGTGGATATTCCTCTTTCAAAATCTCCAGCTGCGGCAGCACCTCCTGCCGTTCCTCGATCATACATAATTTCAGATCCAGCAGCGCATAAGAGCGGATATCCATCGGCTCATCATCCATCTGAAAGAATACCTGCATTCCATTCTGCACGGTTTCTGTCAGACGCTCATCTGCCCAGATGCGGTTGTCCATATATTGCTCCTGCGCCACGGCAAACATAGCCTGATCCTTTTCTGACATGCATACCTTTTCTACTGCCGAAAAAAAGTCCCGGATCAGCTCATGGGAGGACCCGCACAGCTCCAGATTCATGCTTATGACCGTGCAGAATCCCAGCACAGTTTTCAGATGATCCGGTATATAAATGGAATACTGACGGATAAACTGGCTGCATTCCGGCAGCATGCCGCTGAAATCCGCTCCCTTTCTGCAGGACATCATCAATATTCCGCAATATGCGCTCAGCACATCCTTGATCTCTTCCCTTTTCCAGCGCCTGTCCTTTCTGGCCAGCTCTGTCAGCACCTGGATCCCGCGGTCATATTGCTCATAATTATCACAGGATGTGGAAAAATCCAGTAAGAACCCGTTGTCCCGGCAGCCCAGCTCATAAGCCTTTTCATAAGCCATATAGGCCTTCCGGGTATAACTCCGCTCATCATAGGAAATGGCAAGCTCTCTCCAAAACCATTTGTTTTCCGGTTCCCGTTTTACAAGCTCTTCGCAGCTTTTCACAGACTTTCCGGAATTGCCCGCGTAGCGCTGGGCAAGCGCCAGATGATATAAAAACTGAATCTCCTCCGGAAACCGCTTCCATGCTTCCTCGCAGACATCCCGCGCTCTGTGCGGATCCCGCGCGTTCCGGTATTTCCAATACAAGTCCAGAAATTTTTCCGCCAGTGGATCCGAGGGTCTGGGAAACATGGGTCCCTGGCCTTCCGTCTGTCCCTTCAAGCGCTCATACGCTTCCCGGATCTCCCGGAATTTTTCCGGCGATTCCTCCGGAGAATATTTTCTGACCAGGGAAAAATATGCTTTTTTTATTTTCTTCTGGGATGCTCCCAGTTCCAATCCCAGTGTCCTGTAATCATCCATTTCCTCACTCCAGTTCTTCCAGCATATCCAGAATATCCTCTTCCAGCTCCGCCGCCCGGTCCTCATCCTCCTCGATCAATGCCAGCTTCAGGTCATACAGACAGCCCTCCAGATCTTCTCTGTACATCGGCATGCTCTGGACCGTCTCGCTTTTCAGCCTGCGCTCGGCCCTGCGGATCACCGTCCGGAATTCCTTTGCAAGAGAGGATTCCTTCCATTTGGTGACATCTGTCGCCGCTTCTGTAAAGAACTCCTCCTCGTATGCCATCATGTTGATCTCAACCGACGCCTTCTCGCCCGAGCTCGGGATCCGCGCGCTGACCTCCAGCATCCCGTTCAGGTTGTAGGAAAATTCCACTTCGATCTGCTCCTCCCCCGCGTCCCGCATGGGGATGCCTGAGACAATGAACTCTCCCAGGAAATGATTCAGCCGCACGTCGTCGTGTTCCCCCTGGTAAACCTCTATTTTCGCGGAAGTCTGATTATCGTAGCTTGTATAGTAGATCCCCTTTCTGACAACAGGGATGGTCACATTTCTCGGAATCACAATGCTCATATAATGGGATTCATCCTCGTACAGCGTCCGGATTCCCAGCGTATACGGGTTCACGTCCGTCATGATGATACCCTCTTCCCGGCTCAATGCTCCCTGGATGATGCCGGCCTGGATCGCCGCCCCTTCCGCCACCGCGTAATCCGGGTTCACTGCTTTTGACGGCTCCTTCTGCAGATAGGCTTCAATATCTCTGCGGACCATCGGCATCCGGGTGGAACCGCCTACCAGCAGGATCCGGTCAATGTCCGAAGCCAGCACTCCGCTGTCCGCCAGGACCACGTCAATCGGAGCATGAGTCCGCTCCACCAGCTCCCGGGTCATTTCCTCAAACTGCTCCAGTGTCACGTTCTCCTCCAGAGCCAGCGGCTTTCCCTCCTTTTCCGCAATGAATGGAATCACGATCTGGCAGGACTCCCGGGTGCTCAGTTCCTTTTTGCACCATTCGGCCTGTTCCTTCAGCCTGACCATGGCCGCCGTGTCTTTGCTCAGGTCTTTTCCGTGTTTCTTTCGGAACTGAGATAAAAGCCACTGGATCAGGCATTCGTCGAAATCCTTTCCTCCCAGCCGGTTGTCTCCGCTGCTTGCCTTTACTTCCACTACGCCGCCGAACATTTCCAGAAGGGTCACGTCAAAGGTCCCGCCGCCCAGGTCATAGACCAGGATGTGGCTTTCCTCCTCCATATGTCCGATCCCGTAGCTTAAGGCCGCCGCCGTGGGTTCGTTGATGATCCGCTCCACCTCAAAGCCGGCCCGCTTCCCCGCTTCTACCGTCTCCTGCCTCTGCAGGTCGTCAAAGTAGGCCGGCACCGAGATCACGGCCCGGGAAATGTCTTCGCCCAGGGATTCCGATACATAGTCCTTTACATATTGGAGCAGCATGGAGGAGATTTCCACCGGCGTGTAATCCTTGCTTCCCATACGAAGCTTTTCTTTTGTACCGATCTTCCGTTTCGCCTCGATCACCGTATCCTCCGGCGCAAGAAGATATTGTGCCTTCGCCTTTTCCCCAAATACAAGCTGTCCGTCTTTGTCAACGCCTGCCGCGGAAGGCGTGATGACCTGTCCGTCAAAATTAACGATCATCACCGGTTTGCCGTCCCGGATCACCGCCGCTTCGGTTGTCGAAGTCCCCAGATCAATTCCTATAATCGTGTCTGCTCCCATCCTTTTTTCTCCTCCGTACTCTTTCTCTCAGAACTGCTTCCTGCCCTTCATCTTTCCAGGCGGTATGCCGCCACCCGGGATTTCTTTATGACCTCTCCGTGGTGGATCATACCCGGGCTGTAAACCTGCGCAACGCACATATCCTTCTCCTCCTCAGATACCGCCCTGGCCTCGATCACCTCATGAAGCGCGTAGTCCACCTGCACTCCGGCCTCCTCGATCCAGGCGATCCCGCTGGATAATCTGGCGCCTTCCGCCGCTTTTTCCATCAATTCAAGCTGTGAAAGCCATTCCGGAGCATTCTGTTGGGCATACTGCTTCATTCCCCAGAGCTGTTCCCGGTATACCGACAGCAGCTTTAAAAGCTTCTCCTGCTCTGCTTCCAGCTTCCTGATCTGTTTCCGGCTCTCTTTTTGCTCCTCCTGCTGCTCCTCCAGGGCATCCAGACAGTCCTCCAGAGCCATATCGTGCCGGCGGACATCCGAACCGACCTGCCGGACATCCTGGGAAAGGGTTTCCGAAAGCTCCTGCCCTTTCTTCATTTCCTCAGTAAGCTTCGACAGCATCTCCTCTGTCTTCTGCCGGAACGCCTGCTCCTCCGCCTCTTTTTCCTCATTTTTAAAAAAAGAAAATATTCCCATGATCCACTCCATCTATTTCTATAATCCCGGCTTCTCTATTTTCTACAATTCCTTCAACGCATGGTACAGGTATGCGACCGGCAGTCCCACCACATTATAATAGTCGCCTTCGATCCGGTCGATGTATGCCGCAAACCGCCCCTGGACTCCGTAAGCGCCTGCTTTATCCATAGATTCTCCCGCCGCGATATACCGGCGGATCTCTTCGTCCGTCATTTCATGCACATAAACCTTGGTTTCCTCTGCATGGCTGATGGTATGCCGCTTTCCGTTTCCGTCAAAATCCAGCACCGCAACGCCTGTATAAACCTGATGCATCCTTCCCTGCAGACTTTTCAGCATGAAAAATGCCGCCTCCTCGTCAGACGGTTTTCCAAGGATCTGCCCGTCCCGCACAACAATCGTGTCCGCGCCCAGGATCACCACATTGCGAAGATGCACTTCTCCTGTTTCCAGCCTGGAAATAGAAGCCTGCTCCGCGCATTCCTTTTCGCGACGCTCCACTTCCTCTGCCACATGCTCTGCCTTCATCAGCGCCAGCTCTCTGACGATCTCCTCCGGGCGGGTGCTCTCGTAATGCTCCTGCGCGTCACTGACTACAATCTCAAACTCGATCCCGATCTGCTCCAGCAGTTCTCTTCTCCTTGGCGACGCCGAGCCAAGAATGATCCTTTTTTTCATACTCTCAGACATTCCTTTCCTCCCATTATGCGGCTCCCAGCAGATAACACCATGCCGGAAGCGTCACCAGCGACAGCACCGTGGTCACAAAGATCATCGCCGTAGCGTATTTCTCGTCGCCGTCATACTTTGCGGACAGCAAAGCTGTCGTCACCGGGGCCGGCATTCCCGCGATGATCACCGTGATTCCCCGAAGAAGCGGACTGATGGGCAGAAACCGTGTGATCCCGAAGATCACCGCCGGGATCAGAACCAGGCGCACCGCCGTATAAAACGCCATCGTCCGATCCAGCATTCCCTTCGGATCCATCTCCGCCAGCATCATTCCGATCAGCATCATGCTCAGGGGCGTGTTGCAGCTGCTGATGCCGGTGACCGTATTTTCCAGGAACACCGGAAATTCAATTCCGGAAATCATGGCCGCAAGTCCCAGATAGATCGCCGCAATACAGGGATGCGTCAGCACCTTTTTCACCAGATTTTCCCGGCTGCCTTTCAAAAAGCAGGATGTCCCGATGCTCCACATGACAATACGCACCGGAAGCATAAATACCGATGCGTAAAACAAGCCTTCCATACCATAGATTCCTTCGATCACCGGATTGCCCAAAAATCCGCCGTTGGACACGATCGTTCCGTACCTCAGCGGCTTCTGCCGCCGGGATTCGCTCCGGTGATAGAAAAGAAAGCTTATGAAAATGGAGATCACATTATAGCCAATGGACAGCAGTAATACTTCCAGAAAAGCCGCAAGCATACCGGAGTCCCAGTCCATCCGGAAGGAATGGAAAATATTGAACGGCAAAGTGATATAGAGGCAGAAGTTCACCAGCTCTTTCCGTGCAGTACCGCCGATGATTCCCTTTTTTCTCACGAAAAAGCCGATCCCGACAAGCAGGAACATCATCAGCTGCATATTTACCATATTCTGAAATGCCATAAAAACCCCCGCCCTCAATCCACATGTATCCGCTCAGTACCCTTGCGGATACGGCCGCTGTTTTAGTATGCTTTCCCCCAGTAAACCATATGCTTCGCAGGCTTGCCGCAGCAGATGCATACGTCTGACAGGTGTTCCTCCTCATCCGGAATGCACCGGGAAGACGCGCCGCCTGTCTGCGCTTTGATCTCATCCTCGCAGGCTTCCTCGCCGCACCACATTGCCTTGATAAAACCGCGGCTCTCATTGAACTTCGCATTCATTTCCTCCATGGTCACCGCGGAGTCAATGTGAGAATCCAAAAATGCTTTTGCCCGTTCGAACATGTCCTTCTGCATGGTCTCCAGGATCTCTCCCAATTTTTCAGTGATCTCATCGATGGCAACGACCGTCTTCTCTCTCGTGTCGCGCCGCACTACGACTACCTGTCCCTGTTCGATATCCTTGGGGCCGATCTCGATCCGGGTCGGGATCCCCTGGATCTCCTGCTCGCTGAACTTCCAGCCCGGAGCCTTGTCGGAATCATCGATCTTCGCCGCATAGCCTGCTGCCCGCAAGGTGTCCAAAAGCTCCCTCGCCTTGTCCAGCACCCCTTCCTTGTGCTGTGCGATGGGGATGACCTTCGTCTGTACCGGAGCGATCCTCGGCGGCAGCACCAGTCCGCTGTCATCGCCGTGTACCATGATGATAGCGCCGATGATCCGGGTGGACAGCCCCCAGGAAGTCTCATATACACTGTGCAGCTCGTTATTTTTATCCGAATACTTGATGTCAAACGCGTCCGGGAAGGAGCTGCCGAAGAAATGGCTGGTCGCAGACTGCAGTGCCTGTCCGTCATGCATCAGCGCTTCCACCGTGTAGGTGTCCTGTGCCCCCGCAAACTTCTCGCTCTCCGTCTTGCGCCCGCATACCAGAGGGATCGCCAGATCGTCCTGGATGAAATCCCGGTACACGTCGCGCATGGTCAGAGTCCTCTGCTCCGCCTCTTCAAATGTGGCATGGATCGTATGTCCCTCCTGCCATAAAAATTCACGGGAACGCAGGAAGGGCCTGGTCGTCTTTTCCCATCGCAGTACGGAACACCACTGGTTCCAAACCTTGGGCAGATCCCGGTAGGACTGTACGGTCTTGCTCCACACATCACAGAACAGTGTCTCCGAGGTGGGGCGGATGCAGAACTTATCCTGCAGAGGCTCCAGTCCTCCCTGTGTGACCCATGCAACCTCCGGCGCAAAGCCCTCGATGTGATCTGCTTCCTTCTGCAGAAGGGCCTCCGGGATCAGCACCGGGAGATAGACATTTTCCACTCCCGTATCCTTAAAGCGCTTGTCCAGGTCTGCCTGGATCTTTTCCCAGATCGCATATCCGTTGGGCAGATAATTCAGGCATCCCTTGACCCCTGAATAATCACAAAGCTTCGCTTCCCTCACAACGTCCGTATACCACTGCGCAAAATCCTTCTCCCTGGAAGTAATGGACTCTACCAGCTTCTTTTCCTTTGCCATAACAATTCTCCTCTTATCCTCTATTTTTCTAGCTTCCAATTGCTGCAGATCAGGCACGCATCTGCAGGAGCTTCTGCTTGAGCTCGCCTTCCAGACGGTGCATCTCCGTCTCCGCCTCCCGGCGCTTCTGCCGTCCTTCCTGCTGGATCCGCATCACCTCATCCAGCGTGGAGATCAGCGATTCGTTGGTCATCTTCAGCGTCTCCATATCCACGATTCCCCGCTCCGACTCTTTTGCGGCATCAATGGTGGCCATCTTAAGCTTGGCCGCATTCTTTTTCAGCAGTTCGTTGGTCATATCCGTCACTTCCCGCTGAGCCGCCGCTGCCTGGGCCGAATGCTCCACGCCCAGGGCCAGCACCATCTGGCTCTTCCACAGCGGGATCGTATTGACAATGGTGGACTGGATCTTTTCCACCATCAGCGTGTCATTGCTCTGGACCATCCGGATCTGAGGCGCTGTCTGCAGGGACACCTGCCGGGTCAGCTCCAGATCATGCAGCTTCTTCTCAAACCGGTTGCACATGGAATCCAGATCCCTGGCCGCCTGTGCATCCTCTGCCAGTCCGCTGGCCTGGGCCCTCTGGAACAGAGCCGGAAGCTGGCCGGTCTGGATCTCATGGAGCTTCTTCTTTCCTGCCATGATGTACATGGTCAGCTCCTTAAAATAGGTCAGGTTCAGCTCATACATCTTATCCAGCAGGGCAACATCCTTCAAAAGCTGGACCTGATGGGACTCCAGCACCTTGCAGATATGGTTGATATTGGTCTCTGCCTTGCTGTACTTCGCCTTCATGGCGCTGATCTTATTGGCCGGCTTTTTGAAGATTCCCAGAAAGCCCTTCTCTTCCTCTTCATCAAAGCTCCTCAGTTCCTTGACAACGCCTGTGAGCAGGTCTCCCACTTCTCCCAGATCCTTTGTCTTGACATTTTCCAGGGCGCTCTCCGAAAAATCTGCCATCTTTTTCTGCGTTCCCGCGCCGTACTGCAGGATCATCTGCGAATTGGTCAGATCGATCTTCTCTGCAAACTGCTCCACGGCATGACGCTCCTCCGCTGTCAGGACATTCTCGTCAAAAATCGGCTTTTCCGGTTCCGCCGTGATCACCGGCGCCGCCGGTGCCTTCTCCTCCGCAAAAGGATCCAGCGTCAGCGTCGGTGTCGTCGTATATGCATCTAATTCATTGCTCATAACAGCCTCCTAATTTTTCGTATTTTCAAATCCTTAATGGACTTCCTTAAAATCCCCTTCCGTCAGCCCTTCCTGCGCCAGCATCGTGTGCAGTACAGAAATATCGGAGGACACATCCCACGCCGTATCCTGGAACAGGCTGTCCAGCAGCTTTTCAAATGCCGCATTCAGCGTATCCAGCGTCTTTTCGATCTCCCGCTTCGAGGAAATGATGTTCTCCCCCTGAACCGGCTGGGCATCCAGATCCTGATACGCCTCCAGAAGCTTGACCGTCGTCGGAAGGTAATACTCCATCATCCGGTGGATATCCGACACGGAATCCGGATTCTGTTCCACCCGGTCAAAGATCCGGTCAACCAGGATTTCCATCCGGGAAATCTTTGCGGAGATCTCCGCCCCCGGAATGGCATCGTTGCAGGCATGGATCTTCTGAATATAGTTTTCCCCGGTCTTAATGATCCTGCGAACCTCGGGGGAGAGCTTCGAATCCGGCGCTTCCGCTTCCCTTTGCACTTCCTTTGCCCGCTTTCTGGCTGCCGCCTCCTGCTGCTCTCTTGTCTCTGTGTTGATCTGCTCCCTCTGCTGCTGCAGATCTGTATATTGCTTATACGCGTCGTCGCTGACCATGAGGCAGGTCTTCTGTCTGTCCAGATGACCCTGGCGGAACCAGCCCTTCTGGATCATTTTTTCCAGATCCTTCACCACATACCGCCGGGATTTTCCCAGATGCTCTGCCAGTTCTTTTATATTACAGTATTCCCGGCTGCCCAGGCTGCTGATGTAGCCGCGGAACCGCTTGACTCTCCCGCGGATGCTGCTGCCTGCCGCCGCCATGCCGCCGAATCCCGCCGCAAAAACCGCCGTACCCCCGCAGGCTGCCCAAAAGCCGGCGCTCATGTCTCCCGTTCCGATCCCGGCCAGTACGATCATTGCCAACATAATCAGTGAAATGCTTCCTGCGGCACATCCGATCCCATAAAGCACCGTTCCGCCGACCTTTGCAGGAGTTGTTCCCGCATACAGCGCCGGAAGCTGCTTCTCCGTCTCCGGATGATATGGGCCATGATCCGTCTCGTGCTCCTCTACAGGCTTATCCCGGTTGCCGAACCTGGAATAATATGCCTTATTCCAGTTATATCTCCGGTCGGTCTGCCCGTATGTACCGCTGGCAGCCCCCTGCCCCGGCTGGTCATACGAAGCGCCGCCGGCCTGTCCCGCTCCCTGGCCGGGCTGGCCGTTCATTCCTCCGAACGTTCCGGCCTCCTGGCTGTTCCAGTTCATATTGGAGCCCTGCTGCCATCCGGTATCCTGCTGTCCGAAATGTCCCTGGTACTGATATCTGCCGTTATACGAACCCTGCTGCTTTTTCCTGCTGCCGTTCCATTGGTTCCTGTTCTGACGCACGCCTCTGGTGATCTCTCCCGCAGCATCCTTCATGCCCCTGGTGATCCCGTCCGCCGCACCGTTGATCGCGTCTGTAATTGTCTGATTTAATCTGCTGAAGTCTCTGGAATCCACCGCATCCTGTACATTCCTGCGGATCTCTTCTCCGAATCTTTCCCACTCCCGGTTATCCATCCTATCCTCCCGCTTTCTTACAAAAACTTAGTGCTTGACCTCACAAAAGTTTTATATCATAATCAGTTTAGACAGATTGCGGCAAAAAGTCAAGAAATATACATAATTCTTTCGATAGTAATAAGATATTTATCATTTTTTAAGGAGACTATGTCCATGAAACCGGAAATCCTATTTGAAGATCAGCATATCCTTGTCTGCATCAAGCCCGCAGGCGTCCCCACCCAGAGCCGGCAGATCAGTACGCCCGATATGGTGAGCATCCTGAAAAATCATCTGCACAGCCGTCAGGCCAAAAACGGGGAACCCTATCTCGCCCTGATCCACCGCCTGGATCAGCCCGTGGAGGGGCTCCTTGTATTTGCCAAAACTCCCGCGGCTGCAAAATCGCTTGGCCGCCAGCTCCAGACCTCCGGCTTCGGCAAGCACTATCTCGCTGTTTTAAGCGCTGTTCCCGGGCAGACGGAAGCGGACCTGGAAGACTATCTGGTAAAAGACGGGCGGACCAACACCTCCCGCATCTGCACCCCCGATACGCCGGGCGCCAAGCCCGCGCGGCTTCATTATCAGGTTCTCCGAACCCGGGATTCCCAGGCCCTGGCCGAGATCCTCCTGGACACCGGGCGCCACCATCAGATCCGTGTCCAGATGGCGCACATCGGCTGCCCCATTGCCGGGGATACAAAATATACACCGGCGTCCCCCGGGCAAAACCGTTCCATATCCGGACCTCTCCGGCTTTATGCGGTAAAATTATCCTTTTGCCATCCCGCCACCGGGGAACCGCTGTCCTTTTGCCACACGCCGCAGCTGCCGTTCTAAACGGCAGCGGTTCTGCATACGGCAGCCTTTTTGCATACGGCAGCACCCAATGGTCTGTATCCGTTATTTTTCTGCAAATCCTAAAAACAGCACCCGGCTGTTTCTTTCACCAGCCAGGTGCTGCTGTCATTTACAATGGTTCCTCATGAACCATTACGATACTTCTTCCTCTCCCCCTGCAGTCTCCTGATATTTTTCCAAAATCAGTTCCTGTATCCGTTCTCTCGTATCAGAGTTAATCGGGTGTGCAATATCCCTGTATTCCCCATCCATCGCTTTTTTGCTCGGCATTGCAATAAACAATCCCTTCTCTCCTTCAATCACTTTGATATCATGAACTACAAATTCATCATCAATCGTAATTGAAACAACCGCTTTTAATTTTCCTTCCTTCGCCACTTTTCGTACACGCACATCTGTGATCTGCATATCCAGTCTCCTTTCTCTGTCTGCATTCCCCGGTACAGCCCTTCGCAAGCCTGTCCATTCATCCCATCATCCGTACCGAAAAGACTTTTTTAACACACCTTCATCTCTTTTTTTATTTTTATATCTGCAGGCCGACAAAAATCATGATCCGCATCCGGTAAAACCTGTGGTCCATCCACCCGTTCTCCCAAAAGCTGCCAGCCAGACTGCACTTTTTATACACCCCCGTCCGGGAGGTCCCCGGCGTCTCATTCTCATCCATGTTACAGGTCACACCTTGACAGGCGCGGCATATAACACCCCTATATCAGATACCTCTCATTCCGTTCTACAACGACTTTGATCTCATCCTCTCCTACATGCCTTGTATTCGCGCGGATCGTTCCCCGGCTTTCCACGACACAGTTCTCAATATATGTATGATCCCCCAGATAAACATCATTCAGGATGATCGAATTTTTGATCACACAGTTATTCCCCACAAATACCTTCTTAAACAGCACGGAATTTTCAACCGTACCGTTGATGATGCTCCCGCTCCCGATCAGGCAGTTCTTCACCGCCGCGCCCGGGTTGTACTTTGCAGGCGGCAGGTCGCTCACCTTGGAATACACCGATGGAAGCTCCCGGAAGAAATATTTTCGGACCTCCGGTCTCAGGAAATCCATATTCGTCTGATAATACGCGTCTATCCTGGAAATATTATTCCAATAGCCGCTCAGCTTATATCCGTAGATCTTTTTCAGATTCTTATAACGGATCAGGATATCCGTCACAAAATCATAATGCTCTTCCTCTGCGCAGTGCTCCACCAGATCAATCAGAAGCCTTCTGCGCATCACGTAGATGCCTGTGGAAATGGTCTGCGAGCTGGCCACCATCGGCTTCTCTTCAAATTCCTGGATCCGGTACGATTCGTTCATCCGCACGGTGCCGAAACGGGTCGCGTCGTCGCCGTCCTCCAGATCCTTCACCACCACCGTAATGTCCGCCTTCTTCGCAATATGGTATTCCAATACCTTATTGTAATCCAGCTTATACACCGCATCGCCGGAAGCGATGATCACATACGGCTCATGACACCGCCTCAGGAAGTCCAGGTTCTGGTAAATGGCATCCGCCGTCCCCCGGTACCAGTAGCCATTCTCCGCCGTAATGGTCGGTGTAAAAATATACAGGCCGCCCTGCTTTCTTCCAAAATCCCACCACTTGGCAGAATTCAAATGCTCGTCCAGCGACCGTGCGTTATACTGTGTCAGCACCGCGACTCTCTGAACGTGGGAGTTCGTCATGTTGCTCAGCGCAAAATCAATGGCCCGGTAGCTGGATGCGATCGGCATCGCCGCAACCGCGCGCTTCGCCGTCAGTGCCTGCATCCGTCTGTTGTTGCCTCCCGCGAGAATAATCCCTACTGCTCTCATACACGATCACCTGCCTTTATCAATGTCTCACCGCTCTCCAGTACCCCGTTCAGATAATCCGCCGCGGCCGTCGCACCGCTGATCGCCGTATTCTTTCCGATCTGTACGTCGGAAGGGATACGGGAATTTTCCCCGATCGTTGCCAGCCCTCCGTTGTAAATGTCCGGCCGCACACGGTTGGGCACATCGCTCCCGACCCCGATCACAACATTGCTGCCGATCACCGTATTCTCTGCAATGATCGCCTTTTCGATCACACAGTCCTCCCCGATGACCACATCCCGCATGATGATCGAGTCCCGGACGACGCTTCCCTTTCCTACGCTCACTCCCGCGCCCAGCACCGAAGAATGTACCTCTCCGAAAATCTCGGAGCCGTTGCTGATGATGCACTTGTCCACAACGCCCTCCGGAGATATGTACTGCGGCGGCAGATTCATGCAGTTGGTATAGATCTTCCAGAATTCCTCATAGAGGTTGAATTCCGGTATGATATCGATCAGCTCCATATTGGCTTCCCAGTAAGAACCAAGCGTCCCCACATCTTTCCAATATCCGTTGTACTCATAGGCAAACATCCGCATTCCCTTTGCGCCGCAGTAAGGAATGATATGCTTCCCGAAGTCGCAGTTCGGCTGGCTGGAAAGCCGGATCAGCGCTTCCTTCAAAACCGGCCAGCTGAAAATATAGATTCCCATGGATGCCAGGTTACTGCTGGGCTTCTCCGGCTTTTCTTCAAATCTGCTGATCCGTCCCTCTCTGTCTGTCACCAGGATCCCGAAGCGTCCTGCCTCCTCCATGGGCACCGGCATCGCCGCGATCGTCACATCCGCCTTGTTGGCCTTATGGGCGGCAAGCATCACTTCATAATCCATCTTATAAATATGGTCTCCGGAAAGAATCAGCACGTAATCCGGATGGTAGCTTTCCATATAGTCCAGATTCTGGTAAATGGCATTGGCAGTCCCTGTATACCATTCGCTGTTCACACTCTTTTCATATGGAGGAAGAATCGAAACCCCGCCTATATTCCGGTCCAGATCCCACGGAATCCCAATCCCTATATGTGTATTCAACCGCAGCGGCTGATATTGTGTCAGGACTCCTACCGTATCCACTCCTGAATTGATGCAGTTGCTCAGCGGAAAATCAATAATACGGTACTTGCCGCCGAAAGATACTGCGGGTTTTGCCACCTTTGCGGTAAGAACTCCCAGTCTGCTGCCCTGTCCGCCTGCAAGCAGCATGGCGATCATTTCCTTTTTAATCATGCCGTCACCTCCATTTCTAGTTATTCTATTTTATTATAGCATCATTTCATTGTTAAGTACACAGATTTTACAAATTTTTCTGACAAAATATTCTCTTTTTGTTGGAAATAAACAAAAAGAACTTCTTTCAATTTTTATCATATATAGTATAATAAATAAGGCAGAATCCATTTGAACCTTATTTATAAGTATTATGAACGATGTATCATCGTTTCGTCAGGAAAGGAAAATAGATATGTATAAGATTGATTTCACGAAACCAATCCACATTCATTTTATCGGGATCGGGGGCATCAGCATGAGCGGCCTTGCCAGGATCCTCCTGCAGAACGGCTTCACCATATCCGGTTCTGACTCCAGGGAATCCGCGCTTACGCAGCAGCTCGAAGAGAGCGGCGCACAGATCTTTTACGGGCAGAAGGCCTCCAACATCATCGACGGCATCGACTGCGTGGTCTACACGGCGGCGATCAGCCGGGACAACGGGGAGCTGATCGAGGCCGTTGCCAGGAAGATCCCCATGCTCACCCGCGCGGAGCTGTTGGGACAGCTCATGAAAAATTATGACACCCCCATCGCGGTATCGGGAACCCATGGAAAGACTACCACGACTTCCATGATCTCCCATATCCTCCTGGAGGGGAACCTTGACCCCACCATCTCCGTAGGCGGCATCCTGCAGGCCATCGGCGGCAATATCCGGGTCGGAAATTCGGGCACCTTCATCACCGAAGCCTGTGAGTATACCAACAGCTTCCTGAATTTTTTCCCGAAGATCGGTGTGATCTTAAATATCGAAGAAGACCATCTGGACTTTTTCAAGGATCTGGAGGATATCCGGCATTCCTTCCATCAGTTTGCCGCTCTGCTGCCTCCTGACGGAACTCTGGTGATCAACGGCGATATCACGGATTACCCGGAGATCTACCGGGATCTGGAATGCCATGTAGCGACCTACGGAAGCTCTCCGGATTACGATTACAGCGCTGCCAATATCCTCCACGACGAAAAAGGGCGGGTTTCCTTTGATCTTATAAAATACGGCGAGACCGTCACACGGATCCAGCTTTCTGTGACCGGCGACCACAACGTGTCCAACGCGCTGGCTTCCATTGCCACCGCCGAGCTTCTGGATATCCCCATGGAGTCCATCCAGAAGGGGCTTCTGTCCTTTACCGGAACAGACCGCCGTTTTGAGTATAAGGGAACGCTGGACGGAATCACGATCATTGACGACTACGCGCATCATCCCACGGAGATCCAGGCTACCCTGAAGGCCGCGAAGTATTATCCCCATAAGTCGCTCTGGTGTATCTTCCAGCCCCATACCTACACCCGGACCAAAGCCTTTTTCCATGAATTTGCGGAGGCTCTGTCCCACACGGACCATCTGGTGCTGGCGGATATCTATGCCGCAAGAGAGACCGACACCCTGGGCATTTCCTCAAAGGATCTGGCTGAGGAAGTCCGGAAGCTGGGAACGGACGCACACTATTTTCCTTCCTTTTCTGAGATTGAAGAATTCGTAAAAGCACAGTGCGTTTCCGGAGATTTGTTGATAACTATGGGGGCCGGAAACGTTGTAGATATTGGAGAAGACCTGCTGAAATAAGAGTTATCCACAGTTTTCACACAGAGTTATCGACACAAAGGTTGAAAATGAGGAAAAAAAATGCTTTTTCCTGCCGGGTTAAAATGCTATAATACCTATACTAAACAGCGGCGTAGAATCTTAAGAACTTAAGGGGTAGGAAGGCAAATGAAAACTTTAAAACTCAAAAATAAGCTCCAGGCAAACGCAACCATGGTCTCCAACGACTTCATAGATCACCATCTGGCTCAGGCAAACGGTGAATTTGTAAAGGTCTACCTGTTTTTACTGCGTCATCTCGAGGATCCCTCTTCGACGCTTACGGTATCCAAGATCGCCGACTGCCTGAACCATACGGAAAAGGACATTATGCGTGCGTTCCGTTATTGGGAAGCCGCAGGCGTCTTAAGCCTCGGCAGAGAAACCGAAGGCAGGGCAGCAGAGACCGAGGTCCGGAAAAAAAGCAGTCAGCCCTCTCTGTCCGCTTTGGCGGAGGAGGAAAAAAAGGCAGGAGCGGTCACGGCAGCAGCCCCCGCGGCAGAGGACAACCCGGACGGCAGCGCCGGTCCTGTTTCGGACAAGGCAGCGGCCGATCCTCTTCCCGATGCGCTTCCTTCCTCCGGCAGTCCTGCGGCAGACACCAGACCCAGACCTGCAAAAGCAATCCCGCTGGATTCCTTCAAGGCACAGAAGGAGCTGAAGTCCCTGCTTTTTATTGCGGAACAGTATCTCGGCAAGACTCTGACCAAGTCGGACACAGACGCCATCACGTATTTTTATGATACCCTGGGCATGTCCGCCGATCTGGTGGAATATCTGCTTGAGACCTGTGCGGAGAACGGCCATAAGAACATGCACTATATTCAGAAGGTCGCCCTCTCCTGGGCCGATGACGGGATCGAGACCGTAGCCCAGGCCCGCCAGCGCTCCATGAATTATAACAAGAACTGCTATACCGTCCTCAATGCGTTCGGTATCAAGAACCGCGGCCCCGCCGTTTCAGAGGTTACATATATCCAAAAATGGACGGATGAGTTCGGCTTTACACTGGATATCATCCAGGAGGCATGCAGCCGCACGATCGCCGCGATCCATCAGCCCAGCTTTGAATACGCGGATACGATCCTGGCAAAGTGGCATGACGGAAAGGTACATCATTTAAAAGACATTGAGAACCTGGACGCCGCGTTTCGAAAGGAAAAAGCCGCGAAAAAATCATCCGCCCCCAGTCCCAAAAGTGTCGCAAAGAATCTGAATAATTTCGAGAGACGCACTTATGATATGGACTCTTTGGAGGCGCAACTATTAAACAGCAATTAAGGAACTGCGGAATGGCCGCGGCAGATCTTATCGGCCCGGGTATCTTTATTTACAGTTCCTAAAAGGAGTTTGTCGTGGGATTAAAAAATTCACAGTACCAGGCGATCATGAGGGAATACGAGCAGAAGCAGCTGCGCAGCCGTGATACCCTTGCCAGACATTATGCTGAAGTGTATGCAAGGTCTCCGGAATTTCAGTCTCTGGATGAGTCGATTTCCATTCTTTCCGTCCAGTATGGAAAGAGGCTGCTCAACGGAGACGACCATGCGGTGGAGTCCTTAAAGAGCGAGCTTGCGATCCTCAGAAAGCAGAAGGATGAGCTGCTGCAGTCCTGCGGCTTCCCTTCCGATTATCTGGAGCCCTCCTATGAGTGTCCCCAGTGCAGGGATACGGGCTATATCGGCAATCAGAAGTGCCGCTGCTTTAAGGCGGCTGCCAGCCGTCTCCTTTATGAGCAGTCCAACCTGAAAGAAATTCTCAAAACCGAGAATTTTAATTCTTTTTCCTTGAAATACTATTCTGATAATTATATTGACCCCAAGTCCGGGCGCTCCTCTCTGTCAGTCATGAAGGATGCGCTTGCGGTCTGTAAGGATTTTATCCGAACCTTTGATCAGGAGCACAAAAATCTCTTTTTGTACGGCAGCGTGGGCGTGGGGAAGACGTTTCTATCCAACTGTATCGCAAAAGAATTGATGGATGCCGGCTTTTCCGTAATCTATTATTCTGCGCCGGCGTTGTTTAATATGTTTGCACAAAGTACGTTTCACAAAGATGATACAGATGCACAGAACATCCGGCATTATGCCTTTGACTGTGATCTGCTTATCATAGACGACCTGGGTACGGAATTCACCAATTCCTTTATTGCGTCTCAGCTTTTTACCTGCGTCAACGAAAGGCTGCTGAACAAAAAGTCCACGGTCATCTCAACCAATCTATCTCTGGATTCCCTTGCCGACTTATATACGGAAAGGTCTTTTTCCAGAATTACAAGCAACTATATCATGCTGAAATTGATCGGCGATGATATCCGGATCAAGAAAAAACTGATGAACAGGGAGGAAGTGTAATGCTGCGTCGAAGCGAACGTAACCTGGAGAACATCCCGGTAGGGGCACTGGGACTGATTCCCATTACCGGCTGTGAGGAGCTCGGTGAGCAAGTCAACAAGTATCTTGTGAAGTGGAGAAAGGAAAGTGAGAACCAGCATATCGGAGATGTGGTTTTCAACGGATATGTAAGGGACAACTATATTATCAATACGAAGGTACCCCGGTTTGGTTCGGGTGAAGCCAAGGGGATCATCACGGAGTCGGTCCGCGGAAAGGACCTGTACCTGATGGTAGACGTTCTGAATTATAATGTCACCTATTCCCTCACGGGCAATGTAAACCATATGTCGCCGGACGACCATTTTCAGAATCTGAAGCGTGTGATCGCGGCCATCGGCGGCAAGAGCAGGCGGATCAATATCATCATGCCGTTCCTCTATGAGAGCCGCCAGCATAAGCGCAATGGGAGGGAGTCCCTGGACTGCGCCCTTGCCCTGCAGGAGCTGGTACGCATGGGAGTGGACAATATCATCACCTTTGACGCTCATGATCCGCGTGTGCAGAACGCGATCCCGCTGAACGGATTTGAGACGGTCTCCCCCACCTATCAATTCATCAAGAGCCTTCTGGGAACGGTCAAGGACCTGCAGATCGACAGCGATCACATGATGGCCATCAGCCCTGACGAAGGCGGTACACACCGCGCCATCTATCTGGCAAATGTACTGGGACTGGATATGGGGATGTTCTATAAGCGGCGTGATTATACCCGCATTGTCAACGGGCGCAATCCGATCGTGGCTCATGAATTTCTGGGCAGCTCTGTGGAGGGAAAAGACGTCATCATCATTGATGATATGATCTCTTCGGGAGACAGTATCATAGAGGTCGCAACGGAGTTAAAGCGCCGGAAGGCAAACCGTATCTTTGCTGCCGCTACCTTCGGACTGTTTACGAATGGTCTGGACCGTTTTGATAAAGCCTACGAGGAGGGTCTGATCCACGGGGTCCTGACAACGAATCTGATCTACCGCACCCCGAATCTGCTGTCAAAGCCCTATTATATTGACTGCGATATGAGCAAATATATTGCCCTGCTGATCGATACCCTGAACCATGACGGTTCGATCAGCACGCTGCTGAGTCCCAATGAGCGGATACAGCATGTGTTGCAGGTCTACAAAAACGGGGGCGAGATTGAACGGGAGATTGAGATTTAAAAAAAATTTAAAAAGCGGGCGGCAGGTGTACTCACCTGAC
>CATLCV010000053.1 GCA_949893755.1 uncultured Lachnospiraceae bacterium | reverse complement strand
CGGCCCCAACGTCCACAGATACCTCCAGGAAATGAATGAAAAGGTATTGTCAAAATACGATATCATGACCGTAGGCGAGACCCCCGAGGTCACCACAGAGCTTGCAAAGCAGTATGCAGGGGAGGACACCCGCGAGCTGAACATGGTCTTCCAGTTCGAGCACGTAGATTCCAAGGGAAAATACGCGAAGTGGACGGACGAAAAAATGCCCCTCACCACCCTGAAAAATATCTTCACCCGCTGGCAGACCGAGCTCTACGGAACGGCATGGAACAGCCTGTTCCTGGATAACCACGACCAGCCGAGAGCCGTCTCCCGCTTTGGAAATGACAGTCCCGAGTACCGGGAAGCATCCGCGAAAATGCTGGCCACCTGCCTTCACATGATGCAGGGCTCCCCCTACGTATACCAGGGGGAAGAGCTGGGTATGACCAACTATCCGTTCCAGAGCCCCTCCGATTTCCGGGATATCGAGAGTGTCAACGCCTATAAGGAATGGTGCGAGAGCGGCCTTGTCTCCCACGAGGACTTCTGGCCCTGCCTGCTCTGGCTCAGCCGCGACAATGCCAGGACCCCCATGCAGTGGGACGACAGCAGCCAGGCCGGCTTCACCACCGGCACCCCCTGGATCGCGGTCAATCCGAACTACAGGGAGATCAACGCCAAGGCAGAGACTGCGGACCCCAATTCCGTATTCCATTATTATAAGAAGCTGATCGCCCGGCGCAAGCAGACCCCGATCATGGTCTACGGAAAATACGAGCCCCTGTTCGAGGACAGCGAGGACTGGTTCGTCTACACCCGGACCCTGGACAATGAAAAGCTTCTGGTCGTCTGCAGCTTCACTGACCGGGAGACCGAGTTTACCATCCCCGAGGAATTTGCAGGCGCAGATCTTCTTATCTCCAACATGGAGCCGGCAGGCAATCAGGGCACTGTGACCCTTCGACCCTATGAAGCCTTTGTACTGTGGAAAAAATAATGCATAGACGCAAAAGCCGGCAGGTTCATCCCTGCCGGCTTTTCGTTTCTGTTCACACACGTTCATGTGTCATTTTCTACAATTCCTTAATTACTAAACATCTTATTAATATTAAAAGGCGGTAACACTACACTATCTGTATCTGGTTGTGCCGTCAGCAAAGTGAGTTCACTTCTGAGATAAGGCATCAAAATTGCCACAGCATTTTTATTTATTAAAGTTTGAACCATCTTATCATCCAACTCTTCTTGTGTCTCAACCGCAAAGAAACCGGATAAACTGATAACAATACTATATTCGTCTTGTTTTGTTCCATTCAAAACAAGTGTTACTTTATATGTGCTGTTTTTATCCAAGCCTATCTGTAACTGCAGTTCAAATTTCAATTCTTCATTATTCTTAAAGCCCTTCCTATCAAATTCAATTCTGTCCAGCCAATGTCTCTGTCATCGGCTCGATTTCTCTGCTGATCGCTCCCAATGTTTCCAGGGCACATTCATAGTATTCCTTATTATAAGACACACTATCATTCAGTGACGAGAAATAATGAATCTCATCTTCAAACTCTCCATCTTCTGCATACATATATGAGTCTTCTTTGGGCAAATATGGACTGTCCACATCCCAATCTGAATTATGATAAGCGATTACATACCCCGTATTTTTCACATAATCGACAGATATCCTTCCAGATGAATGCTCTAACAGCAATTGCCGGATGGTCATCTCATCCTGAAGCATGCTTACAATGCTTATTCCATCCGTTTTTCCAAGTAACCACTTACATCCTTTTTCATTATTTTGGCAGCATACACTTAGGAAAATATCCTTATTTTCATTTACACATGTGAAAATAATCGGAAAATATGATTCAAAAAGAACCTTATCAATATAAAGCTGTCCATATTTATCCAATTCGATAAATTCTTTCATTACTTTTCATCTCTTTCTTTCATATAGTTTTGAAAATATTCTTCAAAATCAACTATCATTTCAAACTCTTCATATGGCGACGCGTCTTTATAAAGCCACCAGTCAACATGTGATGTTCTTTTCTTTGTTCTTTTCTTTGTTCTTTCCCTTGTCCGTTGTACCAATCCATGTCTGGGATTGGTCTCTCCAACTGCAATTTTGTAAGGAACCTTCATATCAGATATAACGCCTGCAAATCTTTTCACATCCTTAGGCTTCTCGAACGTCGATAGAGAATATTGCCCGGGATCCGTCGGATCAACGAAAGGATTGATTACACAGCCATTTTCTTCAAAAGAAGGTAAAAAAGAGTTCTTATCACATTTTCCGCTTCTGCATGCTCTATATACTTTTATGAATTCTTCCCTTGCCCCATCCGGCAATTTGAATCTTTGAAAATAATCCGGAAATATTTTTTCAATTCGTTTTAAAGCATTTGCATCCTTCAACTCTGTTCCTCTTTTTGTGAATACAATAAATTGATTCTCTAATTCCGATTTCTATTATATACTACCAAATGACTTTTGACTACTAAGTTTCTATAAAAATTTAAAACCACCTGCATATCATCCGCCCAGCGCCCGATAAAAAGTTTCCTGATACTTCTGCCCGTCCACCGCAAATACCGTGCGGATCTTCGGCAGATGCTCCCACCGGAAATGATCTCTCCTGTCCCAGATCGTCATTCCCCGGGTCAGCGGGCCGCCGCAGTCGATCGCCACATGGATCTCCCGCACATCCGTCATGATCTCCGGATTCAGGAAGCAGCACATGGCCGTCGTATCAATGGGCCCATTGATAAAAATGCCTTCCTCCTGGATCGAGTTATTCCTGTCAATATAATCAATGATCTCCAGCGCGTATTTCGCCTGGCGGTTCCCGATCCCCCTGATTTTCTCCAGCGTTTCCTCCGAAATATTCACCGCTTCCGGATTAAACGCGATATCCAGGCCGATGGAAGTCAGCTTCACATCCGACTCATACACGATCCTGGCCGCTTCCGGATCCACAAAAATATTCCACTCACTCATCGGATTGTCCCCGGTCGCGTTGCGGAACGCATATTCCGTGATCCCGTAAGCCCCGCCGATGTGATAGATTTCCCTGATCAGCGGGATGATCTCCGGCCGGCTCATAAACGCCACCGCCACATTGGTCAGGCAGGAGGTGCAGATCAGCGTCACCTCCCCCGGGTTTTCCAGCACGGTATCCACGATCAGCTGGGCCGGGGATTTGTCCGTTACCTTCAATTTCGGTTCCGGAAAAAAATGATTTCCCAGGCCGTCTTCCCCATGGCTGTACGGATCCTTCGGATACTCCCGGAGCATGGGATGCATCATCCCCCGTGCCACCGGGATATCCCCCCGGTCCATATATTCCAGGATCCGCAGGGCGTTCGCCGCGGTCTTGTCCGCCGTCAGATTTCCGCTTTCCGTCGTGATCCCGAGCAATTCCACATCCGGATGGGTCAGCGCCATGATGATGCAGACCGAATCATCCGTCCCCGGATCACAGTCCATGATAATCTTTCTCTTCTCACTCATTCTATGTTCATCCTTCCTTATTTTCTGCCGTACCGCCGATTCCCGGGAACCAGTTTTCCTTCCCGGCCGCCGCCTTCTGCAGATCCATCTGATGCAGGATCGCGATCCCCTCCAACGCCAGCTTCAAAGAATCTTCTGTCCCCGCCCCTGCCTGGAATTTCTCCCCTGTGAGCAGGTTATCGGTCACGTCGAAAATGGCGCCGCCCCTCCGCTCAAACAGGTTGCACATGGTCACAAGGATCGAAGATTCCCGGTCCGTATTCATCACCCCGGCTCGGTTATATGTACCAAGCTTGTTGATGTTGTCCGGCTGGAGATATCCCCCCACGGAGGGCCTTCCATTTCCCACAAAATCACTGTCCATGCAGGCCGTCACCCCAAGCTGATACGGGATATGATGCGCCTCCGCCGCCTGCACCATCGCATTCACCACTTCATAGTGGCAGTACGCCGGAAATCCGTCCGCAATGTATGCCCGGGAGGTTCCGTCCTCCCGGAATACGCCGGTGGTGATCACGCAGTCCCCTACCTTCACCTTTTCTGATATTCCGCCTGAGGTTCCCACACGCAAAAATGTGGAGCAGTCTGTATATTCCATAAAATCATTGACCGCAAGCTCGACCTCCGGACAGCCGCTCCCTCCGCTGACACAGGTGATCCTGGCGCCTTTGTAGGTTCCCGTATAGCTGAGGAACATCCCGGAATTTCCGATGCACTCTGCGTCCTCCAGCATTTCCGCAAGCCGTTCTGCCGGATCCCTGCCGTAGGCTCCCAGAGGATCCCGCACCAGATAGATCAGATAATCCCCCACCCGGTCGATATCCACCTGCGTAATGGCCGGCTTATTGTCGATCACCAGTCCCGGGTAAGGCACCCGCTCCCAATATTCATACCGTTCCTGCATCAGCTGTATGGACGGCTTCTGCCGGATCCTTTCACTTTTTTTCATCCGCATCCTCCTTCTGCCAAAATCTTCACATAGCACTCCCGATTCCTGGGCCCGTCAAATTCCAGAAAATAGATCCCCTGGGAATGTCCCAGCAGCAACTTCCCTTCCTCAATGATAAATGTCATCGAAGGACCAATCAGCGTACTTTTCACATGCCCTGCCGCATCCTCCGGCGTATCATGCTGGTGCTTAAAATCCACCCGGGTCGGAACCAGACGCCGGATCTCGTCCTGAATATCCTCGTGCCCCAGCGGATCCCAAAAAGAATTTACCGTCAGCGCCGCCGTCGTATGGGTAATGAACGCACAGAGCAGGCCGCTCTGCACCCCCGATCTTTCTACACATTTCTGAATCTGCTCCGTCAGCGCCGTCACCCCGTCCTTTGCCGTACGAAATTGAATCTTATCTAACATCACACTGCCTCCTGGTATCCTGAATAAATCCTGTCTTTCTCTTGCTAAAATTTCCATCTCCGCCGTTGCTAATCCATCAAAACCAGCTCCGACACCGTCGTGGAATACATCCCCTCCGCTTCCTTCCAGATTCCCTGAAAGCCCCTGCTGTACGGCTCCTCCCGCATTGCGGCCAGATATCCCGCGATCAGCGCCGGAACCATATGCGCCGCCATGGGCTGGAACAGGCAGGTATCCGATGCCGGTGTCAAAAACCGGTATTTTGCCTGCAGGCTGCTGTCATCCGTCACCAGGACAAACTCCCTTCCCATCTGGTTCATCCGTTCTGTCAATTCCCGGGTACGGCTTTCGGCCTCATTTCTTTTGGACGCAAATACCAGCGTCAGCGTCCGGTTCACATCCTTCACAAAATAATTCACATGGAACCAGTTTTCACTGTCCAGAAAAACAGACGGGATCCCCGCTGCCTCATACATTTTTTCATGGCCGTACCATGCCGTCCCCATATCCGCGCCGCATCCGATCATCTCCGTACCCGCCGCGTCCCGAAACCGCTTCGCCGCTTCCAGGGCCAGGCCGCACACCGCGTCCCGGTCTTTTAAAAATTCCTTCGGCAGACGCCTTAATTCCCGGCGGTAACGGTTGGCCTGATCCATCGTAATTTTAAGCCGCACCTCTCCCATCCGGATCGCCAGCAGATAGAGGATCATCTGCAGCACCGCATACGTCCGGATCCCCGGCGCCCGCTCAAAATCCGGAATGCTGGGGACGATCACCTTCTCCGCCGCCTTCCCGAGGGGTGACTCCGGATCGGAGGTCACCGCCACCGTCAGCGCATGGTGCCTGCGCATCCTGGTCACCGCCTCCGCCACACGGGTGACCTGTCCGGAATTGCTCACAGCGATCACCAGCGGGTCGCAGGGCGACTCCCCAACCCATTTCATCTGGTAATACCGCGCCAGACTCAGCGGATCCACCACCTCCATGGGAATCTCCAGGAAACATTCAAAGGCGCGTTTTGCCGCGAGGCATGCCGCATACCCGTCCCCGCAGCTCGTCAGCACCACCTTTTTCACCGAATAGATCTGAGGTGTGGTGAGGATATACCGCACCTGCGGCTCCACATCCGGAAAGACCTCCTCCAATAATTCCGGCACACTCAGCACCTGACGCAGCATTGCATTTTCAAATTCTCCCATTACAGTTCCTCCTTTTTCCTGTCTGCGCCCCGGCACGGCGCGCTCTGTAACATGCTCTTCCCTTCCTGCGGTTCTCCTGCCCCGGACATCCCCAGCTTCCTGCAGCGGTTTGCCCGTTCGAAGGCCTGGGCTCTCATTCCTTCCGTAAACACATCCGGAACCCCAAACTGCCCGATGATGACCGCTGCCGCCGCAGAGCCCATACAGCCCGCCATCTGCGGGCCGTACCCCTCACAGCACCCGTACAGGACAGCCGCGGAGGAACTGTTTCCGCCTCCCGTCGTATCCACTGCCCGGACGCCGGGGACACTGGGGCAGTCGTACACCCTGCCGTCCGCCAGCAGATGCGCCCCTTCGGCCCCTCTCCGGAAAAACACCCAATTGGGAGAAGCCTTCAAAAGCCTCTTTTCCGCTTCCGCCTCATCCTCCGTTCCGTAAAGCAGCTTTGCCTCCCCCCGGTTGATGGAGAAGATATCAATCTCCTTCAGATAGGCTTCGATCACGTCGATCTGTTCCGGCCGGCAGGCGTCCTCCGAGATCTCCCACATCAGCCGGTAGCCGAAACGCAGCTTTCCGCCGATCAGCGCATCCAGATAATCCCGTTCCACCGCCTTAAACACATACACCCCCTTCGTATCCTGTCCGCAGCAGTCAAACACCTCATCCACGGAGGGATCCAGCGCCCGAAATTCACTCAGCCCGATGTTCGGCTCATCCACCCGGCTTCCGTCCGGAAAATAGTGGATCACGATGGTCGGCGATACGGGAGAGCGCAGGACCAGCCCCTTTGTCGAAATGCCGTTCTCCCGGTACCATTTCTCATGCCGGGGCAGATATTCCGGCCCGATCCCGCCGCAGACCGCCACCCGGTCCGTAAACACACGCATACCTGCCAGCGCATAGAAGCCGGCGCTTCCCGGCTGGTTTTCAAATACAGTACCGTCCGCCAGATGGACCTCATCCGTAGAAACCGTCGTTGCGATCACATATTCCATACTCAGCACCTCTCCAATAAAAAGCCGTCAATAAACATGGCTCCCTCATCGATCAAAAATCCGGCCCCGCCGCATTTCAGCAGCGCCTCCTCATCCCTTGCCTGCAGGATGGTTTCCCCGAAGGATGCCTCCAGGGTGTCCCCGCGGACGGTAAGCGTCATCTGGTATTTTTCAAACTGCGCATAGGAAATGCGTCCCTCTGCAAGCACCGTTTCCTCCCCGTCATAATGCCGGATGATCCGGAACACCTCTCCGTCAGATACCACGGCCGCATAATACCGCCGGTGCCCCATACTCCGCGCCACCAGCCCGCCTCTTTTGTGCAGGCTGAATTTCAAGGCGGATGCCACCCTGTAGTCCGTAAAATCCCTTGTGCCGACCGTGGCCAGCCCTCCGGCCTCGTCATGGCTGATGCAGTACGTACAGTTCAGGTTCGGAGCAAAATGTTTCGCGCCTGCGACAAACATTTTTGCCCAGAACGGATTGGTGTCCCACATATCCCGCATCATGATCCCTTTTTGTTCCAGCTTCACCGGCGTATTGCTCCAGTCGATGCTGCGCACGAACACATCGCCGCAGCACCGTTTCTCAGAAGCAAATTCCAGCCCGAACCGAAGAACGGGAAGTCCTCCGTTATCCGGAATCTCCCAGGCAAATGCATCTGTTTTCCTGGTAATCGTCACCCATTCTCCGCTCAGGAAATGCTCCTTGTTGTCCCGGTCCGCATACCACACATAGGGGCGCATGGCCGGTCCATGTTCCAGTTCACTGTCTGCGGAAACGCTCACCGTCTGGCCGGTATAAAGAGTCGGGGAAACATAAGTCTCATAATTTCGGTATTCTTCATGCAGATCCAGAAATGTTGCCGTGCTCACATAAGCATTGGCCCCTTCCGCCAGAGTGTCAAAATGCAGCCGCAGCCCATTTCCCTTTCCGTCCTCATTTCCGTTGGAAATCTGCACCCTGCATTTCGGATGTGCAATATACGGACAATTCTGGAATCCCTGCACGCTGCCCGGATACTCAAACGCAAAGCGGGGAAGCTTCTTTGTCTCCTGCTCTCCCAGCAGTGCCTCTGCCGCCCGGACGATCCGCCTCGTCTCTTTCACCGCGTCCGATATGCCCTCCCCGCCGTCCGATGTGATCACAAGAAGACGGTCCGCAACAGGTCCCCGAAAGTCCGGTCCCGCTTCCATTCCCTCCAGCCCCAGCCGGATCCCGTTGAAGCAGCCGATGTTTCCCGCGTTGCAGTCCGTATCCCAGGCCGCCGACGCGCCGATCTTTACGGATTTTGCAAAATCATCCCCGGCACATAAGATCCCGGCCAGGACCATGGCATGATTTGGAATCATATGACAGGGACCGGGATAAATATGATAGCCGTATTTCATGTCCAGCTGTTCCCGCACCTTCCGCCAGTCCGACTGCGCCGCGCAGAGATTGCGGACGTCGTCCGCCAGCCTCCGCAGCTCTTCCGTTTCAATAAAATTCACACATTGTCCGAACAGCTTATCCAGATTTTTTTCATCAAACGCGGCTGCCTCCAGAGCTCCCAAAAAACCTGCCGCGTCTACTGCCACGCCGTCATGGGACACTCTGGCACAGGCGCGCACCAGATGGTTTGCCCGCTCCGGATCTCCCGGACATGCCATGGCATAGGCGTCCATGAAGATCTGCGCCCCGATCTGCTGGGACAGGACCGGGCCGTTGCGCTCCATGGATCCGCTCTTAGAGCCCGGGATCCCGTGCTTCAGATGCAGATAGGCCGTATGCTCTGTCGAGTTCCCCAGACCGCCCCACCAGAGAATGGACCGGTTTTCTATGATATAGTTCAGCCAGGTCTTCCCGATCTGGTCCGCCGTGATCTCCTTCGGGAATCCATGGTCCTCCATAGCCCGGAAAAACGCGAAGGTTCCCGAGATATCATCGTCCGCCACGATCAGCGGCAGATTCAGCTCTTCATTAATATAGTAGGGAATCTCCCCAAAACGATCTATGATGGACTGATACGGCCAGCCCTCCACCGGCCTTCCCAGGTAAACGCCGATCAGCTTCCCCAGCACGCCCGCATAGATTTTATCCTGATATTCTTTTGAAATTTTCATTTTCATCCTCCTAACCTTTCACCGCTCCGCTGACCATTCCCTCCACAAACTGCTTCTGCATCACCAGGAAGAAGATAATGATCGGAGCGACGATCACCACCGTCGCGGCCATATTGGTGCCATGATTTGCCGTATTCGTTCCGTTCAGAGACATCAGCGACAGCATGGCCGTAAAATTCTTTTCCCCGGTCAGGAAGGTGGAGGAAACCAGAAATTCATTCCAGGAATTTAATCCGGTTATGATCCCCACCGTGATCAGCCCCGGCGACAGCAGGGGTAAAATGATGTGGCGGATCACCTGCATCGTCCCTGCCCCGTCGATCCGTGCCGCCTCCTCCAGCTCCTTCGGAATGGACACGAAAAAGGCCCGCAAAAGTGATATCGCAAGCGGCAGTCCCGTGGCCGCCAGGATAAATGAGACCGCGACATGATTTCCAAGCCACCCCATCCTCGCATAGACCCGGTACAACGGGATCAGAAACAGATAGACCGGCATGGTCATCGTGATCAGGAAATAGCTGTGTACCGCAGTCGTCCCGCGCACCTTCCGCCCCGCGATCACATAGGCCGCCATGGTCGCGAACACAAGGACGATGATCACCGTGCTGCCCGTATACACGATGCTGTTCAGGATACTGCGTCCGAAATGTCCGTCATGCCATGCCTTCGCATAGTTGGACAGCCCTGCCGAAAATGCGATGGACAGCGGATTTCTGATGATATCCGTATGCGTTTTAAAGCTGTTGATCAAGACCATCAGCATGGGAAGCATACAGGCCAGCGCCAGAATGGTGAGCACAATTTTCGTTATGATACGGGTTCGTTTCTTCTCTTTCATTTCTTCCTCCTAGCCTTCTTCACGGCTCATACGCGCATACGCGATGGACGCGACCAGCCCCAGAAGGGACATCATGACTGCGATTGTCGCCGCTTTTCCAAACTGGAACAGTGTAAACGCATAATTATAGGTCAGTGTTCCCAGCATCTCCGTGGCATGTGCCGGACCTCCGGACGTCAGGAGATATACATAGTCAAACTGCAGGAACGACTGAATGACGATCAGCACCATCATCATCTTAAAGGTGGGCAGCATACTCGGAAAATAGATGTAGCGGAACAATTGCCATCCATTGCACCCGTCCATGGTTGCCGCCTCGATATAATCCGAAGGCGTCTGCCGCAGCGCAGAAAAAAATACAACCGCCAGATACCCCCAGTAATGCCAGATATCAACGGCGGCAACTCCCACCAGCGCGGTATCCACCTGCGTCAGGGGAGACGCCAGCGCGGCGAATCCGGCTTTGCTTTTCAAAAATCCCACCAGTCCTGTCAGGGGGCTGTAGATCATGTTCAGCCAGATCAGCGCATTTGCGATCGGAGCGATCACATAAGGGAGCAGAAACATCACCTGAAACATTGCCCGTGTTCTTTTCTGTTTCAGCAGGCATACTGCAGCAATGACCGCAATCGTTACCGGTATGATCAGATACATGACCATCCATTTACAGTTATTTGACAGAGCCTTCCGGAACACACCGTCCGCGATCAGCTCCTTATAATTCTGCATTCCCACATAGTTCATATCTGCCGATATCCCGTTCCAGTCGGTAAATGAGGAAAAGATCGTAGTCACCGACGGGATCAGGATCACACAGGTACTCAGCAGGACTGCAGGTGCCATCAGCAGATAAAATGGAATTTTTTGTTTGATTCGTTCAAATGACATAGGGACGCCACCTCTCTTAGAATAGCGGCGATGACCTGTGATTCTGTGGTCATCGCCGCAATGCTTTCTCGATCACATAGACTTAGTAACTGTGCAAAAATAACTTGCCTTTTTGCGCAGTTCCTTATGCCCAATATCCTTCAGGACACAAAGGTTCAAAAACAGGTGCAGATCTTTGCGGCCCTGACAGCGCTCTGTGATCCCCGGTTCCGGTCACTGCCCCTCAGCCGGAGCCGGACAGATCGGACAGGTTCCTGCATCGTACTCCTTCTGGAAGGAAGCATCGATCTCCTCCATAAATGCGTCCGCCTCCTTTTCGCCCAGCCACACGGAGTCTACCACGCACATTTTATCAAATGCCTCCGCCGGCATATAGGAGGAGTTATAATATCCGAAATTGCCTGCATCAATTGCTTCGCATGCTTCCGCGATCCCTTCCATGAACATGCGCGGCAGTCCCTGGAACCCATCCATGTCGATCTCATTCAGAGTCGTCAGCGGCACTGCCCAGTATCCGGGCCAGTCGTTTGCCATGGCTTCCACAAACTCATTGGTCATCATCATATCCAGAAATTCCGCACAGACGTCTTTATGCTCTGTCTGTTCGTTGATCGCCAGAAGTCCTGTCGCTCCTACCGTATAAACGGCAGGTGTCTCTTCGTCCGCCGCCGGAAAGGCCGTGAAACCGAACAGATCCTTATCCTTATGTTCGATCAGGTTCTGGATAAACTTCATCGGTCCAAAATAGAACGGCGCCCTCCCGTCTGCCAGAAGGACCGCGGAATCCGCCCAGTCAAGCGACAGATAATCGGAGCAAAGATATCCTTTCTCGTACCATTCCTTGGATGTCCGGATCGCGCCTGTCAGCGCTTCGTCCGTCCAGGGCACCTGATCCGTCAATGCGCCGTATACCTTATCCGGCCCGCCGAAGGAATTGAGAAACAATGACGTATAGTCCTCGTTTGTCGGCTGCCAGCCTTTGTTTCCGGTCACAGACGCATACATTCCCTGTTCCATCGCCGCATCCATGATCGCAGTCAGCTCCTCTACCGTCTCCGGCACTTCCCAGTCATTGGCATCCAGGACCTCCTTGTTGTAAACCATCCCGATGACATTCAGTCCCATCGGCAGGAAGTACAGAGAATCCTCATACACCCCGGAATCATACATGCAGCCCAGAAGTTTATCCGACCAGCCGTATTTTTCCGCATATTCGTCCAGATTTGCATATTTTCCGGCCCGGATATAATTCAGCGCCAGAGATGGGGAGGACTCATAGATAATGTCCGGACCCTCATCGGCAGACAGCGCGACCGCCACATCCTTGTTGACAGAAGAACGATATTCCACCGTCATATGGTAACCCGGATGCTCTTCATTGAACCGGTCGATCAGATTATTGGACAGAGCGGCCTGCTGTTCTGATGTGGACCCCCAGAACCACATCGACAGTTCCACCGTATCTCCGTCCGCTGTGCTGCTGTCCTCACCTGTCTCCTCCGCGCTGCCGGAATCCGCATCCCCCGTATTCTCCGAAGGGTTCCCCCCGCAGGCTGTCAGCATACCGGAACACATTGCAAGTGCCAACAAAATACCAAGTACCTTTTTCTTTCTCATAATTCGCGCCTCCCTTTCTGCTAAAACGTTTTTTCACGTTTGCAAGTTGTTGTTTTTTTGGTTTTCATGGTACTAAATTATCATTCAATTCTATTTTTGTCAATTATATTTTGTAAACTTTCGACATTTTTAGTAATTATTCACAAATCAGATCCCTGTTTTTTGTAAATAACATTCAATACTTTTTTCACACAATTCCCTGATCGCCCTATTGCTAAATCGTTTTATCATGCTTTTTCCCATTTTTTTGCATTTAGAATTGCATTTTCCAAAGATCCTTGTTATAATCAGAAAAAGACGAACTGTACGGTTGGATGATCTAAAGATCCAACCTGCGCAACCGTACACTTAGAAAAAAGATCTTTTCATGTAAGGAGGCATTACATTGGCTTGCACAATTCGAGACATTGCTCAGGCCGCCGGCGTTTCCGCATCTACCGTATCCCTGGTTTTACGCGGAAAGCCGCATCGGATTTCCGAAGAAACCAAGCAGCGGATCCAGAAGATTGCCCGGCAGATGAACTATGTTCCCAATCAGGTAGCCGTATCCCTGGTTACCAAAAAAACACATACCATTGGTTTGATCTACTCCAATATGCTGAACCCGTTCTATGTAGAAATGGCCGTTGGAGTAGAACGCAACGCGCAGCTGCATAATTACAGCCTGCTGATCTGCAACTGCGACGAGCAGGTACAGCAGTGTACCAAGAATATCGACTTACTGGAAAGCCGCCGGATCGACGGTTTTATTGTGCAGCCGCCTGAGACGATCAATATCGGAGAGGAACAGCTCTGCCTCCTCCAGGAAAAGCTCAACACCTGCTCCACTCCTTACGTGATCCTGGACCGCGCGATTCACGACATTTTCCACGATTACGTCGCAGCGGACCATCAGCTGGGCGGATACCTGGCTACGGACCATCTGGTCCGGCTGGGGCATAAGCGCATCGGCTGTATTACCGGTTCTCTTTCCGATTACGGTTCCCGGAAGCGTCTGGTCGGCTACCGGGAGGTCCTGTCCATGCACAGGATTCCCTATGATCCGGACCTGGTTTATGAAGGCCTGTATCAGATGGAATCCGGCTACCGGGGCGCCATGGACCTTTTTAAAAAGGATGTCACTGCAATCTTTGCATTCAGCGACCAGATTGCCCTGGGTGTACAGCGGGCCGCCGCGGAATGCGGCATCTCCATCCCCCTCGACCTTTCCCTGGTGGGATATGATGACAGCTCGATCGCGCCCTTGTGCTCCGTTCCGCTGACCACCATCCGCCAGCCCACCGAGCTGCTCGGACGGCGCGCGTGCGAGGTTCTGCTGGACCGCATTGAGGATCCCTCCAGGGCGCACAATGACTACATTTATCCGCCGGTATTGATCCAGCGGAGCAGCTGCTCCCTGCCCCGGTCCGCAGAAAAAACGCTGCTGCCGTAGCGTCTTTCGATTGAAAGAAATTCCACCTGTACGGTTGGATGATCTTTAGAAAATCCAACCTGTGCAGTTAGAAAAATTCATATGGATATAGTTTCCGTTTTATGCTGATGCTATTCACGGCGATTTTTTTCGGATTGTTCCTTAACAGACTGTGGAATCACGAGGAATCAGATCTGATGTAGATTCAAATGATGGCATCAAAAATGGGGCTGTCCGTCTTCCGACAGAACAGCCCCTTCGTTTACGCATGGATAAGCAGCTTCTTCTCAGAAGCAGCAGTTATTTTCTACAGCTTCTTACTTCTCTTCCTTCACAAACACCGCCGAAGCCGCCGGAATCACGATCCTCCCGGCTTCCGCTTTCAATTCCCCGCCGTTCTGGTACACCACCTCGCCCAGCTTCCCGCCGTACGCAAAGCTTGCTTCCTTTCCGGACGGATTGATCACCACCAGGATAGACTCCTTTCCATCCGTCCTGCGGTACGCCAGGGGATACGCATGCTCCTCACAATACAGGAACTCAATCTTCGCCTCACTCTGCAGCACCGGATTGGCCTGCCGGATTTGGATCAGCGTCTTCACCTCATGGTACACCGACGCCGGATCCGCCATCTGCTTCTCTGCCGTGGGCCGGTTCCTGTCCGGGTCGATGGGGATATACAGCAGCTCCGCCGCTCCTGCCGAGAAGCCCGCGTTCAGGCCGCTGTCCCACTGCATCGGGGAGCGGGAGCCTGTCCGGTGATATCCGCCCTCCACAGACACTACATCCGGGAGATATTTCATCCCCAGCTCGTCCCCGTAGTAGATGAACGGCGCCCCCGGCAGCGACAGCACAAACGCAAACACGATCTTGATCTCCTCCGCGTCCAGCCACTTGGAGAGCCGGTCCATATCATGGTTTCCCGACGGCACACAGATCATGCCCTTGCCGTTGGTAGGCTCATAGCACATCTTATAGTAGTCGATAAACTCCTTCGCGTTTCCCTTGCCCTCCCGGGAAAAATAGGGCTGATCTCCGTGGAACAGATCCGTATAATGGCTGGGCCCGAAATGCAGCATAAAATCCATATGGAACCCGGACCGCAGGCTCCGGTCCGGCTGTCCCCATTCCGAGATCATGGCCGCCTCCGGAAATTCCGTTTTCAAAAAGTCCATGAAATCCTGCCACAGAAGGATCGTCCCCTCCTGCTCCGGGTCATTTTTCACAAGGGAGCCTGCCATATCCACGCGGAAGCCATCGCAGCCCATTTCCAGCCAGAACCGCATGATATCCTTGATCGCTTCCCGGGTAGCCAGCGCGTCCTCCGAATCCATCGGCTGCTGCCACTCCGGCTCATCCACCTCATAGAAGCCATAATTCAGGCAGGGCTGGTGGGAATAAAAGTTCACGGCAACACAGCCGTCCCGCTGGCTTAAGCCCCGCAGAAAGCCCCGGATGCTGCCCACGCCCTCAAAGCTCTTCCATGCTTCATCCGTCCACACATACCGTCCCGAATACGCGTTTTTCTCCGGCTTCAGAGACTCCTGGAACCAGGGATGATCCCAGGAGGTATGTCCCGGAACCAGGTCCAGCATCACATGCATGTCCCTCCGATGTACTTCCTCAAACAGACGCTTCAAGTCCGCATTCGTCCCATACCGGGGCGCCACCTTCATGTAGTCCGACACATCATATCCCGCGTCCAAAAACGGAGATTCGAAGCAGGGGTTCAGCCAGATCGCATTGCAGCCCAGCTCCTGAATATAATCCAGATGGTCGATGATCCCCTGGATATCTCCGATCCCGTCCCCGTTCGTATCCGCAAAGGACTGGGGATAAATCTCATAAAACACCGCATTTTTCAGCCAATTCACCATCATCATTTCCTCCTCTTTCTAATTGGTATCTACAGCAGCCGCGGACAGCCGCACACAACGATTCCTCCTTCGCCGGAATCGTTCCAAGCCTCCAGCCGCAGACAGCCGCGCCTATTTACAAAGAAAGCCCTGAAAGATCGTTCCGGTCCGCGCACTGCCCGAACCATCACAAATGCTTCTCTTTCAGGGCTTAATTCCTTTTATTACAGTCACTCAAAACGGCGCAGAGCTTTTCCGATCCGCATCTGCTGTGCGCTCATACGCGTCAACTGCCGGCAAAGCTCTCTGCCGGGGCTTAGTGGCAGATTGCCTGCTCCGTCTCCTTGTCGAAGAAGTGCGCATGATCCATATTTGCCGCGATCCGGTAGGATCCCCTCTCCGGCTGCTCTCCCGCAGCCGGGATCTTCACGATAATCCGGATATCGTTTACAGACATATACAGATTATAATCCGCGCCCAGCAGCTCACTGAAGCTCATCTCCGCATCCATCGCGTTATCCTCGGTCAGCATATTCTGTCCCAGGAAGTCCTCCGGGCGCAGTCCCATGATCACCCTCTTGCCCACATATGCAGACAGGGCGTCACACTTAAATTCCGGAACAGCCAGCTTGTTTTTGCCGAGCACTGCATACAGCCTGCCGCCTTCCTTCGCGATCTCCACATCCAGGAAGTTCATCTGCGGGCTGCCGATAAATCCTGCCACAAACAGGTTCACCGGCTTCTCATACAATGTCTGCGGCGTATCAAACTGCTGCACGATCCCGTCCTTCATGACCACGATACGGTCGCCCATGGTCATAGCCTCTGTCTGGTCATGTGTTACATACACAAAGGTAATGTTCAGCCGTTGGTGCAGCTTCGCAATCTCCGTTCTCATGGAAGCACGGAGCTTCGCGTCCAGATTGGAAAGCGGTTCATCCAGCAAAAATACCGCAGGATTCCGGACCATGGCACGGCCCAGGGCCACACGCTGTCTCTGGCCGCCGGAAAGCTCCTTCGGCTTCCGGGTCAGCAGATGCTCCAGATCCAGGATCTTCGCCGCCTCATGCACACGCCTGTCGATCTCCGCCGGGTCCTCCTTGCGGAGCTTTAAGCCAAACGCAATATTCTTATATACATTCATATGCGGATACAACGCATAATTCTGGAATACCATCGCAATATCACGGTCCTTGGACGGCACCTTATTCATCAGCCGGTCTCCGATATACATCTCCCCTTCCGTTATGGACTCCAGCCCCGCGATCATACGCAGGGTCGTGGATTTTCCACAACCAGACGGCCCGACCAGAATAATAAATTCTTTGTCTTTTATCTCTAAGTTCAAATTCGGGACAACCGGAGAGGTCGCGCCCTCATAAGTCTTTGTCACGTTTTCAAAACGAATCGAAGCCATAATCATTTCCTCCAATTGTTAATGTTCCCAGCAGCCCGGCTGCTGTCCGCGCCTGCGGCACAGGCGCCAGCACGATCCGCACTGCGCACCACACTTCTGCCTATCTCCTTTTCTTCGCGCCCTTTGCGGCGCTTCCCCCGGCCGCCGGACTGTTTCCCTTCCCGGGATACGCCTGCCGGTTCCAGTCCGGGTTCGAATAACTGCTCTCCTGGAAGAACACCTCCGCAGTCCGGTGCTCCTCGTCAATAAACACAGCCTCCTTCGGAACTTCATGCTTCACTTCCAGCTTTTCCGGGTCGATCCTCTGGAATGCCTTCCGGAAAAAGAAGCTGTTCAGATAGGCCACGATCCCGAATCCCATCATTCCCCACAGGAACACAGCCAGATTCAAGCCGTCCGGATTCATAAAGAAAGAAATATAAACCGCCGCTATGACCAGCAAAATGCTGAGTATTGTCCAGGGCAGCGCCGCGATACTGAGCAGCCATGCATTTTTCAGCGTATTCTTCACATGGTTTTCATATCTTGCCTGCAGCGGGAACAGATACTGAAACCCGAACAGGAACAGGATGCACATCATGAAAAAGCTGACCCGGTAAACCCTGCCCATCGCGCCGCCCATGCTGGACACGATCAGCCAGTAGATTCCCAAAAATGCAAATGCCGCCAGGCACAGCAGCCAGATCACGGTTGCCTGTTTAAAATTCCGCCGGAACGCATCCCAATACTGCTTGACGATGATGTCGTCCTCATCATCCGTCAGGATCGCCTGCATGCAGGCGTACAATGCCGCCAGCGCCGCCCCCACCGTAAACAGCGGAAGCGAAAGAAGGCAGAACGCAATGTTGCACAGGATGATGTTCGCCAGCTTTCTCAGCGCGTTCATCAGCGGTCCGTTCATATCAAATAAATTCATAGCGGGCTCCTTTCCGAAAAGAAGCGGGTATCTGTACAGTTACAGAAGCCGTTATTTGATCGCGCCTTCTACCATACCGTTCATGATCTGCTTCTGCGCGATCAGGAAAATGATAACCATCGGGATGATCGCCAGCAATGCCGCTGTCAGGATCAGATCCCACTGTTTTACATAGGAACCTACGAAAGCCTGCACCGCAACCGGAAGCGTCTTGACCTTGCCGTTCTGTCCCAGCATCAGGGACGGCAGAAGGTAGTCGTTCCAGATCCACATTCCGTTCAGGATCGTCACGGTGGTAATGACCGGTGTCAGCAGCGGGAAGATGATACGGAAGAACGTACCCTCCGGGGAACATCCGTCGATGGACGCCGCCTCTTCCAGCTCATAAGGGATACCCTTGATAAAACCGGTCAGGATAAATACGGTCATCGCGCCGCCGAATCCGCAGTATGCGAACACGATACCCGGGATGGACTGCAGCAGGGAGATCCCTACGAAGTTGCCTACATCACGGAAGGTAGAGATCAGCGGCAGCATAACAACCTGGAACGGAATGATCATGGACGCGATAAAGATCATGTAGATCGTCGTGGACCATTTCGTCTTATTCCGGCAGATGACCCATGCAGCCATACCGCCGAACAGAGCCAGTACGACCAGTGAGATCACGGTAATGATCACGGAAGTGCCGAATGCGTACCAGAAGTTAAAGTTCGAGTTATTGACTACAGAGGAGAGGTTCGTCATCAGCTGTGAAAAGCTGACGCCCTCAAAGCCAACCGGGCTGGAAACGATACTGTTCGCGCTCTTGAACGTATTCATCACCACCAGATAGAATGGAAACAGAGTATATAACGCGACAACAATCCCGATCACGGTCAAAAGAATCTTTCTCGATTTCTTCATTTCCATTACATCTCCACCTCCTTCTTATTCGAAATACGTACCTGGATGATCGATACACATGCCAGGATGATAAAGAACAGAACGGCCTTCGCCTGCCCAAGCGCATAGCTGTTCTTGGAAATTGCCGTATTGTAAATGTTCAGTGCCAGCATCTGAGTACCATTTGTCAGGTAGCTTCCCATGAAATCCGCCACGGAGCCGGTACCGTTTGTCAAAGCCATGTTCACGTCGAACTGCTTGAACGCAGAGGTCAGTGTCAGGAATGTACAGATCGTGATGGTGGACGCGATCATCGGAATCTTGATCTTCATCAGGGTCGTCCACGCATTTGCGCCGTCGATCTGAGATGCTTCCAGTACATCCTTCGGCACGGTAGTCAATCCTGTCACGTAGATCAGCATGATATATCCTGCGTACTGCCATACATAAACCACGATGATCGCCATAAACGCGGTTTTTGTATTTGCCAGAATGGAGTTCTGGTGTCCGCTGACCGCCGTTGTGATCTGGACAAATACGTTGTTGAATACGAACTGCCAGATATAACCCAGTACGATACCTCCGATCAGGTTCGGAAGGAAGTATGACGCGCGGAAGAAGTTTACACCCTTCAGCTTACTGGTACACAAAAGAGCTAATGAAAATCCTACCAGGTTTACCAGAACCATGTTGAAGATCACGAACAGGAATGTCAGCAATACAGACCATACAAATGCCGGATCCTTAAACATTGTTGTATAGTTTGAAAATCCGATAAAACCTGAAAATTTGATACCGTTCCAATCAGTAAAGGAATAGAAGATACCTAAAAGAAGCGGTATGATCACTGTCACTGCAAACGTGAACAATAGTGGAAACAAAAATATAAAATTAATAATGCTGCGGTGATGTTCTACTGTCGGGAATAAGTACAGGCCAACAAGAAAAGCGATCGCCCCGATGATCAGCAGGGGGCCTCTCATTGTATTTCCGCTGCCGGAAAAGTCAAGAATCAAAGCAATGACCATTCCAGCCGCGCCTGCAGCCAGAAGAACAAGAGACAGCATCTTTCTGCTTGCGGAATTCTCAGACATTTTATAGCTCCTCTCTATATGTTTGCATAAAATTAACAAAACACCCATTTCCTCAGTTTGGATATTTTGTTATCATTTTGCCTTGATCGGCTCAATTTCCTATTTTATCGCATCTGCAAAAATGCAGAACAGATCTCTCTCATCCGGAACACATTTGGCTTTGCCGGGAAACCGGCGTCCGATCCCGCCTGCTTCCCGCCCTGCCGTTCCATACAGAATGTCTGCCGCCGACAGCCTTTCCGCATACGATGGTATACAAAAAGCCTGCAGCAGACAGCCTTTCTACATACGCCTGTTTACAGAAGGCCTGCCGCCTGCCGACGCAGGCCTTCTGCGTATATGATTCATTGAGAGAAAATTAATTTGCGTAGCAAGCCTGAATTACCTGCTGCATTGTCTTTACAAATCCTTCCGTATCCAGATTGCCTGCCGCATAGTCATTGAATACCTGGCCGGTATAGTTCTGTGCGAGGCCTTCCTTCATGCTCAGCCAATGCCATGCGGAAGTCTTTCCTGCTGACTGGTAATCCACGATGGTCTGTGCGAACGGATCGTTTGCCACGTATTCACAGGAAGTGAACGGGCTGATAAATCCTGCTTCCTCTACCAGTACCTGTTGAGCCGTGCTTTCGGAGCACCACTGCAGGAACTTCTTCGCTTCTTCCGCATTTCCATCGGAGAATACGGACCACCAGGACGGAGAGTTCGTCAGAATGGTGTCCATACCGTCTTCAAACGCGTAAGGAATCATGCCGACTTTGAAATTGCCTGCCGCTTCATAAGCGTCCGCGTCGTCACTTGTCATGGTAGCGCCGATCCAGGAACCCTGGGTTACGAACGCATACTTGCCGGAAGCAAAGTTCAGGATCTGCTGGTCATATGTACCGGATACTAACAGCGCCGGGTCGGAATACTGGTTCAAAAGTCCTACAAACTTCGCGAAATCTGTCAGACGCGCTTCGTCAACCTTTCCGCCGTCATTGAGCATATCGATATAAGTGGTATCTTCACGATCCAGGCCGCCGTCAACGTAATTGGAGAACACATGGTTTCCTGTTGACCAGTACAGGTTGGTTGCCTCTGCACAGTAGCCGACAACTGCGTCCAGTCCAAGATCAGCCTTCTTGGAATCCAGTGTCTTGAACGCTTCTTCAATCTTATCCGGAGAGGTCAGTGTAGAAGGATCGATCTCCGCCTTCTCCAGGATATCCGCATTGTAAGCCAGTCCGATCGCTTCTACTGTATACGGGAATCCGATGGTGCCGTATTCTTCATCTACATAAGCCGCGTCTGTATCGGAAGCCCACGCTTCACCGCTCATATCCTCCAGCATGCCTTCCCAGTTGCCGAAGTCTGTGGAGCCGCCGTTTACAAAGATATCCGGCATATTGTCAGCCTGATAATATCCCTTCAGGGTACCCTGGATATCAATACCGCCGCCCATGGACTCGATCTCAACAGTAATCCCTGTCTCTTCTTTATACATCTCTGCCAGCTTCTTCAACTGCGCGTCAACCTCGATCTTGCCGTTAACCAGACGGATCGAATCACCGGAACCGCCGCCTGATGAACCGGAATCAGACTCGGAAGATGAACCGGAGTCCCCTGCGTCTCCGCCTGATGAACCGTTATCTCCGCCGCCTCCGCAAGCTGCCAAACTCATTACCATAGTTGCTGCCAACAATGTTGCAATTACTTTCCTCTTCATTATTTTCCTCCTTTTTTTGTGCGGTGCCACACAATATTTTTCGACCTTTTGCGCATAAGGTTTTCTATGTAACCCATGTTAACACTTTTTTCATAAATGTCAATACCTTTTGCACATAAGTTTCAAAAAAAGTTAAAAAAAATCACCTTTTTGAGCATATTTGGCATTACTTTTTTACATTCTTGCTAACTCGCACATGAAAATAGCACTTTTTTCCCTTTGATTTCCGCGCAAAACATACAACATTTTACAGCCTGTCCCATTTTTCAACGTATTTTTCAAAGAAAAAAGAACCGGTGATGCCTGCTGCCGGCAGGTATCCGGTTCTTTTTCTCATTCGCCTTCGTCCGCGTCTCTTCTGTTTTCCTTCCCGCCGTCTTCCGGCACGCACTGCCTGTGCCGCACGGTTCTCACATTCTTCGCTCCTGAGCCGGCAGCTGCGCCGCTTCGGCCTTCTGCAGCTTTACACCGCACGGCTTTCCCGTTCTTCGCTCCTGAGCCGGCAGCCGCGCTGCTTCAGACTTCTGCAGCTCTACACCGCACGGCTCTCACGTTCTTCCCCATCCGGCATTTCGCCCCCGGACTCCGCTGCCTGGCCGACCGCCCTCACGCTGTCGCGGATCACCAACTCGGTCGGGAGCTTCACATCCCACTCCGCAGGTTCTATCCCGTCGATCATCTTCAGCAGATATTCCACAGCAAGCCGTCCCTTCTTCGTCACGTCCTGGCCAACGGTCGTCAGCGCCGGACGCACCACCCGGGACATCAGGTTATTGTCAAACCCGGTGATGGACAGATCCTCCGGGATCCGGATCCCCCGGTCCATAAAATAATTCATCAGCAGCACTGCATAATAATCCGAGCAGCACATAAACGCCGTATAATTCTTGCACCGATAGTAAAGCTCCCTCAGGCTGGATTCCCGCTCCACCGTCCCCGGATGGAAGATCAGCAGATTCTCCTCCTCCATCTCCAGGCCGCTGTCCGCCAGCGCCCTCTGATATCCCAGATAACGGGTATAATCCACCCCTTCCATATTGTCCGCCAGAAACGCGATCTTCCTGTGTCCCATCTTCAGCAGATACCGGGTAATCGCATAAGCGCCCTCTTCATCCTCCAGCCCGACATTCACATAATTCATGATCTCCCTGGGAGCATAGCTGTCGATCAGGACCGTAGGGTTCTTATACCGGCTCTTGATCCGGATAAAATCATCGTGGAGCATGCCCACCAGGATGAGCCCGTCCACATTCCATGTCAGTACATTCCGGATGATCTCACTGATATCGTTGGACGTATAGGTCATCATAAAATATCCCCGCGCCCGGATCTCCGCTTCCAGCGCCCCGATCAGTTCCCCGAAAAACGGATCCGTAAACAGGTTGATGTACTTATCCTTCCTGCACTTAAACGCCACACCGATGATCTTGGAGCTGTTCTGTGTCAGACTCCTGGCGCTGATATTCGGCACATATTCATATTCCTCCAGGATCTTTTCCACCCGTTCCACCGTCTTCTGTGAAACCTCGCTCGTCTTCCCATGAATCACATTCGATACCGTTGTAGTACTGATTCCCAGCATCTCTGCCATGTCTTTAATCGTTATCATATCCTGTCCCCCAATAAAACTCGCCTGGAGCTGCCCCGCAGAATATTTTTCGGAAGCGCTCCTTTCCCGCAACCTTATTTGCTACGATTATAACATCAACCCCCACCAAAACTCAATATCATTTCTTCACTTAAAATCATTTATTTTTTTGTACATATTTTGCATGCATTTTTCTAAGATTAAACCCGGTTCCAAATTTTTACACACATTTTCATTTTTTTCTTGACAAATCCCGCCGGCATTGTTATACTGTTTAGGTACTTGCGGCGGCAGAACGCCGATACAGGGGATTGGTCAAATGGTATGATAGGGGTCTCCAAAACCTTTGGTGGGAGTTCGATTCTCTCATCCCCTGCTAATTAAAATAGCTGTAAACCTTGATTTTTCAGGGCTTACAGCTATTTTTGTTTATGACGCTACAGAGTATTTCAGAGTATTTCAAAACATTTCAGCGTAATTAAAATGGGGTCAAAATGGGGTCAGGAAAATATACGAAAAGGATGTATATAGTTTAACTAATCTACAAAGTTGCAAAAATCCCTCTTTATAACTCATGTGCTTTATTTCTCTTTCCTATATCTGGCGATATCTTCTAATTCGCAATCCAGAATTTCACATAGTGTATTTAACGTATGTGTAGAAACATTTGCATTTGCTCTAAGACGTGACAACTGCCCGGCTGATATATGATATTTATTAATCAGTTGATATTGGGTAACACCCTTCTTTTGCAATGTTGCCCATAATGGCTCAAACGAAATCATATTCATCCCCCTTTCACTTGCATGTTACCCGATTATGAACATGTAGGATATTAGCCATAATTGGCTATTATCTGCGTGAAAAAGGGAATTTATGAAAATCACTTCCTATATATAACAATATCCTCCAATTTACAATTTAAAATTTCACAAAGTGTATTGAGTGTATATGTAGAAACATTTGCATTTGCTCTAAAGCGTGACAACTGCCCAGCTGATATATGGTACTTGTGAATTAGCTGATATTGAGTAATGCCTTTCTTTTCCAATGTTATCCACAACGGCTCATACGAAATCATAAAATCATCCTTTCCCTTGCATATTACCCGATTATGGACTATAATCATATTAGCCATATTCGGATAATACCAAAGTGATACTACAGAAAAGTCAGAAAACGACTGTTTGGTACGAAAACAATATTTTTCTTTCGGTGATATTTTCAATGCGAAGCGGTGGCAACGCCATGCACAGTCCGACGGGAACCCATGGGGGCGAAGCAAAGGGTCGGACTGTGCAAGCGGACTGATTCCAATAAAGAATTGTTTAGCCAGTATTTTATGCATCCAACAGAGAAATTCCCCCTATGGGAGAGGGCATAGGGGCGAGCAATTCTGTTTAGGTGCAAATGTGCTTTATACATTTGCTCCTAGAATTGCTGTTTTTTGGGGTGACGGAATGGTACAAAGAATTATGAAAAGGTGGAATATATGAAACAGAAAATGATTATTCTAGTATCTTGTATTATTTTGATTTTATTTTTTCAATACGGAATGGATGTAAAAGCAATTAACAGTATGCGTGTTTCAAGCAATGATGGTAATACTGAACACATCACGATTGTTGCAAATAAAATTTTTATTTTTGATGGGAAATCTTTTGCGGAACATTTAATAGAAAAAAGAATTGATAATTCCTATAAAGAGATTAGATTTGTAGATGCTTTTCCCAAAGAACTAGAGATTGATGTATATACTAATTGGTTTACTTGGAAAACAAAGCATAAAAATTTTTCAATATTTTGTCACTTTAAGGATTCTAAACATTTCATTTATGAAATTAAGTAACATAAAATTCCTTTATCTTATTGTACCGATTGAGGACACATCCCCACAAACATAAGCAGGTATCCGTTTTCCAGATGCCTGCTTATTGTTCACTTACTTATTTCTTCATCACAGACTATATGGTATTCATAATCTGGAATTAGTAAGCAAACCATTATTTATTGCATGTTCGATTATCAATGAACCGGGATATATTTCTTTATTTGATTTTATTAGTCTTTCTGTTACGTCTCTTATTTCATTTTCTAATTTATAGACTTTATTCTTGACATTTTCAAATTCACTATATTTCTTTTTGAATTTTTTGACTAAGTAATGCTCATAACTATATATCCTATCTACAATCAATTCTATTTTCAATTCATTGCTATATGTTTTATCTGATATTAATTCAAAAATATTTTCAATAAACTTACACAGATTTTTATGTGATAATGGTTTAAAGCCTTGTTTCATAATCTCTTTTTCGCGCTCTAATGAATCAAGTAATTCTGTGGGCTTTATCAAATACCGTTCTACAAGGGGGGATTTATAAAAATTGGTGTAAAAATAAAATTGTGATAATTTGCTATAAAAAAAAGAATTTAAAGAATCAACTTTTTCATTTAATTGTAATAAAAAATCGTTTAGTAGTTGTTCAATTATCTGACGAAGTTTTTCTTCGCTTTTATTTTCTACAAATGAAGAAATAGCATTACCTATTTTTACTCTTGTATCTACTTTTAAACTATCTAACTTCTTTTTCCAATATTCTTTTTCGATAGCAAAATAGCAATTATCAAAATATGGTTCATTCATGACGATTAAATTTCTACCGCCCGAATGTTTTTTGATTGTTTTAACAAAGTCTTCTACTTCTTTCGGATAAGGTATAGTAACATCTGAACCATAATAATTAATCCCCCAAATCTGTGGTTCTTCATTTTGCCAACAGTTTCTTTCATTATAAATTCTTTTTGAACGAAAGTCCGTTCTAATCATTTCAATCAAACGTTTTTCTTGATAATTTATTCTTTCATCTTCGCTATAATAGGGGCATGTATTGAATCTGTTTTTCAAATCATTAATGGTATAATATTTCATAGCGCTTTTCACTCCCTTTAAATTTTCTCCTTTTGCGGTGTTGAAACACTATATGGTAAAATGTTTTTAAGCAATGGGAACAGCTTATTTTTACTCCCGATTGTCCCATTGCTTAATAACTATTTTAGAACAGGTAGCAAATTTTTGCAATATGCTCATACCTGTATAATATTCGAGGAGGTGAAAAAATGAAGAAATTATCACAGTTTTTACGCTTTGACTTTGATAAATTTTCTGAGGGTAAAATTTATCAAGCAGTTAGTACAGAAAAATGGACGGATTACGACACCAAAGAGATTCTGGGAACAAAAGTGGGGTCTGTTATTGTAAAGGATAATACCCCCTACAAGCAAAAAGACGGCGAAACAGTAACAAATCTTTTTGAAAAAATTACTTTTAAAGTACCGAAAAGCATCCAGATTCCAGCGAACGCTTACATTATGCCGATTAATGCTGTAGGTGTTGTTTACGGCGATTATCGTAACAAGTTATCTGTAACCGCTGATGATATCCGCATTTTACAAAAACAGCGGTAAATCAGCAAAAAGTGGGAGATATAAACCATGAATAAAATTAAGACTGACCGACAGGTAAAAGTCGAATTATTGTGTCTGCTATTTATCTCAAGCATTATATCCAGCACGGCAGTTTGCCGTGCTGGACACATATTAGGTACAGCTATGTATCAAATAATCGCATTGTTATGTGTTATCATCAATATTGCTCCTCTCCTTTTAGCCGTTGTATTATGGTCTTTAAGAAACCATATAAATAAGGGTATCAAGTATGCAATAAAGCACTACAAACTGGTATTACGGCTACGACAGCAATTACTGGATGCAGACATATACACAATAAAAAGAATTGGCTCTACTAAATTAGCCAAAATACCTTGGATAACGGTTTATTTCTCGCCGGATTTCCAATACGGTACAATATACATAGAGAATAGTATTAGACACCATGAAAAACTTGGTAAAATTGATATTTCGTCATCGCTAGAGGGATATGTAATAGAACAGATTTATCTAACGGATAATGAAAATCACTATAGATATGATTTCTACGATGCTTCATTAACTAGTATAATCCATTTTAATTAGACAACCTTTAATTGATATGATATAATGTCCCTATATGGAGGGCGTTTTCATGTCAAAAATAATCAAAACTATTCACCTTACAGAAACAGATCTTTCAACTTTGGAAAGCATTCTCAGGCAAAGTACTGTAGAAGCAAGGACATATATCAGGGCA
>CATLCV010000052.1 GCA_949893755.1 uncultured Lachnospiraceae bacterium | reverse complement strand
TCGTTTCTCCTAAGAAAGAAACAGGAGCCCCTGCCCCTGTTTCCTGTAGTTGGATCCAATCAATCTCGTATTGAAATTTATAACTGAGGACCAGCGGATACCAAAGCCTTGCCGGCTTCGTTGCCCTCATATTTTGTAAAGTTCTTAACAAATCTCTGTGCCAGATCCTTTGCCTTGGTCTCCCACTCAGCAGCATCTGCGTAAGTGTCGCGGGGATCCAGGATACCGGAATCAACGCCCGGAAGCTCTGTCGGAACCTCGAAGTTGAAGTATGGAATCTTCTTGGTCGGTGCCTTCAGGATATCGCCGCTTAAGATCGCGTCGATGATACCGCGGGTATCCTTAATGGTGATACGCTTGCCTGTTCCGTTCCATCCGGTATTTACCAGATATGCCTTTGCGCCGTTTGCTTCCATTCTCTTCACCAGCTCTTCGCCGTACTTGGTCGGATGCAGTTCCAGGAACGCCTGTCCGAAGCAAGCGGAGAAGGTCGGTGTCGGCTCTGTGATGCCGCGCTCTGTTCCGGCGAGCTTAGCGGTAAAGCCGGACAGGAAATAGTACTGTGTCTGTTCCGGAGTCAGGATCGATACCGGAGGAAGTACGCCGAACGCATCTGCGGACAGGAAGATGACTTCCTTCGCTGCCGGAGCCGCGGATACCGGACGGACGATCTTTTCAATGTGGTCGATCGGGTAAGATACACGTGTATTCTCGGTCACGCTCTTATCGTTGAAGTCGATCTTGCCGTTCTCATCCAGTGTTACGTTCTCAAGCAGGGCATTGCGCTTGATCGCGTTGTAGATATCCGGCTCAGATTCTTTGTCCAGGTTGATGACCTTCGCGTAGCAGCCGCCTTCGAAGTTGAAGACACCGTTGTCATCCCAGCCGTGCTCGTCGTCACCGATGAGGAGACGCTTCGGGTCTGTGGAAAGCGTTGTCTTGCCTGTTCCGGAAAGACCGAAGAAGATCGCGGTATTTTCGCCGTTCATATCTGTATTAGCGGAGCAGTGCATGGAAGCGATGCCCTTCAGCGGCAGGTAGTAGTTCATCATGGAGAACATACCCTTCTTCATCTCTCCGCCGTACCATGTGTTCAGGATGACCTGCTCGCGGCTTGTGATATTGAATACTGCTGCTGTCTCAGAATTCAGGCCTAACTCTTTATAATTTTCCACCTTTGCCTTGGAAGCGTTGTAAACAACGAAATCAGGCTCAAAGCTTGCCAGCTCTTCGTCTGTCGGCTGGATGAACATGTTCTTTACAAAATGTGCCTGCCATGCAACTTCCATGATAAAACGGATTGCCATGCGGGTATCAGCGTTCGTTCCGCAGAATGCGTCTACTACAAAGAGTCTCTTATTGGAGAGCTCTTTCAGAGCAAGATCCTTTACAACAGCCCATGTCTCTTCAGAAGCCGGATGGTTGTCATTTTTGTACTCATCGGAAGTCCACCATACGGTATCCTTTGAATTTTCATCCATAACGATGAACTTATCTTTGGGTGAACGGCCCGTATAGATACCAGTCATTACATTGACTGCACCCAGTTCGCTTACCTGGCCCTTTTCATAACCTTCCAGATCAGGTCTTGTTTCCTCTTCAAATAACATTTCATATGAAGGATTGTGTACAATTTCTGTAGTTCCGGTAATACCATACTTACTTAAATTGAGTTCTGCCATCTTCATTTAACCTCTCTTCTTCAATATTTGTCCATATATACAGGATATGTGATGCCCTCTCCTGCGAAACAGACATTGTAACTTCAATATCATATTATACATAATAAAGCAATAAAATCAATAACAATTCTCCAAAATTTTCGAAATACCGATAGAAAAACACGGTTTGACCGGGAAATAGATTCCTCTTTCAGGATAGATGCAGGTAAGATACAGGATAGACGCAAAAACAGGGCAGGTGATCGAGTCACCTGCCCTCGGGATTCATCTGATGCAATACATACGCGACAAGATGCTGACGCTCCCATTCGGCGCCGCGGTATTCCAATACGAACCGGATCTCCTCGTCGGTCAGATAGAGGATGTCGTCCGTGCCGCTGCGGTAGGAGATATGATAGGGAGCCACGGATTCCCGAAACTCATCCTCCGAGAACGGCGTGCGTACCAGCTGGTCCAGCGTGATGGAATAGACCTCGCACAGCTTGGTCAGCAGATCCAGATCCGGATCTCTTTTTGCGGTCTCATAGTTGGAATATGCCTGACGGGAGATGCTGATCCTCTCAGCCAATGCCTGCTGAGTGAATCCATATGCTTCACGATATCTTTTTAAATTGTATGCAAGCTGTATATTCGCCACGATGCACCTCCGTATATGGGAAAAAGATTCCCGGAAAATCTGTTAAATGTCGAAAAAGAGCATATTTCCTTTCCTGAATTATAGCAATGATTTTCCGATACGGGTTATTATGCAACATAATGGAGAAAATATTTGAAAAGCATACAAAACTGTACACATGGATTTTTGTGCCGGCAAGGTACGGCAGGCGTGCGGTTTATGGGAATTACAGCCGGCTCAGCGTACTGTTCTGGTATTGCGGGGAGCAGGTGACATCCTCACCGAACCAGCTTGGAGGCCGGAAGGAGTTGGCAGCCGCTTCATCCGGAAATTCGACCTCGGCAAAGATCATGCCGTCCAGATAACCGGAGAAAAAGTCCAGCTCGATGTTCAGGCCGCCGTCCAGGGGGATGACATAGCGGTCCTTGGTGATCAGATGTCCGTCCGCTTTTTCGATCAGGTGGGTATATGCCTCGCGGGTAAGCGGCAGGTTGTATTCTTCCCGGACCAAAAGGCCCTTTGATTTGTAAGTCAGGTAATAGTCGTCGTTGTCACGCCGGATCCGTACGACCGGTTCGGTGCACAGGTATCCCTGCTCGATTCTGCGGCACGGATAGTCCTTCGGGTCAAAAGGGATCTTCGAGCGTTCGATCAGATATTTGCGTTCGATTTCCATGGATCTCCTCCTTCAGATGTTTTATCATTATCATAATACACCCGGGAAAAAAAGTAAACGCCGATTGCTTTTTTTTGCGCCTTCTGCTACACTGTATATAGTTTTTACCTGGAGCAATCAGGGGATGGGATGCAGTGTAAGCAAGAAAGGAATCGAAGAACGATGGATGAGAATATTTTTGGCTTTGTCAGTATCATGGCTTTTGGATGTGGGATCTATGGGCTGTATGCCTATATACAGATGCGGAGGAACGGGAGCATCAATGAGACGCTTCTCCTGGGAAAGAAGTATTCGGAATATATGTGCAGGGATAAAGCCGCATTTGTGAAAAAAGCGCTGCCGGCGGTGCTGGTATTCGGGATCGTGGCAACGGTATATGGGGTGATCGACATGATCCATTGCTTTGTGACGCCCATTCCGGTGCTGGATTATACCGGGCTTGCGGTCTTTCTCGGCGTGCTTGTCTGGTATATGGTCTACACCACAAAATTAAAAAATAAATACTTCTGAAATTGCGATTTTTCAGGCCGGAGACTGCAGACAGTTCCGGCCCCTTTTATTATAGAAAAAACCGTACTCTGCCAGGTTTGGCCGGCAGAGGATCATTCCTCTGGTTCAAAAGCAATGCCCTTCTTGTCAAAGAATCTGGGGACCATGGCGTCCCACTCATGCTCTAAGGATTTATCCATGGAAAATGTTTTCAGAGAGGTTCCGGTGATGCATTGGAGAGCGGAGCCGTCAAATCGGATATTGAGGTACAGTCCCTGCACATCGGATGCCTGATAGTCCAGGCCCTTCTGCTCGATCAGCCTTGCAATATTTTCAGGGGACAGGCTGAATACGAACCGGAAGCTCAGCGGGGTCCGCTTTCCCTTGATGATCGAAAAGCACAGCTCCCGTAGCTGCTTCCATGAGGAATAACCTCCCTTTGAGCTGCCGCCGGCGTTTTCCTGATCTGAAGGCGCGCCGGAGCCGGATGACGCGGCAGAACCCGGGCTGTCCGGTCCCGGGGCCATGGAATCTTCATAAAAGGCTTTCTGAATATAACCGTCTATGGTAAAGGTATTGAATGTGACGATCTCGCCTTCGATAAACAGAAAGTTGTCAAAGGTATCGGACAGCAGAAGGTGCGTCATGAAATTTTTGGTATTTTTCAGCTTCAGTGCGATCAATATTTTTTCCTCCGATCATTGGGAATCGTGTTGTTTTGCGGGGCTGTGTCCTTGCGGCAGGGTGCGCGGTCCAGGGGGGAACAATCACTATTCTAACACAAAAATCTGGTGTAGTGAACCGCAGACATTGACTTTTTATGTTAAAAAACGTATTATATAGAAATATTGTAGTTATACTGCGCGGCAGATTTATCTGACGCGCAGTATAACAGGATGCACACAGCCGCATGAGGAATTATGCCGCTTTGCGGCTGCGGCCGGCGCGATACTCACGGCAGATTTCATCGGCCGTGAGTATAATACATAAGAGAGGTACGATAAAGAACATTGGATAATAAAAAGAAAAGAATCATGGTGATCTCAGGGCTGGCGCTTGCGGCGGTGCTGATCGTGGTCATCATAGCGGTGGAGGCAGTGGGAAGCCTGACCAGAAAAAAGGTGGATACATCGGAAGGCGTGGAGATCATTCAGCAGGCGGAAGCGGCGGAGGTCACCGTGATCGAGACGAAGATACAGAATCTGGAGGAGCAGGAGAAAAAAGAAGCAGAAGCGGAAGATACCCGCAGTATCAAGGAAAAATTTACCACTGCGGTCGTTATGGGGGATTCCATCACGGCCGGGTTTACAGAGTACGACATCCTGAACGCTTCCAGTGTGGTGGCGGAGATCGGAGCCGGACTGGGAGGGCTGGAGGAACAGATCGGGAAGCTAAAGGAACTCAATCCCCAGGTGGTGTTTTTGTCTTACGGCATGAACGATATCCTTTCCACCCAGGGGGATACGGATGCATTTATAGATCAATACAAGTCGATTATCAAGCAGATGCAGAAAGAGCTGCCGAATACAAAGATCTTTATCAATTCCATTTTCCCGGTCTCGCGGCAGGAAAGGGAAAGAGAACCTTTATTCCAGGAACTGGATGCCTATAATGAAGCGCTGCGGGAGATGTGCGACAGGCAGCAGATCGCATACGTGGACAACACGGAGCTGGTGTCTGACCGATACTATGAAGAGGACGGAGTCCATTTTAAACCAGATTTTTACCCGGTTTGGGCAGAACGTATGGCGGAGGTGGCTTCCTTATGACAGAGAGATACGGAGTGAATTACCGGGGGAATCCCGGACAGGGATACGTGCAGAGCGGCGCTGGTTATGGCCAGGGCTATGAGCAGGGTTATGCACCTGATTACGGCCAGAATGACGGTGGCCAATATGGTGCCAGCCATGAAGAAACAGCTTATGAGGCCGGCTATGCAGAAGGCACAGAGGAATATGATGCAGAGGATTACCGGCAGGATCAGCAGGAGGTCTCGTCCTTCAGCAAGGCAGGAATCCTCAAATTGGGAGCGGCCTTTTTGATCCTGGTGTATATCGTGCTGCTGCTGATCTATACCAGCGGGAGTACGAAGCCCTTCGAGGAGGTTGCCGGAGCCGTTGAGCCCCTGCTGGACCAGGAGAGCCTTGTCAGGCAGGATGCCCAGGCATTGAAGCGGTATTATGGGCTGAACAGCGCGGACTATGAAGGTGTCCTGTTTTATTCTGCCGAGTTCAGCATCTCGGCGCAGGAGGTCCTGCTGATCGAAGTGAAAACGGACCAGCAGGTGCAGGAGGTACGGGATGCCATAGAGGAACGCCTGGAAAGCCGGAAGAATACCTTTGAGGGGTACGCGCCGGAGCAGGCGCAGTTGATCGGGCAGGCACAGATCCAGGTGAGAGGGCGGTTTCTCTTTCTGGCCGTCTCGCCGGAGGCGGAAACCTTAGCCGACGCATTTACAAAGAGCCTGTAGACCGGGCTGGGAAGAGGATAGTTGAATGCTGTTTAGTAGTATAACATTTTTGTTTGTATTTCTGCCGGTGACGCTGGCAGTTTATTATCTGGCGCCTGTACAGATGAGGAATCTGGTGATGCTGGCTGCCAGTCTGTTTTTCTATGCATGGGGAGAGCCGGTCTATATCATATTGATGCTGCTGTCCATCCTTATGAATTATTACTGCGGGTTGGATATTGACGGCAAGAGGAACAGCCCGCAGCTTGCCAGGCGGAGCCTGATCTTCGGGGTGGCGGCAAATGTACTGGTGCTCAGCTTTTTTAAATATTACGGACTGATCATGGAGACGGTGAACGGGACGCTGCCGGTGGATATTCCCTACCGGGTGCTTCCGCTGCCCATTGGGATCTCTTTTTATACCTTCCAGGCACTGTCCTATATTGTAGATGTGTACAGAGGAGAGGCACGGGCGCAGAAAAAGTTCACCTGGTTTGCCGCCTATATCTGTATGTTTCCGCAGCTGATCGCAGGGCCGATCGTCCGGTATGTGGATATCGAGGAACAGCTGAGACAGCGCAGCTTCGGCATTGTAAAGTTCGGCCGGGGAGCCATGTTTTTTATCCGGGGACTGGCGAAAAAAGTGGTCATCGCCAATTCTATCGGTACGGTCTATGAGCAGGTGATGCAGCTCCCGGTGGGGACGGTATCCGTGCTGACCGCATGGGTCGGGTGCCTTGCATACGCGTTCCAGATTTATTTTGATTTCAGCGGATATTCGGATATGGCAGTCGGGCTGGGAAAAATGTTCGGCTTTGAATTCCGCAGGAACTTCCATTATCCATATGTCTCGAAAAGTATTACAGAGTTCTGGCGGAGATGGCACATTTCCCTGAGCACCTGGTTTCGGGAATACGTGTATATTCCACTGGGAGGAAACCGGTGCAGCGGGCAGCGCAATATGGTGAACCTGATCCTGGTATGGGCGCTGACCGGGCTGTGGCACGGCGCGGAATGGAACTTCCTGTTTTGGGGCCTTTACTACGGCGTGCTGCTGATCCTGGAGAAGCATGTGTGGGGAGCTTTGATGGACCGGCTTCCGGGAGTGATCCAGCATATTTACACGTTTGTCCTGGTGATGGTGGGATGGGTATTTTTCTTCAGTCCGGACCTGGGTTCGGCGCTGGACCACATCGGGATGATGTTCGGCATGGGGGCGAGCGCCCTGGCGGACCGGCAGGCGGTGTTCCTGCTGACGACCCACTGGCTGCTGTTTCTGCTGTGTATCCTGGGATCCTCATCCCTCGGATGGAAGATCTTGTGCGCCTTTATGGAGTCCTATAAAAAAGGAAGGACGCAGAGGATCATGTCCTGCGTGATCTATATGGGGATATTCCTGGTCAGCGTGGCATTCCTGGTGACGGAAACCTTTAATCCGTTTTTATATTTCCGTTTTTAAGGTCAGAGCTCCCGCAGGGAGGATTTTGTGTGAAATGACGGCATCTGCGAAAAGAAACCGGATGCCTTTCGATATCAGGAGATCAATATGAGGAATCATAGAAGACTAAGAAGAATTGAAGGGACAGTAGGAAAAGTATTTGTCATGTGCATGATCATTTTTTTCCTGCTGAACCTGATCGTATCGGATAAGGAGATGTCCGAGGAGGAAAACCGGATGCTCGCCAGGATGCCGAAACTTTCCTGGAGCAGCCTGGTGTCAGGGGATTTCATGACAAAATATGAAACCTACCTGGCGGATCAGTTTGCCGGGCGGAATTTCTGGAGGAGCATCAAGGTGGGCTTAAGCAGTCTCGGCGGAAGCAAGCAGGAGGAGGACATCCTGATCGGAAAGGATGACTACCTGATGGAAGAGATCGTGTCGCCGGACCAGGATACGCTGATGGAAAATCTGGAAGCGATCCGGCAGTTTGCGAAACGGAGCCGGGATATTCAGACGTATATGCTGCTGGTTCCCAACGCGGCCAATATCATGCGCGACCGGCTTCCCGCGTTTGCCACGGTGTCCGATCAGAGCCGGATGTTCGCCCAGGTGAAGCGGGAGCTGGGGGAGGACGTGGAGTGGCTGGATGCCGCAGAAGCTTTGAAGAAGCATGCGGGGGAACAGATCTATTATAAGACGGACCACCACTGGACCAGCCTGGGGGCGTTTTATACGTTCAGCCAGGTGGCGGAGCAGATGCAGATCAAGACCGATGTGTCCAGCGGCTTTGTCTCCTATCCCATCTCCACCACCTTTAACGGGATGCTTGCGGCCAAGAGCGGCTGCAGGATGGACGTCAGGGAGGATATCTATATGTATGTTCCCAGAGACACGGACAATGACGTGGTGGTCAACTATGTGGATGAACAGCGCAAGACCGCTTCGCTGTATGATTCGTCCAAGCTCAAGACACGGGACCAGTATGCGGTCTTTCTGGGGGAAAATACGTCCGTGGTGGATATTAAGACGGTGTCGGAAAGCAAGAGGAGGCTCCTGCTCATCAAGGATTCCTACGCAAACAGCTTTGTGCCGTTTCTGACCCCGTATTTTCGGGAGATCGTGCTGGTGGATCCCAGATATTACAGCGGGACGATCGAGGATATCATGGATACCTACCGGATCTCCGACGTGCTGTATCTATACAGCGGCAATACCTTTTTCCAGGACAACAATCTCAAAGGCGTGCTGAGCGGGGAGTGAGAGAAGATGGGCAATCAGATCCAAAAGGAATTTCAGCAGAAAACAGAGCCGGTCCGGCTGAACAAATATCTCAGCGAAGCAGGCGTATGCTCCAGGCGGGAGGCAGACCGCCTGATCGCGTCCGGCCGGGTGACGGTGGACGGGAGGCCCGGGGAGACCGGGATGAAGGTCTGGCCGGGGCAGAGGGTCTGTATCGGAAAAAAAGTGGTTTCCCGCCAGGAGGAAATGGTCCTGCTGGCGGTGAACAAGCCTGTGGGCATTGTGTGTACGGAGGAGCGCAGGGAAAGGAACAGCATCATCCGTTATCTGGATTATCCGGTGCGGATCACGTATATCGGAAGGCTGGATAAGGATTCCCGGGGGCTGCTTCTGATGACCAACAACGGGGACATCATCAATCAGATCATGCGGTCCGCAAACCGGCATGAGAAGGAATATAAGGTCACGGTGGACCGGGAGGTGACCCGGGATTTTCTGGACCGGATGGCGGCAGGTGTGCCCATCCTGGATACGGTGACCAGGCCCTGCCAGGTACAGAAGATCGGGAAGTATACGTTTTCGATCATCCTGACTCAGGGCATGAACCGGCAGATCCGCAGGATGTGCGAAGCCCTGGGATACCAGGTGAAGGATCTGGTGCGCACGAGAATATTAAATATCAGGCTGGGTAACCTGAAAGAGGGGGAGTACCGCCAGGTCACGGATGAAGAACTCAATGAATTGTATGAGCAGATCCGGGGTTCTTCGAAATAAAATCAGACGGTATGGAATGCTGTTTCTGCGTATTTGTATGAAGTGACGGAGCAGATCAGCTGCAAAATGAATTAGAACAGGAGCAGGATCTTATGGAGCAGAAAAGACAGCGGCTGCAGGAATTGACAGAGCTTTTAAACCGCGCCCGGCGCGCCTATGAGCAGGAAGACCGGGAGATCATGAGCAATTACGAATATGATAAGCTGTATGACGAACTTTCAGGGCTGGAGCAGGAGCTGGGAACAACACTTGCATCCAGCCCCACCGTCCATGTGGGGTATGAGGTGCTCAGCGAACTGCCGAAGGAGCGGCATGAGCGCCCCATGCTTTCCCTGGATAAGACCAAGGAGGTGCCCCGGCTGCAGGAATTTCTGGGAGACCAGCAGGCGGTAATCTCCTGGAAGCTGGACGGGCTTACCATTGTGCTGACCTACCGGGACGGAGAACTGCAGAAGGCGGTCACCCGGGGAAATGGAGAGGTGGGGGAGGTCATCACCAACAATGCCAGGGTGTTCAAAAATCTTCCTCTGCGCATTTCCTACCAGGGAGAGCTGATCCTGCGTGGGGAGGCGGTCATCGGATACAGGGACTTTGAGCGGATCAATGAGGAGATCGAGGATGTGGATGCCAGGTATAAGAATCCGAGGAACCTGTGCAGCGGTTCGGTCCGGCAGCTGAGCAATGAGGTGACGGCAAGGCGCAATGTCCGCTTTTTCGCATTTTCTCTGGTGCGGGCGGAGGGCGTGGATTTTGAAAATTCCAGGTTCCGGCAGATGGAATGGCTGGCATCCCAGGGCTTTGAAGTGGTGGAGCACCGCAGGGTGACGGCAAAGACCATCCGGGAAGAGGTGGACTGGTTCGCGGGGCGGATCGAGAGCAACGATTTTCCGTCGGACGGACTGGTGCTGGTCTATGACGACATCGCATACGGACAGTCGCTGGGGTCAACGGCAAAATTCCCCAGAGATTCCTTTGCGTTCAAATGGGCGGATGAGGTTCGGGAGACGACGCTGCGGGAGATAGAATGGAGCCCTTCCCGGACCGGGCTGATCAATCCGGTGGCAATCTTTGAGCCGGTGGAGCTGGAGGGGACTACGGTGAGCCGGGCCAGCGTCCACAACCTGAGCATCATGGAAGAGCTGGAGCTGGGGATCGGGGATACCATCCAGGTCTATAAGGCCAATATGATCATTCCCCAGATCGCGGAAAATCTGACCCGGAGCGGAAAGTGCGGGATTCCGGCGGTCTGTCCGGTGTGCGGCGGGGCGACACGCATTTCCACGGAAAATGACACGAAGACCCTGTATTGCACCAATCCGGACTGCCAGGCAAAGCAGGTGAAGTCCTTTGCCCTGTTTGTGAGCCGGGACGCCATGAATATCGAGGGGATGTCCGAGGCCACGCTGGAAAAATTTATCATACAGGGATTTATCAAGGACTTTTCGGATATCTTCCATCTGGACCGCTATGAGGAAGAGATCAAGAACCTGGAAGGGTTTGGGGAAAAGTCCTATGTGAACCTGCTAAAGAGTATTGAAAACGCAAGGAATACGACGCTGCCCCGGCTGGTCTACAGCCTGGGGATCGCGAATATCGGACTGGCAAATGCCAAGGTGATCTGCCGTGCCTTTGGGAATGACCCGGCCCGGATCCCGGACGCGACCGAGGAAGAGCTGGATGAAATCCCGGGCGTAGGCGGTGTGATCGCAAAGACCTATGTGGATTATTTTGCCCAGGAAAAGCACCGGGAGCTTTATCAGAAGCTGCTGGCGGAGGTGACGATCCCGCAGGAGGAGGAAACGACGGAAGCCGCCATGTTTGCCGGGGTGAATTTTGTGATCACGGGGAGCGTGACGCATTTTGCAAACCGGGGAGAGGTGAAGGAGCTGATCGAGAGCAGGGGCGGCAAGGTGACAGGCTCTGTGACCTCCAAGACCCATTATCTGATCAACAATGACGTACAGTCCGCCTCTTCGAAGAATAAGAAGGCAAAGGAGCTGGGAGTGCCCATCATATCAGAAGAGGATTTCCTTGGAATGCTGGAAAACGGGTTGCCGGATTGATGATTCGCTTTGGAGTACGTTTAGAAAAAGTTAATTTGTATCTGAGACGGGTTTCGTCTATAATGAAACAGTGGGCTGGTGCACGTTTGCCTGCGGAAATATGAATCTGGAGGATGAAGAATGTCGGGGAATGATTTTATCATAGTGGATTCGGACAAAGAGGAAGAATCTGCTCCTACGGAAGAGAAAAAAGAAGTGACGGTTTCGGAAAACGAAGAGAAGAAGCAGGAGGACGAGTACGAGAAGGTCTGCTTCATGTGCCACCGCCCGGAGAGCGCTGCCGGGAAGATGATCGAGCTGCCGAACCACATTACCATCTGCCAGAGCTGTATGCAGAGAAGCTTTGACACGATGACCAATGGTTCCGTGGATTTCTCGAAGCTGATGAACAGCATACCGGGAATCCAGTTTTTGAACCTGTCGGATCTGGAAAATGCCATCCCGAAGCGGCAGAAGATCAAGAAGAAAAAGGAAACAAAGGAAAAGCAGGTGAAGAAGCTGAATATCAAGGATATGCCGGTGCCGCACAAGATCAAGGCACGTCTGGACGAGTATGTGGTCGGCCAGGAGCATGCCAAGAAGGCCATGTCGGTTGCGGTCTATAACCATTATAAAAGGGTTGCTTCCGGCACCCTGGATGATATCGAGATCGAGAAGTCCAATATGCTGATGATCGGACCTACCGGGAGCGGTAAGACCTATCTGGTGAAGACGCTTGCAAAGCTTCTGGATGTGCCGCTTGCGATCACAGATGCCACCTCTCTGACGGAGGCGGGCTATATCGGGGATGATATTGAAAGCGTGGTCTCCAAGCTGCTGGCTGCGGCGGACAATGATGTGGAGCGCGCGGAGCAGGGGATCATCTTCATCGACGAGATTGACAAGATCGCGAAAAAGAGAAATTCCAGCCAGAGGGATGTGAGCGGAGAGTCCGTACAGCAGGGGATGTTAAAGCTTTTGGAGGGCAGCGAGGTGGAGGTGCCGGTGGGCGCCAACAGCAAGAACGCCATGGTTCCCCTGACGACGGTGAACACGAAGAACATCCTGTTCATCTGCGGCGGCGCGTTTCCGGATCTGGATATCATTATCCGGGAACGGCTTTCGAAGACGACGTCCATGGGATTTAACGCGGAATTAAAGGATAAATATGACAAGGATAAGAACCTGGTCTCCAAGGTGACCATAGAGGATCTGCGCAAATTCGGCATGATCCCGGAGTTTATCGGGCGTCTCCCCATCATCTTCACATTGCAGGGGCTGGATAAGGAGATGCTGGTCAAGATCTTGAAGGAACCGAGAAACGCGATCCTCAAGCAGTATCAGAAGCTGCTTGCGCTGGACGAGGTGAGCCTGGACTTTGATGAAGGCGCGCTGGAGGCCATTGCGGAAAAGGCGATGGAAAAGGATACCGGGGCCAGGGCGCTCCGGGCCATCATCGAAGAGTTTATGCTGGATATCATGTATGAGATCCCCAAGGATGACAGCATCGGACAGGTGACCATCACAAGGGAATACATAGAAGGTACGGGCGGGCCTGTGATCCAGCTCAGGAGCCAGAGCGTGCCGCTGCTGAGCCAGCCGGTCTGAGGAGCTGCCAGGATGTGCCAGTTTTTTCTGCAATCCCTAAGGCGCAAACGGAGGGATTGGACAGAAATGAAATACGGCGGCTGTTGGAAAATGTGATCTTCCAGCAGCCGCTTTTTCCATGGATGCGATAAGGAAAATATTGCTTTCGGCAGAGGAGATCCCTTAGAGCTCCCGGATCTCATTCAGCGCGTTATACAGATCCAAAAGGCCGTATCCCCACTCGCGGTTCGGGAACTGTACTCCCGGGGGACGCTGTGCTCCGATCATGAGGATGCTTTTTACCTGATAGGAATCCACAGAGGTATTGCCCATCTTGCCCAGGATCCATTCCAGCAGGAGCGCTACGGCGCCCGCGGCGATCGCGGCCGCTGCGCTGGAGCCTGTGCGCATGGCATAACGCCCATTGGGAAGAGCGCCCAGCACATCTACGCCGGGGGCCGCGAGGGTGGGATTGATGAGGTCATTGCGGCTGTAGCCCCTTCCGGAGCTTAAGGCCACCGCCTTGGTAGTCCCTTCATAAAAGGCGGTATTGACCGTACTCACGCCGTTGGCGGGATTGGTGACGGTATAGTAGGGATTGGAATTCAAAAAATAAACCTCCCCGCTGATAAATTCGCTGAGCGGAAGCCAGATATGGAACTGTCCGTTAAAGATCCGCACAGGCTCGATGTTGAGCCGCCAGATGCCGGGAGAAGGATTGGCAAACCGGAAAAAGATCAGCTCCGAGGTTTCCAGATCCGCCGCGACCCGATAGTCAACGGTCACGCGGGTCGGCTCCAGCAAAAACTGGAAGGATGTACGGACATTGGTCCGGATGGCAAGCTTGGAGGTGCTTTCACCGGAAGGCGAGGTCAGGGAGATGGAGAGGACATTGGGGATTGAGGTCCAAAGCTCCATGGTAAATCCGTTGACACCTTCGCCTACCCGTATTTCTGCCGTATGATTCGTGTAGATATCCGGGATCTCATAATAGTAGTGGTGGCGTTTGTCTGCTTCATTGCCGCAGCCGATGACAGGGATCCGGTTGATGGAGGAACCATAATAGTTCAGAATGATCGGACAGGGAAGTGCGGCTACATGCCCCCCGGCGTTGGTGCCGAGGGCAAAGCAGAATACAAGCGGGAGATCCAGCTTCTGCGCCAGAAGATGCAGATAGCGCAGGGCCAGTATAATATCGGTTTCCTGATGGCAGGGGACATCGTCGGGAATAAAATAATAGTCCCGGAGATATTTTTTCGCCTGCTTGAGCTTGACGACCGCAAGGGTACATTCCGGGGCGGCGCCTAAAAAGTTTTCCGCAGGGTTTCCGCTTCCGGCCGCAAGGCTTGCGGTAAAGGTACCATGTCCCGATTCGTCTACGGAAGGGACGATGCTTAAGGGATTGTCGCTGAGCAGTGCTTCGTTGATCACCTCTTCGGTATATTCGGAACCGTAGGCAAACCATTCCGGCGGGGTTCCATCCTGGATCGTCTGGTCCCAGATGGCGGCGATCCTTGTGGTCCCGTCCAGATTCCGGAATATCGGATTGCGGTAGTCGATCCCGCTGTCCAGAAAGCCGATCAGCACGCCTTTTCCCATCAGATGGAGGGTGGGATAGCTGTGGAGCGGCAGGATACCGGCCTGGTTCAAGGAGTCGGTGCTGATATGCGTATAGCATTTCGGAACGGCCGTATAATAAAGCATTTCCGAAGTGAGCGGATCCGCCTGTTCGTTGGGAACATAGATGCAGCGGTAATTCGTTTCCGCAGTCTGCGTACAAAAATCTTCTTCATTGATCCGCGAGATCAGCGAGGAATTGTCATTCACGATAAAATCACGGTAATCGTCAGAGAGGATGGCTGTTTTACAAGTTTCCAGATCGACCATAGGCTATATAGGCTTTCTTTTTCATGCTGCTGTTTAATGCTACTATATGACGGAAGCGGATTTTTCAGAACAGCAGACTGTACTGCGTTACTGTGAGCGGCCGGCCATGCCGCAAATAGGAACTGTACTGCCGCCGGGAATCGTAAAAAAATTATTATGAAAGTATAAAAAAAGTTAGAAACTATTTGAAGTTGACGGAGAATGGGGTATAATGAAGACTAGTGAACGTAACTGTGTAAGCTGAACAGTTGCATGCCAAATTATAAACCAATGAAAGGGGCTGTGTTGATATGAGAAATTTTTTGGAGGATTTGGGAAAGCGTCTGGGCGAAACTGCTGAGAGCGTAACGAACAAAGCGGGAGAGGCGATGGAGATCCAGAAGCTGAAAAGCCAGATCCGTACACTGGAAAGGGAGAACGACAGTGACCTGGCAGAGCTTGGGCTTGCGGTTTACGACCAGTTTAAGTCCGGGACAGAGGTAGGCGAAGAAGCTGCAGGGCTGTGCGAGGCTATTCAGAGCAGAGAAGAGAGCATTGCGGAATGCCTGCAGAAGATTTCCGATGTAAAGGGCGATTCCCAGTGCGAGGATTGCGGAAAGACTGTGGGAAAAGGCATGGCATACTGCCCGTTCTGCGGACATAAGATGCCGGAGATCGTCGAGGAAGCAGCGGAGGACGTTGCGGAAGCGGCAGAAGCAGTGGGAGAAGCAGCGGAAGCGGCGGCTGAGAAGACGGAAGAAGCAGTGGAGGAAGCAGCGGACGCTGTGGCTGAGAAAGTGGGAGAAGCAGCGGACGCTGTGGCTGAGAAGGCGGAAGACATTGCGGAAGCGGCAGCGGAGCATGTGGAAGAAGCAAAGACAGAATTATAAAGCAGGACGATGGTTATGGGAATTTTATTATTGATCAGTATCACGGCCTGTCTGGCACTTCTGGATATTACGGCCAAGTCTGTCATAGAAGGATATATGACCCGGAAGGAAGAGCGGACGGCCTGCAAGGGAAAGGTGATCCTGCGCAAGGTCTATAATCGCGGATTCTGCATGAATCTGCTGGAAGAGAGGCCGGAGGCCGTAAAGTATGCTTCGGCATATGCGGCAGTGCTCCTGACCATTTACCAGCTGTTTACGCTGATGCAAAAGAAGCACCGCGTGAAGAAGATCGGCCTGTCGCTGATGACGGCAGGCGCGTGGAGCAATACCTTTGACCGTTGGCTCCGCGGCTACGTGATCGATTATGTGGGATTTCAGACCAGATGGGAAAAGATCACGAAGCTGACCTTTAATCTGGGCGACTTTTTCCTGGGGGCGGGAAGCATCCTGGTCATGCTGTGCACCCTGTTCCATAGCAGTAAGAAAAAATAAAATAGTTCCGGAGATTTCCGGTGTTCGGAGCCGCTCTGCCTGAGATACATCCATCTCAGGCAGGGTGGCTCCTGTAATGTGAAAAGTAGTCAAACTGGTTCAGAAGAATCGTAAGCCGGAGCCCTATGATACTGTCCAGATTGGAAAAACTGACGTGGATCAGGTGCTCGATCTTCGCAATTCTTGCATGCAGCGTATTGACGTGAATGAATAATTTTTCGCTGGTCAGCTTATAGGAAAGCTCATTCGAAAAAAAAGATTCCAGGGTAAAATAGAGATCGGAGGAATGCTTCCTGTCATATTCCAGGATCGGTTCCAGGTATAATTGGTACAATTCATCCAGGTAGGCATCGTTGATATTGCCGTTGCTGTCCGTAAACAGCTTGATGATCCCCAGCTCTCCATATAGAAGCAGAGAAACGCTGTCCTGCCTGTTTCTGACATAATTCAAAGTAAATACGGCTTCATTATACGCCCTCCGCAGGTCCCAGTAGCGATGGAGGTCACTGATTCCCATAATAAAGTGGGAGGAATTAAAATAAGTGGACAGGGCATCATAGAGCTGCGTGCCCACATCTTTTATGGAACGTACTTTATCATCGATCAGAATCACCCATTGTTCTTTATATAAAAACACAAGAAATTTATTATTGTAGAGCCTGATATGCTTCAAATGATTGATAAATCCGGTCAATAGCTCCACGTTATTAAAGAGATTTAAGTCTTTGCGGCTGTTGATCAAGAGCAGATAATAGCTGCTGCTCAATTCTGTATTCAGACTCAGGCTGATCTGCTTTTTGCGGGCCCGGTCTTCATGCGTCAGGTCAAGGAGACTTTCAAAAACAACACTTTTGAAGTAATAATTTGATTTTTCAAATTCTGCCGTAATACTGATTTTCAGAGAATATATGGACATGATTGTTTCCAGTCGGCAGATCAGTTCAGGAGGAAGCGTTTCGGCAGATGAACGGTATTTTACAATAATGTAAAATGCAGAAGTAAATTTTGAAATATGGGAAGGGATGATAAAATACTGATCTTGTTCATTGACAGAATTGTCATGGTATTTATATCCGTTCATGGCAATGCCGTTGAAATTCTCCCCGACAGGAATGCGCTGTAAAAGAGTACTGACTCTCAGATTCCGAAGCTCCGAATTCCAGTCGTTGTCATTAGAGCTGTCCTGAATCCGAAGATTATAGTCTGCAAGCGCGATCGTAATCTTCGTCAGGTTATGCACAATTTCGCAAAGGCTGTTCAGCAGGTAATTATTGGACAGATAGTTGATAATAGAATTCTGAAAATTCTGGTTTTCTACAAGGTACTGCGTTTGATTATTGATGATCAGATTCTGGATCAGAACGATCATACTGCTCCATGGAACGTGATCTTCGATAAATATAAGAGGAATGTGATATTTGATCAATAATTCTTTTTGTTCCTCAGTGATATACTTTTCATACAGCTTGTGCGTGATCACGCCGGAAACCTTTTTCCGGTACAGAGTATTGATAAAGCTTTCCGTCAGGCAGGTACGCATGAAACGGCTTACGATCAGGATATCGCCTTCATGCAGCCAGTCCTCGATATCCTCCACGTCCATAACCGTTGCGCTCTTTATCATGTGCTCCAGTCCCTCCTCGGTTATGATCATATCACAGGAAACCATCTGTTTTGTATTGAGTAGATCTCGGATGGAAACCTCCTTAAAATCATTATGAAATGTGTAATTTAATAGATTTTCTTCCATTTAGCCACCACCTTATCTGCTGATTATATCATTGTTTCCTGAATATGCAAAGATGATTATGGTAAATTTAAACACAGGAAAGACAAAATGTAAATTGGTGCTGAATATAAAAATGGGGGTAAAATTTTGTGGATGCATACAATGGAAAAAACAGAATGCAAAAATTATACTTTATGAAAAGGTCAATAGCACAGGAGAAAAGAATATGGAGAGTAAAGGCAAAAAAAATTATAGCGGAGGGGAATTATGCAGATTTATCCTCCCGTCTCTTTTGGGGACGGTCATTTTCCTGCTGCCGATCAAATGGCATGGAAATATGACCATATTGATCGGAATTATTACGGATGCACTGCAGGTATTGCTTGCACCGGTGATTTCAGCGGTGGTGACAATTGCAATTATCCTGTCCGCAGTGTTTTCTACGATCAGAAGATTTTTGAAACCGGAATGGATCATAAAAAATGAACGCCTGAACGCACTTTTTTCATGCAGTACCTTCTATTATATCTGCCGTCTTCTGGGAATGGTATTTGCGGTGATGGTGTATTTTGGAATCGGCTTTGAAGCTGTGATTTCCCCGGATACCGGCGGAACCATGCTGGGATTGTTGAAGACGATTACCGTGTGGTTTATGGCAGCGGCTTTTTTGATTCCGCTGCTGATGGATTTCGGGATTATGGATTATGCCGGTACGCTGCTGCGCAGGGTGACCAGACCGGTATTCCATCTGCCGGGAAGGGCGGCGGTGGATCTGCTGGCATCCTGGCTGGGAAGCAATACGGTGGGGGCGGTGCTTACCATCAAGCAGTATGAGCGGGGATATTATACGGCGAGGGAAGCCATTGTGATTGCATGCTGTTTTTCCGCAGTGTCGCTTCCATTCAGCCTGGTGATCGCCGCAATGATCGGTGTGGATCATTTGTTTATTCCCTTTTATTTGATCGTGACGATGACCGGATTCGTAAGTGCGGCGATTATGATCCGGATTCCGCCGCTTCGTCTGTATCCGGACGAGTTCTGCCCTGATGTGGGAAAACAGGTCAAGGAGGAGGAGATTGAAGGATATACCATGCATCAGTGGGCGTTGAAGCTGGCTGTAGAAAAGGCGGCTAAGGGACCGGGGGTGAAGCAGATCCTGCTTGGCGGGCTGGATACCTTTATGGGGATCGTATTTCAGACGGCTCCGATCGTAATGGCTTTTGGAACGATTGCATGTATGGTGGAGGCATATACACCGATTTTTAAATGGCTTTCCGTTCCATTTGGATATTATCTGCGGTTATTCGGGATTGAGGATGCGTTTGCAGTGGCGCCCGCGGCAATCATTGGATTTATTGATATGTTTTTGCCGTCTGTGCTGCTTGCAGGTGTGGAATCGGTGAAAACCAGATTTATACTGGGAGCGCTGTCATTGGTTCAGATCGTATATATTACGGAGATCGGATCGATTATGATTTCCTCAAAGGTTCCGATTAAATTGAAAGATCTGTGTTTCATATTCGTAGAGAAGACGCTGATTGCTCTTCCGATCATTGTTCTGCTGACAAAATTATTTGGTGTATTTTAGAAAATCGTAGGGCGGCTGCCGACGGCAGCACGTAAAAGGCCGGGAATCAAAAAACAGGTTCCCGGTCTTATTTTTGCCCTGAAATGATTTTTGGTAAATAGGATGAAAAAGTCCTTTACAATACGTCAATGGTGATTCATACAAATCTTTTGAACGGACTTTGTGGGTTCAGACAATATATTTCAGAAAATATTTTGACTAAAATAAAATACACAAGGAAAAAACAGAAAATACAGACAAAAGAAAAGGAAGGAGAGACAACAATGGGAGAAACTCAAAAAAAGAAAAAAGAAAAGAAGGGCCTGAATTCCTATGTAGTTATATTTGTTGTAATTGCGCTCATGGCAATTCTTACATGGTTCATTCCGGGAGGGGAATATGAATTGGATGAGGCCGGATATGCGATTGCCGGGACTTACAAAGAGCTTCCGGCCAATCCGCAGGGGCTTTGGGACGTGATCACTGCGCCGATCGTAGGTATGGTCGGAAATGGCGCGGTGAGCGGGGCAATTTCCATTTCCCTTTACATCATGCTTTTCGGGAGCTTCCTGAAGATGATGGAAGAGACAGGTGTCATCGGATTTGCGCTGACATCCGTGGCAAAAAAATTTCAGAAAAAGCCTTATATACTGATAACAATCCTTGTATTTATTCTGTCATTCCTTGGTACGTCGCAGGGGGCATATGAAGAATGTGCCATTTATGTATCCCTGTTCCTGCCAATTTTCCTGGCGATGGGGATGGATACGATTACGGTCGTGATGATTTCCGTATTCGGTACGCAGATCGGATGTGCCGCATCAGCGATCAATCCGTTTTCCACAGGGATTGCTTCAGATATTGCGGGAATTTCCTTTGGAGACGGTATCATTCCAAGACTGATTCTGTTCTTCGTGCTGTCGGCAGTTGTTTCCGTGCTGATCAGCTGGTACGCGAAGACGGTGCAGTCTCATCCGGAAAAATCCGTGCAGTTCTACCGGCGGGATCAGGATCTGAAAGAATTTTCCAATTCCGAAGAGACGGGGGATACGGTGAGTGATGTGAAGCATATGAAGGGGCTTGTGATCGTGTTTGTTCTGACCTTTGTGATCATGCTTCTGGCATTGTTCCCATGGACATCTATCAATGAACATTTTACAATTTTTGCATCCATTGCGGAATGGGTGAATACGACACCGATCATCAGCACGGTCATCGGAAGCAGCGTGGTGGCATTCGGAGACTGGTATTTTACGGAGCTGACAGCACTGATGCTTGTGATGTGCCTGATCGCGGGATTTATGGCCGGGTATGACTTGGACAAGATTATCAATATTATCATCAAGGGTGCGGCGGAGCTTGTGTCAACGGCCCTGATCGTTCCCATGGCACGGGGCATCCAGGTGATCATGACATCCGGAAATATTACATCCACCATCCTGCATGCTACGGAGGTGACGCTGGGCTCTCTGCCGGTCGTGATATTCGTGATTCTGGCATTTGTGATCTATCTGATCTTTGCCTGCTTCCTTCCCAGTTCTACAGGGCTTGCAGGGGCAACCATATCGGTCATGGTTCCGCTGGGGACATTTGCAGGGGTACCGCCGTATGTGATGATCATTATTTATAACTTTGCGCTTGGTATTGCCAAGATGTTTACACCGACTTCGATCGCGGTTATGACATGTACCCAGTACGCGAAGATTGATTATACATCCTGGATCAAGGCGGTATGGAAACCATTGGCTGTGATCTTCTTGGTGTGTCTCGCATTTGCATTGGGATTGACATTGATTGGTTAAGAGAAGGAGTCATATAGACAAACCTGTGAAGAAAGATGAGGAACAGTTATGAAAGTATTGATTGCGGATTATGCGGAGCTTCTGATGCCGACGCATGATCTGGAAACCCAGGTCCTGAAAGAGGGCCTGGGAGAAGATTGCGAAGTAGAAGTATATGAGTATACGGATGAAAAGAGGGAAGAATTTTACGGAAAACTTGCAGATGCGGATGCCCTTCTCACCGGATTTATCAGGATGGATGCAGAGGCGATGGAGCATGCGCCAAAGCTGAGGATCATATCCATCAATGCAACCGGATATGACAAGGTAGACCTTGACGAGGCCAACCGTCGGCATATCGGGGTGTGCCCGGTAGGAGAGTACTGTACGATTGACGTTGCGGAACACACGATATGTGTCATGCTTGCAATGGTAAAAAATCTGAAACATTATATGCATGCTCTGGAACGTGACTATAACTGGAATTATCTGATCGTGGAGCCGAACCAGAGAATCAAGGATATGACGCTGGGGATTTTTGGTCTGGGAAAAATAGGGACTGCTGTCGCGCTGCGCGCGCAGGGCCTGGGGATACGCGTAATGGCTTATGATAAATTTGCAAGCCCTACATATGCGGAAGACTTTGGTGTTAAACTTGTGGATGATCCGGAAGAAATTTTTGAAAAAGCAGACGTGATAACAAACCACATGAATTTGACAGAGGACAATTATGATTTCTTCAATTTGGACGTTTTTCGAAGGATGAAGAAGCGTCCCTATTTTTTGAATGCGGGACGCGGGGCCTCTGTTGTGGAGGAGGATCTGAAGACTGCGTTGGATGAGGGGCTGATTAAGGGAGCTGCTCTGGATACAATTCGAGATGAGAAACCGGAGCACATTGCGGAGAATCCGCTGCTTGGAAGAGATGACGTCATTATTACACCGCATACTGCGTTTTACTCTACATCCTCGGTGGAAGATCTGGAAAGGACATCTACGAAAAACATTGTATATTATTTAAAAGGGGAGCTTAATAAGGTATTCAAACTGGTAACAAAATGGTAAGCAGCATTCAATTTAAAAGGAGAAAACAAAAATGGCAATTTCACTGAAAGGAAGAAACTTTTTCGCATTGGAGGATTTTACGCCGGAGGAGATCCGTTACCTTTTGGATCTGGCAATCCAGCTGAAAAAAGAAAGTAAGGAACATATCAAACATCAGGACTATATCGGGGAGGACTTTCTGTTATTATTTGAAATGAATTCTACACGGACCCGTTGCGCGTTTGAGACTTCTGCGAATGATCTGGGAATGGGAACCACATTTCTTTCAAACTCGCATTTCGGAAATACGGAGACCATCAAAGACTCCATGCGTGTATTCAGCGAGATGTACAGTGCCATCGGCTACCGGGGCGCTAAGCACAGCACGCTGCTTGAAATGGCAAAGGACAGTACGATTCCGATCATCAACGGATATACAGATCATCAGCATCCGACCCAGATGCTGGCGGACGCGATGACATTGGACGAGGTTTGGGGACGGGAAAACTATAAGGGGAAAACACTGTGCTTTATCGGGCGGGGCGGTGCCGTGAATTCCTTCTCATATGGCGTGATGTGTGCTATGCTTGGTATGAACTTTACCTATATTACCTCTTATATGGGAATGGATGAGGCTTTGGAAGGTCTGACAGCAGCAGAAAAGGCTACATTCCGCAAATTTGTGCCCGAAGGAGTAGTATCTCCGAACTGGGATACCAAGATGGACGCGAGAAAGCGCAAAATTGTAGAAGAACTGTTCGCGAAATACAGCCCGGAATGTAAATTTATTGAAACGGATGATATCAACGCGATCAAGGGCGTGGATGTGATCACAACAGAGAACTGGGGATTTTTTACGGACCCTGTGGAGACCTGGCTTCCGGGCATTGTGCGTTTCCGTCCGTACCAGGTGAACAGAGAGCTGCTGGAACGTTCGGAAAATCCGGATTGTATTGTCATCCATATGCTGCCGTCCACACACAATATGGATCACGCATCCGGACAAAAGCTGCTGTCCGTAATAGAGGATCCGGAGCTGCGTGAATTTTTAAAGGGCGGAATGGAAGTGACAGATGAAGTCTTTGAACAGAACGCAAAATATATTTTCCAGGAAGCGGGCAACAGAAAGCATACGATAAAAGCGGTGATCAAGGCGGTATTAGGTGAAAGATAATATATGGCATTCAGCTTGTTTTTTGCAAATAAGATGCGATAGATTTAAGATTGGAGGAAGTATTTATGGATATTTTAAAATACAGAGGATTGGATTATGAAGATTTTCGCGTACCGGGTGAATTTGAACCACAGGAATCCGTGATTTTGGGATGGCCGGAAATGGCGGAATGTATTAAAGGGTACAGTCTGCACAAAGCATTTGCACAATTGATCAAGATCATTGTGGAGCAGGCAGAGGGTGTGACCGTCTATGTAAACTGTCCGGATCAGAAGCGCGTGGAAAGCTGCAGGAAGGCTTTGGAAGAGGAAGATGTGGATATTGAACAGGTTGTGATCACGACCTATCCGGACGGCAGCAACTGGACCAGAGACTACGGCCCGGACATTCTGGTAGACGATAAGGGACACCGTCTCCTTGCCAATCCGAGATTTAACATGTATGGTCAGAGTACCATTGACAGTGTTACTTCTACATTATGCGCAAAGTTCGCACCCCATCTCGCGTTGGAGATCGGATGCCGGGATTTTGTGAATTCCACCCTGATCACAGAAGGCGGAGACAAGGAATTCAACGGCAACGGTGTACTCATGGCATTGCGTGATACGGAGGTGACGAAGCGCAATCCGCATATGTCAACCGAAGAAGTAGAGGAAGAGCTGAAGAGGCTGTTCCACTTGAAAAAAGTGCTCTGGCTGGAGAAAGGTGTGTTCGACGACGAGCTGACCACCTCAGGGGTATTGGATTATGTGGATGGAGAGCCTGTTTACCGTTCTTCCTCCGCAAACGGACACATGGATGAGTTCGCCAGGTTTGTAGGACCCAATACGATCCTCCTGACCGAAATTACGGAAGAAGAGGCATCAAACCTGAACTCTCATCGGATTACGAAGGAGCGCTGTGATGCCGCCTATGAAATTTTGAAAAATGCGACGGATGCGGAAGGAAATCCGTTTAAGATCGTGCGTATGCCAGCTCCGGAGCCATTCTATGTATATTCTAAACCGGGAGACTGGATCAATGATACATGGTCCTGCCGTTACGGGGAGGGAAATGAATTCCTGGACGACGGAACACCGATGCCGACAGGGAATATGATCATGCAGCCGGCTTTGAGCTATATTAACTTCTTGATTCTGAACAATATCGTGATTGCGCAGAATTACTGGGAGGAAGGCCGTCCGGAAAGCATTAAAAAACGGGACGAACAGGCATTGGCTGTGCTGCAGGAAGTGTTCCCGGACAGAAAGATCGTGCCGTTTGTCAGCACCGCGCTGAATATCCGGGGCGGCGGAGTGCACTGCGCAACGAAGAATGTACCGAAGGCATCGAAATAGGATCGTTTTCATAGAAAAAGGCTAAGAATCTGATGGATTAAAAATAGACGGAGCTGTCGGGAAATGACATTTGTATATAATGTATTGGTCTGCATTAAATACAAATCCAGTCATTTATCGACAGCTTTTTTATTTATGTATAGTAACGAACTAAGCGCACAAACATTTAATTCATTTTTATGAACATTTTTGTGGACAAAGAGTAAAAATGTATAGTATTTTTTATAAAGTAGTGTTAGAATAAAAGAAATGCGTAGCTTCAAAAAATAACATTATATAAACCAGTGTGTTAGAGGTTACGAAAATACATGATATAGGAGGTTGCATAAATGGCGAGAGGACGCAAAAAACAGGTAAATCTTACATTAGAGGAACAGCTTGAGGCGGTGAATAATGAGATTGCTGCATGTGAGGAACAGATCAAAGAACTGAAGCGTAAGAGAAAAGAGATAGATAAGCAGATCAAGGAAGAGAAGAAGGAAGCTCTCTTCAAAGCTGTGGAGGAGTCAGGCAAAAGTATAGACGATATTCTGTCCGCTCTTTCCGAAGGCTGATGTTTGCGCGATGTTCACAGCAAATGGATGTTGCCGTGAATGTAATGATGTGAAAAATAAAATGCAGGCCGCTATGAGAATGGGATAATTCTGTGGCGGCTTCTTTTCACGGAGGAAAGAAGTCATGATACAGGATATAGCTCCGCATCATCTGGACAATGCGTACCGTCCCGTACCGCCGGACCGGGACAGTATTGCCCTGTGCTATGAAGGCCGCGCCTGTCTGATGAAACGAGCGGGAGAAGAGATCATTTTTCCAAGATTTGCGGATCTGGAGAAAGAAAATATGGAGATTTACAAAGATTATACCTATCTGTTTCAGGTAGATGAGGAACGGTATTATCTGGTCACGGAAGTAAAATGGGACAGTCTGTCGGATTTTGCAATGGAGGATCTGACGGTTTTCCGGCAGGCCGAACCGCAGTACAGGGCATTTGCAGGAATCACGGGACATCAGTTATACCATTGGTATCAGGCCCACCGGTACTGCGGTCAATGCGGTTCTCCCACAAAGCCGGACGGGAAAGAGCGGATGCTGTACTGTGAAACATGCCGTTCCATGGAATATCCCAGGATCTGCCCTGCCGTGATCATCGGCGTGACAGACGGAAACCGGCTTCTGCTTTCCAAATATGCAGGGCGGACGTATAAAAAATATGCGCTCCTTGCAGGCTATACGGAGATCGGAGAGACGATGGAAGAGACCGTGGCACGGGAGGTCATGGAAGAGGTGGGGCTGAGAGTGAAGAATATCCGCTACTATAAAAGCCAGCCATGGGCATTCAGCGAAACCATTTTGATGGGTTTTTACTGTGATCTGGACGGATCGGATCAGATTCGGCTGGATGAGGAAGAACTGGCGCTGGCGGAGTGGTTCGAACGGGAGGAGATTCCGGTCACACCATCCAGGGACAGCCTGACCAATGAGATGATCATGCAGTTTAAGAATGGAAAAATATAAACAATGTAATGCACGGTCGAATAAAACAGCATGGTACTTAAGCTTGTGGAAAGTAAGTAAAAAGCAAAAGAATTTGGCATAGCATTTGCAAGTTTACTATATAAATGAGAAAGGAAGAAAAAATGATGAGAGCAGAATTTGATGAAACATTGATCACAGGAAATGAGATGATTGATTCCCAGCATAAGGAGCTGATCGATAAGATCAATGGCCTGCTGGACAGCTGTGAGGACGGCAACGATAAGCTGGCAGCGGTCAAGACGCTGGATTATCTGGCAGAGTATACGGATTTTCATTTTACGGCAGAGGAAAAGCTGCAGGAGGAAATGGATTATCCGGGGATAAAAGAGCACAAAGAGGAGCATGCTAAGCTGAGAAAGGTGGTAGATGAGCTTCACGAGATGCTTGTGGAGGAGGAAGGACCGACACCGGCGTTTGTAGAGCAGGTAAACCGCAACGTGATCGACTGGCTGTACCGTCATATTAAGGGATTTGACCGTTCCGTAGCGGAATACAGGTTTATGCGCGGGAACAGTGCGAATCTGTAAAAGACGGAAGATTCATCGAACGTGACTGATTTTGAGTATCAGAAAAGCAGTTCGTTTCTATGCGGATCAGGACAGCAAGAAAGGGCGTTTCCTGCTGCAGGGTAGATAGGGAATACGAAGGAGTGATTTGTAATCATGCATGCAAATCACTCTTTTATGATAGAAGCATTATGATGCTGCTTTTGGCTTATGCGGGTGAAGGAGATTCCAGAAAATATATCAATTAGTTGCAATTCACGGCCAGCCAGGCCGTGAATTGTAACATCAAAGATCTTCAAGCGACTCTGTGCTTTACAAATGACGGGAAGTATGGTATGGTTACAAATGGGTTAGCACTCGATTGTATAGAGTGCTGACAGAAGGAGAGACTGTTATGATTACAATACCCATATATGATATGATTATTTTGCCGGAAGTGACTTATTATTTTAAGAAGGATGTACTGAAGGATCTTGGGGCACAGGGCGCGGAGAAGGGGGATCAGCTTCTGTTTTTGATGCTCAGGGAGGACAAGAGCAGAAAGGATATGACCATGTCCGATTTCTATCCGATCGGGGTCATCGGCGTGCTGGAAGCCATCGACACGGACGGTAATGTCAGTGTAAAGACCGGGGAACGGGTGGAGGTCTCCGATCTTAAGGTGACGGAGAACGCAATAGAAGCATCTGTGTCAGTCAGGGAAGTGGAACAGGATATCGAAGCGGAGGAGCTTCAGGAGCGTTTTGAAAAGATGCGCGCCGCACTGCTTCATTTTATTCAGGGATTCCAGTGGGGAATCTGGGCGCGCAGCTATGTCCTGCACTGGAAATCCATGAATGAGGTGGTGTCTGCACTGTCCGGATACCTGACCTTGTCTGACGATGAGAGATATGCGATCCTTGCGGCGGATACGGTATCGGAGCGGACCGAGCGGATTGAAAAGGCGATCTACGAGTTTATTGAGATGGCAAGGGTCAGCGAGGAAGCGGAGTCGGCACAGCAGGAGAAGCATGAAAAGGTGTATCGGGAAGAGGCTATCAAGAAGCAGATTGATTTTCTGCAGAGGCAGCTGGATGAGATGCATCCGGAAAATGTGTCTGACATCCGGAAGTTTGAACAGAAGCTCGGGGATTCCGGGATGAACCCAGACGCCAGGAAGGAAGCCGACAAAGTGCTGAACCGGATGAAGCAGGAAGGGAAGGACAGCCATGAGTACGGGCTGCTCTATGACTATCTTGATTTTGTGACGAG
>CATLCV010000051.1 GCA_949893755.1 uncultured Lachnospiraceae bacterium | reverse complement strand
TCTTTTCCTGCCTCTTTTATGCGCAGAAAGGATCTTCGGAGGCATCGATCTCCTGTTCTGGTCTGTTACGAGGAAGAAAATGATAGCTGCCGGCAGCATCCCCGTATATGGAAAAAAGAAGCGCTTTCCCTTTAAGGCCGCTCGGTCCGCGATGCTCTTCCTGGTTGTTGTGGCGGCTTATACCCATTTATACAGCCACAGAGAAAGCTGCCTGCTGTATCTGATTCCCCTATTGCTTATACTGATCATACGGATGCCTTTGAGCGCATTGATCTCATTCTGGCGGCCATCCAGAAAGTATAACCAGCGTTTTCAGGACGCGGCCGTTTGGGTTGCCATCTTCTGCTCCGCAATGATCATGGCCGTGTGGGTTCCGGGTACTGTCTCCGGCTCAGAAGCTATTTCTGAGAACGCGGAGGGCTTTCCTCTGGTCCAGGCCGACTACCGGCAGATGAGCGGAGCGGTCACCTGGACATATGCAGAACATAAGGAAAATTTGTTGGGAAGCGTGAGCCATTTCTATGTAGATTATAATATAGAAAGTCCTGAACATCCCTATCTGCACAGTGACAGTCTCTGGTATACCATCTATCAGAGCCGTTTTTCCCGGATCCTGGCTAAACTATGGGAGGATGAATTGTCCGTTCCAAAGGAACATTCCGAAAACCGGACCAACATATGGAATGCCGTATCAGCAGTGAGCTATACAAGCGAGCACGGCATCTGCACCGAGCTGGTACGCTGCCCGGACCAAATATGGATCATTCATACGGATGAGAGGCTCAATGACTGCCAGATCAGAAGCATCTATGAAAAGATCCGTGCTCCCGGAAACTCCCTGTACCCGGAAAGAGCGTTTCCATGAGCGCTCCCATTCAGAAGGCGGTGGACAGATTATGGCAAGAGAAGCATTTCAGACATTAACAGAACCTATGTATTATATTCTCCTGGCATTGACCGGGGAATGCTGCGGCGTGGATATCATGAATAAGGTAGAGGAGCTGTCGCACGGCAGGATCCGGGTCGGGCCGGGTACGCTGTATGCCATGCTGGCCCGATTTGAGCAGCATGATATCATACGCCTGACTGCCGAGGACGGAAGGCGCAAATCCTATGTGATCACAGACACCGGCATCGATATGCTGACGAAGGAGTATGCCCGTCTGAAAACCATGGTTGAAGACGGCGCTCTTTATATGAAGGAATTTTTGTAAGACTGCGAGGAGGGATTCTATCATGAAAAAACGTAAAATTGGTATCGCTTTCAATTACCGGAGCTGCGACGCTTTTGCAGAATATCTGCATGAGCAGTCACTTCAAGGATGGCATTTTAAGGAATTTCGGCTGGGGATGGTATTTGAGCAGGGAGACCCTGCCGACATTGATTATACGGTTGAGGTCTTTCCGAATGGAACGGAGATGGACACCCGGCCGGAAGCAAGCACGGAGGAATATGCCGAGTATTGTGAAGCCGCCGGATGGAAGCTGATCGACAGCAGCAGGAAGTTCTGCGTCTTCCGCCGGACAAGGGAGGATGCAACTCCGATCGTGGAGCCTGCAGAGCGATTTGCAAATATCCGGAAGGCGGAATGGCTTCTCTGGGTGAGCGGCGCGGTACCTGTATTTCTGCTGACAGCCATTAACCTGGTCCAGCTGTTCACCTTGAATTTCAACAGATGGATCTTCAGCGACCTGATGCTTCTTGTCCTTCTTTTCATGTCTCTTTCCAGTTTGGAGCGGATTTCCGAAGGGATCCTTCTCCTCCATTGGTCTGTTACCAGAGACAGAATGCTCAAGGAAGGCACTGTTCCGATCTATGGAAAAAGAAGACTTTGGCCCTTTAAGACAGCCCTGTTCCCGATACTCTTCCTGATCGCGGTAATCTTTCTTTCTTATTATCAGAAGGAATATTCTCCGCTGTATGTAATACCGATCCTCACGCTGATACCGCTTCTGATCGTAACGGCACTGATCTCATTTTTGCGTCCGTCCAGAAATGACAACTGGATCTATCAGATGGCGGCCGGCATATGCATTTTCTTCTACCTCATGGTCATCCTGACTGCAGTCGTCCTGGGCGCTGCCTCCGGCTCGGAAACAGCTTCGGACCATGTAAAGGATTTCCCCCTGGTTCAGGCAGACTACCGGCAGATGGACGGGATGATCATTTCGGGAAACGCAGACCGTATGAAAAGTGTACTGGGGAGCGCCAGCCATTTTTATGTAACATATGACACCGAAGCCTCTGAAACTTCCAGTACCTACAGTGAAGACACATCCGACAATCTTCAGTACACCATCTACCAGAGCCCCCATTCCTGGATCCTGGACCGGCTTTGGAAGGATGAAATGCCCCAGCAAAAGGATCTTCCTGAGGACAGGACCAGGGAATGGGACGCGGTGTCCGCAGTGAGACGAATCAATGGAAGCAATATTTACTGCGAGCTGATACGCTATACGGACAGAATCTGGATCATCAGCTCGGATGAAAGGCTGGAGGATGATCAGGTCAGAATCATCCATGAAAAGCTGGAGCATGTCTCATATTAAGGAGTATACAGCCGGGAGCCGTATACTCCGGAACACCTGAATTTTTGTGTCGGTTGGAGGCTCTGTAGAGCAGCCAGCCGTACAGGCGGCATTTTATAAAAACGAGCGGATGCAGTACAGCGCGTAGATGCAAAGCAGGGCGATCCCCTGGATACGGGAGGATTTTTTCCGGATCAGGATCGGCACAAGCAGCACCGCCATAACCCCGATGGCCAGCGGAATATCGACCAGAACGGTCTGCCGCTCCAGCGGGATTCCCTGTACGGCAGCCGGTATCCCGATCACCAGCAGGAGATTGAGGATATTGGCGCCGATCACATTTCCGAGGCCCACGTTGCCGTATCCCTTGATCAATGACGCGAGGGACGTCACCAGTTCCGGCAGTGAGGTTCCCAGTGCGATAAATGTCACGGCAATGACGCGCTGCGGTACTCCCAGGGTCTGCGCGATCAGGATCCCGTTATCCACCAGCAGATTCGCTCCCACATAGAGCAGCGCAGCACAGACGGCAAGGATCAGAAGCTGCTTTGGGATGGAAACCTCCTCTCCCCCTTCCGCCTCTTCCTCGCTCTCTTCGCCGGAAGAAAGCCTGACATTCAGACAGGCATAGACGACAAATGCAGCCAGCAGCAGGATGCCGATCGTCCGTCCGTATACGTTTTTCATCCCTCCGTAGATCTCCATCACCCCGATCACGAGGAAGAAAAAGAAGCTCCTCCATGCAAGAGAGGACGCTCCTACCCGCCCGGCGGGACGGATGGTCTGGCTCAGTCCGGCGATCAACGCGGTGTTGCATATGATAGACCCGAATGCATTTCCGGCAGCGATCGCCGCAGAGCCGCCAAAGGCCGCGGTCGTGGATACCAGAATCTCCGGCAGCGTCGTTCCCAGGCTTACGATCGTGGCGCCGACCACGATCTGAGGAATCGCCATCTTTCTCGCGATGGCGACCGCCGCGTCTACCAGCCGGTCGCCTGCAATACAGATCAAAGCCAACCCGATCACAAATGAAAATACTGTAGAAATCATATCGTTCCCTTCTTTTTTGCAATTCCCGGTCGAAGCTTATCCGCAGTCTGCCGCAATTTATGGACAAACCGCAGCTGCAGCCTCATTTCACAAGCCCGATCAGATCACGGAAATGCTCTGTCTTATGCTGTCTCATATATGCTTCAATCCCTTCCTCCACCTCGATCGTTGCAGACGGATTGTAAAAATTGGCCGTTCCGACGGATACTGCCGAGGCGCCGGCCAGGATAAACTCCAGCGCGTCCTCCCCGCAGGTGATCCCGCCCATCCCGATCAACGGAACCTTCACGGCCTGAGCCGCCTCGTAGACCATACGGACCGCAATGGGCCGGATGGCAGGGCCGGACACGCCGCCGGTCTTATTTGCCACGGCAAATGTCTGACGGTGGATGTCGATCTTCATCCCTGTCAGCGTATTGATCAGGGAGATCACGTCTGCCCCGCCGGCCTCCACGGCCTTTGCCATCTCCGCGATGCTGGTCACATTGGGGCTGAGCTTCATGATGACCGGCTGCTTCGCGTGCTTTTTCACTTCTCTCGTAATATGCTCCGCCGACTTCGGATCCTGTCCGAAGGCAATCCCGCCCTCCTTCACATTGGGGCAGGAAATGTTGATCTCCAGCAGATCCACCGGCTCCTCTGCCAGCCGTTCCACTACCTCCAGATAATCCTCTGTCGTTTTTCCGCACACATTGACAATGATCTTTGTGTCAAATTTTTTCAAAAACGGGATATCCCGTCTGCAGAAGACCTCGATCCCCGGATTCTGCAGGCCGATGGCGTTCATCATCCCGCCGTAGGTCTCCGCGATGCGGGGAGCCGGATTGCCGGGCCAGGGTACATTTGCCACGCCCTTTGTGACCACGGCTCCCAACCGGTTCAGATCCACAAACTCACTGTATTCCTCCCCGGAGCCGAAGGTGCCCGAAGCGGTCATGACCGGATTTTTCAGTTCCACCCCGGCCAGGTTGACGGTAGTATCCAGATCAAAATTTATCGTGTTCATCAGATCTCCACCTCCGTACTTAAGAATACCGGCCCGTCCTTGCAGACCCGTTTGTTATGTACCTGGCTGTGCTCGTCGATCTCCGGCGTCCGGCAGATACAGGCCAGGCAGGCTCCCACTCCGCAGGCCATCCGCTCCTCCATAGATACATAGCATACGATGTGATTTTCCTCAGCGTACTGCTTGACAGCACGGAGCATGGGAGCCGGTCCGCAGGCATAGATCACCTCTGCGTCCAGCCCGTTTGCCGCTATGGCATCCATCACATTTCCGGGGGTGCCGGCACTGCCGTCCTCGGTGGCGATAAACAGGCTTCCGTTCTTTTGGAACTCTTCTGTCAGAAACTGCTCGTCCCGGTATCCCATCACAAGCTGCTTTTCGGCATCCAGCTGCTTTGCCAGCTCCAGCATGGGGGGCACGCCGATACCGCCGCCGATCAGGAATACCTTTTTTCCGGTTCCCGGCTCCAGAGGAAATCCATTTCCCAGAGGGCCGAGAATCTCAACGGAATCCCCCGGCCTCAGACGGGAAAACTGCTCCGTGCCCGTCCCCTTGCCGGTCACACGGTACACCACCCGGAGCTGCTTCTGCTCCCGGTCGATCTCGCACAGGCTGATGGGTCTGGGCAAGAGCTTGCTCCGATCCTCCGTGTACATGGAGATGAACTGCCCCGGCACCGCAAGCCCGGCGATCTCCTCCGTGCGGATCCACATGCTGTATATATCCCGGGCAATCTGCTCCTGCGATACGACTGCCGCCTTTTCCTTTCGTTTACAAGACATGGTTTTTCTCCTTTTTCTGTAAAGTTCGTTATTTCTGATTCAGCGCGCTTTGGATGTCCGCCTTCATGGCCTCCACCGCTGCCCGGGACGCCTCTCCGAAATGCTCCGGACCGAACTGTGCGTATGCGTCCTGCTTGTAAGCCGCAATGATGCCCCGGGAAGAATTGACGATGGCGCCCAGGCCGTCCTCATTGAAGAAATGTGCCAGATCCTTGCCCTGGCCTCCCTGCGCGCCGTAGCCCGGCACCAGGATATATGCCTTCGGCATCACCTTGCGCATCACTTTTCCGATCTCCGGATAGGTCGCTCCGACCACAGCGCCCACATAGCTGTAGCTGTCTCCCATGCACTGCTCGCCCCATTCGGCTACCATTTCTCCTACATGCTCATAGAGCGGACGGTTCTCGATCCGCCGGTCCTGGAACTCCCCGCTGGACGGGTTGGAGGTCTTTACAAGGACAAAGATTCCCTTCTTCTCCTCCTGGCAGACCTTGATGAACGGATTGACCCCGTCGGAGCCCAGATAGGGATTGACCGTGGCAAAGTCTTCATCAAAGGGAGCATATTCCCTGCTTCCCACCCGGACCTTCCCCAGGTGCCCGATGGCATAGGCCGCGGAGGTGGAGCCGATATCCCCCCGCTTGATGTCGCCGATGACTACCAGATCCTTTGACTTGCAGTATTCTACCGTCTTTTGAAATGCCGCCAGCCCCGGCACGCCGAACTGCTCATACATGGCAATCTGGGGCTTGACCGCCGGAACCAGGTCGCAGACATGGTCCACGATCTCCTTGTTGAACTGCCAGATCGCCTCTGCCGCTCCTTCCAGCGTCTCCCCGTATTGCGCAAATGCCTTCTGCTGCACATGCTCCGGCACATACGCCAGCATGGGATCCAGCCCGACTACGATCGGAGCCTCCGTTTTTTTGATCTTTTCTACCAGTTTGTTGATCATCGTTCTTTTCCTCCTGAATCTCATAATGATATCTTTATTGATCAAGCCTGCCCGCAGGCAGAATCTGCTTCTAAATATGAAGGTTCTTCCCCATCTCTTCTCTGAATTCCCTGCCCTTAAACAGCACCAGTCCGGCCAGGAACAGCAGGCAGAAGCCCGCTCCCAGAAGACTCGGAAGCTTTAGCGAGACCGCGCCGGCCAGGACCAGGATCAGCGGGAGCAAAAAGCCGTACCCTGCCGCCATGACAAGATAGATCATGCATTCCCGGAGAGGGTACTTCTGTATATAGGAAATGACCATCATGGAGCACAGCACTCCGATGCTCAATATCGGCAGTACAAAATCCACCGACCAGCCATGCCACCCGGTCAGCACATCCCAGACAATGCACCCCACTGTCACCAGCACCAGCTGCCACATGGTATTTTTCAGCAGATTGTGCCGCTTGAAGAATCCAATGGTAGACGCCAGCCACATGCTGGCGATCCCCCCTGCCGTAAACAAAGTCCAGGGCACCACCGGGCGATAGTTCCAATGAAGGTCGAACATCAGAATCACCGCCGCCAGACACAGCAGGCAGAATCCCTTATAGACCTTCATTTCCAATTCTCCCGGCACGGCAGGCTCGGGAAAGTCCGGCTCCACCTGTTCCGAATGGATCCCCTGTTCCCGGAGGATCCGATAGAAATTGCGCTGGATATTTTCCGTGTCAAACCGGGACGTAAAGCCCAGCGACAGCTTGTCCCCGAAAGAGCAGATGCACAGCTCCAGCTTCGGAGTGCTGGTATAGATGCCGAAGCGGTCAATATATTCTGCATACGCTTCCGGCATGGACACCGCGCTCATATTGGAAAATACCGCCGTCACATTTTTCTCCGCGATCTTCGCCCCGGCCTGGATACACAGATTTTTCAGTTCCAGGGGCGCAAGGCGCAGGATAGGGTTCATTTCCAGGGCAAGGAGTTCGCTCATATGCGTCTCCATCTTCTCCTTGGTCAGCTCCTGACGAAACTGCTCCCGCACCTGCTCCAGCACGGCTTCAAAGGAGCCGTCCCAGTTCCGGTAATCATATCCCGGCTCGATCCAGCCGAAAAAGTTGAGCATGGAATCGGAAGGGAAAAACTTCCGCAGGTTCACCGGAACCATCAGCACCACCGGCCACTTTTCCTGCTGCCGCGTCATTTCCTCATGAATGGCACAAAGCAGCGCCGCGGTCAAGAATACGGTCATGGAGACTCCCTGCCTGCGGGAATGCTCCAGCACCTCCCGGACGGATAAGATCCGCTCATGCACACGGAGCCGTCCGTTTTCCTTCTGCGTTTTCTTCAATTGGTACGCACGGCTCTTCCTTCTCTTCGGCCTGCGCGCCTCTTCGGAATAATATTTGACAAAGCTGTCATTCTCCTGATCCTGTACGGTCATGTCCTCCGGATGCAGGCTTATGTCCTCCAGGCCCTCGCCGCTGTGCGCCAGATACAGATAATCCTTGACCAGCTCCTTCAAAAATTCGGTTGCGCCTGTCCCGTCCGTCAGGACATGGAACACTTCGAAATTGATCCTCTTCTTATAATAAGTCACCTCAAACAGCAGAGACTTCTTGTCGCGGATATAGATCCGGCTGCAGGGCTCCTTGTATTCCTCCCGGACTACCGGGCGGAGATTGCTTTTTTCCAGATAATGCCAGAACAGCCCCTTGCGGAGCACCGACCGGAACAGCGGATAGATCTCCAGGGCACGTTCCAGCGCCGCTTCCAGCAGATCCGGCCGGACCTCCTCCTTCAATTCACAGTAAAAACGGAATACCCGGGTGTTCTGCTTATTGCTTGCCGCTGAAAAGAGCTTTGCCGCGTTGTCCAGCCGCCGCCAATGTCCCCACTTCTGCTTCACGGTCATTTCCTCCTAAAAACTCATTGATATATTGGAAGCTTTCCCGCACATGCAGGTGCTTAATCCCCAGCGCGAAAAATCCATGCAGCGCGCCCTCGATGCGCTTCACCTGCACCTGATTTCCCGCTTCCGAAAGCCGTTTTCCATAGGCCTCCCCTTCGTCCCGGAGAGGGTCATACTCTGCCGTCAGGATCAGTGTGTCCGGCTGGTCATGCAGATCCTCCGCCAGATAGGGCGCAAAGTAGGGATTCTGCCTGTCCGCCTCGCTTCCGGCATAGAGATCCAGATAATCCCGCATCTTCCCCGCAGTCAACAGGTAGTCCGTCCCGTTCTCCTGAACCGACGGGAAGGGGGAATTTTCCGAATAGTCGTTGTAGGTGGCCGGGTAGATCAGGATCTGCCGCCTGGGCAGAAATTCTCCCCGGTCCCGCGCCAGCAGGGACAATGCCGCCGCCAGATTGCCGCCTGCGCTGTCTCCGATCAGAGTCACATTCCCGGGGTCCACATTGAGAAGGAACTGCCGGGAAAAAATGGCTTTCGCCACGGCGTAGCAGTCCTCCAGCCCGGCCGGGAACTTATGCTCCGGGGCCAGCCGGTATTCCACCGCTACGACGAAGTGGTTGGTCGCGTTGGCCAGGCGGGCGCAGATCCGCTCGTAATTGTCAATGCTCTCCGTCACCCAGCCGCCTCCGTGCAGGAAGAGCAGGATTTTTTCCGGATCCGCCTGGTTTTTCTCGTAGGCCCGCTCGTTGGGGAAAAAGATCCGCACCGGAACCTGATGGGAGCCGTTGTAGATCTTCTGATCGATGGTCCGGTAGAAGATCTTCATGGGGTCCAGTTTTTTCAGATCTGCCAGATGACGGGAGGCCTCTACCTCGATTCCGTCAAAGGACAGTGCTTTTAATATTTTTTTTGCTGTGTTGTTGATCACGTGATACCTCTCTAATCTATGCTTCTTTTTTACCAAATTTTTCAGTATAAATCCATATCCAAAACCAGCATATTTACAAAACCTCCCGATTCCGGGATTACATTTTCCAAGGGGCTCGCAGAAGGAGCTTCCCTTCCATCCTCCAATTCATCCAACACCCATCCTGATGCTGCATCCATAGCCATGAGGATTGCTTCTGCCAGTGTGTCGCCTCCGCTTACACATCCGGGAAGATCCGGAACTACCACTGCATAAGCCCCTTCTCTTTCTTCATCCGGATAAAAGCAAGCAGGATACATCAATTTCATATAAAAGCCCTCCTTCTTAAATTTACAATACCGGTCACTTGTTCCATTATACCAGAAGTCGAATCAGAATCCTATCATTTCTTTTACACATTTATCATTTGCTATGATCTATGGATAAAAGGACGTATGCACAACCGCATACGTTGGTGCCAAAAAAGGGGGCTCTCCGCCCCCCGTCTTGATCAACAGTTCTTTATGATTCGTTCACCAGCTCTTTCACAGATACCCTGTGGATGGCCTTTACGACCGCGCATGTACCCAGGGCCATACAGACCGGAAGCAGACACACGCTGACCAGCATTCCCGCCGCCGAATTTGAAAACGGAAATTTTACAAGCCCCAGTCCCTTTGCATAAGGTGTGAGCAGTTCCGGTACGAAAAGCACTCCTGCGGCAATTCCCAGACAGCTTCCCAAAAGCGCGGCCAGGCAGTTACGCCGCAGATAGATCTTTAAGATCTGCCAGGACGTCATTCCGACGGCTTTCAAGTATCCGACCAGTTTCTGCTCCCGACGGATCAGTAAAACGGTCAGATTCATCGTGATCAGAACCGTGATTGTCAGCAGCACCGTCAGGATCGCCGTGACCGCAGGCACCAGAACCCCTGTGATATGCTCTCCGTTAGATTTGGCGGCGATAAAGGAAAATCTTCCGTCATACCGTTCGGTCAGCTCCTTTGCATAGTTCCATTTATCGCAGCCCTTTGCGAGTACCAGCATATAATCTCCGCTGATGCCGTCTGCTTCTATGGATCGGTCCAGATCCTCCGTCACCATCCGTATGACATTCCCGTAATTGGAAAGTGTCCGGAAAATGCCGGTGATCTCAAATTCCTTCTTTTCCCCGTTTACATACAATTCTATGCTTTTCCCGACCTCGAACCCGTATCTCTGGGCCAGCGCCGTCCCCACACTGATCTCATCCTCCTTCTGCGGCCTCCTGCCGTACAGGGACTGGTCCTCCATATTTTCATTCCACGGCAGTTCATAGAGCTCCGTCACCATGCTTTGCCAGGTCTCTTCCTGATCCGGCTTATATTTGGAATAAATTTTATTGACCCCGTAGACATATTCGACCTCCGGAGCTTTTTCCAGGTCCTCTGTGACCGTGCTTACCGGCGTGCCGTCCTGGGATGTCACATAGATATCTGTCTTTAAAATCCCCCAGGCTTCCGGCTCCTGGTCGATCTGTCTGACGGCATTCAGACAGCCGAAGCAGACCACGGCCATACAGCCCAGGATCAGGGACACTGCCGCGATATATACATACCCTGCCTTTTTATTCTGCATGCCCCTGATCGCATAATACCATGCAAAAAGCCTGCCACTGGCTTCCTTTCTGCATACGATGGCATGCAAAGGAGCTCCGGCTGCTGCGGAATGATTTTTAGACGCCCTGCGGATCCGCTCTCTGGTCTGCCATGTCCCGCTTCGGATGGCGTGGGAAGCATTGCAGGTCCGGATCCGAAACACCGCGCAGAAGCAGATCAGCAGGACCGCCGCCAATACGGCCAGACACACGCCGGCCTGATACTTGCCTGTCTCGATCGCAAATGCCGAATAGATTCCTACATTTCCAAGGATCTGCTCCAGAATCCGGTGGTTCAGCCAGCCTCCCAGGATGCTCCCTGCCGCTGCCCCTGCAAAACCTGTCACACCGTAGCAGACAAGATATCCGCCTGTGATCTGCATTCCGGTCATGCCTAATGACCGATAGATTCCGATCGTCCTTATATCCTCGTCCATGTCGCTTTTTACCAGAAACAGGGTCAGAACAAGGATCACCCCGGCCAGGATCACGCTGACAAGGCAGAGAAGATTTCCCAGCATCTGCCATGCGGAGGTATAACCGCTTTTGATCTTATCGTATGTATACAGCGTATCGCCCAGCGGCATTTGAAAGCAGCTTTCCGCGTCACGGATAAAGCGCTGCTCCGTCTGAGAGCTGTATTCCCGGAAGCGGACTTCCAGGTAGCTGATCCTGCGGCTGTCCGCCAGCGGAAAATCTGAGAGCCTGCCGAAACCGCACCACATCCGGTACACGTTCGTATTGCTGCTTCCAAAAACAGGATCCGCAACGATCCCTGCGACCTTCGCCTTCACGGACTGGTCTGCCGACTGCAGCGAGATCTCGTCACCCACCTTCACATTCAGGATATTCGCGATCTTGGGCGTGATCCAGATCTCGTCCTTTTGGGGCATCTCAAGCTCTGATCCCTCCAGGATTTTAGGGGAAAGCATATCCCGGCCGATGGTTTCGGGCAGCTCCAGCAGGATCCCATTGCCAAGCCTGACACCGTCCTTTTCCATGTATTCCACGGGTTTTGTATTTTCCGTGATCTGATACGCAAGGTCTTCCGGCGAATCTTCCAGATACTGTCTGACACGGTCGGAGGAAACCATCCCGTGGCTCCACAGGCCGCACAGCTGCGCCCCTTCCATTCCCTCATAAGCCCGGTCAAATACCGGATTCAACTCTGTTAGTAAGATCAGCGCGTTCACGAGCAGCGCCGCGGTAAACAAAATACAGATCCCCAGCAGCACGCCCGGAAGCTTTTTTCTTCTCAGCTTTGCCAGACCGCACATGAATATTGTCTTCACCATTACCACCCTCTCTCCTGCAGAAAATGTATCAGCTTCTCTTCTCTTTCCTTTATTGTGCATACCGCCTCCGTTCCGGCAGTATCCGGGCAGGAATCCGGATGCAGCCCTGCTCCGTTTGGAACGTGCTCCGTAAAATCCAGCTCTCCCTCCACGTGTCCGTCTTCAATATAAAGCACCCGTTTTCCCCTGACTGCCACCCGGATATCATGTGTGACCAGGATGATGGTCTGCCCGTCTTTGTTCAGTTCCTCCAGCAAGTCCATCACAAGCTCCGTCTGTGCCGAGTTCAGGCTTCCGGTGGGTTCGTCGCAGAGCAAAAGCGGCGGGTGATTTGCGACGGAACGCAGGATCGCCGTCCTCTGCTGCTGTCCCCCTGACAGCTGGGAAGGATATTTTCCGACATGCTCTTTCAGGCCGAACCTTCCGCACAGATTCATGATCTTGTCCTCCCTGGATGCGTTTTCTTTCCTGCTCCTGTCAAGCATCAGGGGCAGCATGATATTTTCATAAACCGTAAGATCCGGGATCAGACATTGCTGCTGGAATACAAGCCCGATATTCGCGCGCCGGAACAGGGTCTTTTCTTTTTCATTCATACGCGCAAGATCTGCGGGCCGGTTCCCGCCGGACTGCCTGTATCTCCTGCTACTGCGGAAGGGGCGGACTTCGTCCGGCAAGGTATATTTTATTGAGCCCTCACTGCAGGTATCAATCCCTGCGAGCAAGTGCAGTATACTGGTTTTTCCCGAGCCGGAAGCCCCCATGATGATCACAAAGTCTCCTTCCTCCACGTCCAGGCTTACATGGTCAACCGCTTTGCTTTCCGCCGTCCCCTCTACATACTTTTTTGTCAGCTCTCTGACCTCCAATACTGTTCCCATTCTGTTGTCTGTCCTCCTTCAATTCTGTTCAGCAAGATGATTTCCAACTGTACGGCGGGATGCTCTAAAGAGCCTCCAACTGTACAGATGGGATTATTTTTTCAGCAGCATATACTTCATCTGAAACAGCAGGATCGCATAAACGGTTTCCTCGACTGCCACATAAAAGAATGTCAATGTGATCTGCGCAAGGGCAGGAGCGATCATGCCTCCCCACTGTTCTGTATAATTCAGCATCGCAAAGATTCCGATGGATGATGTGATCCCGCCGATCGTAAGTGTCAGGACAGCCGCATATTTTACGGCCTGCACCGCCGGCTGGATGTCCTTTTTCGGCAATGCCTTTCTGGTGGCGCATATTTTCCATGCGTTGAAATAGTGGTGGATCCAGCCGAAGGTCGATAAGAGCAGGCATTTGATCCCTGACAGATAGAGCAGCGTCGGCAGGTCAAAAATGTCGGTGATCCTCCCCAGCCGCAGTGAGGAGCCAACCATGCTCAAAAACGCAAAGACAATACAGGAAATGCCGATGACTGTACCCGCCCTGCCGCTCTTCCTCTTTTTGTCCATTTCATTTAATTCCCCGACCAGATTGACCAGATTGCTTTCTGATCTTTTCAGATATTCTTCCGAAGAAAACTCTTCCCCGGCGAGCAGCTCATTGACATCAATCTCCAGCGCCTGGCTCAGCTTCAGAAGCATCGATGCGTCCGGCATCCGGCTGCCGGTTTCCCACTTCGAGATGGTCTTATCCGTGACATCGATCTGCTCCGCCAATTGCTTCTGCGACAATCCCTGCTTCTTTCTCCTGTATGCAATAAACTTTCCTATTTTGATCTGGTCCATGATCTTCGCCTCCTGATTCGGTATCTGTCTGATTGCATGACGGACCTGACACTTCATTGGCCGGTCCGTACACTCGCTGCGCAGCATCGTGTGAACAGGCAATGCCTGACACACTCATAGTATGTAGCATGCGGGTTCTCAGTTCAACCCCCAAATGGGAGAATTGCTCTCCGATATGGAGATTATGCATGATTGTGCGCTGCATTTGACTAATCAGGTCACGCATGATATGATTACTTTAAACAAAGCTTTGAAAAAACAGAAGGAGGAGAACATGGTACAATCATTTGAATGGGATGAGCAAAAAGCTGATAGCAATATCAAAAAGCATGGCGTATCATTTGAAACTGCTTCTAAAGTTTTTTTAGATGAAAATCGTATTGAAATATATGATGAAGCGCATAGTATAGACGAAGACCGCTTTATCACAATTGGATTGGTCGAAGAAATTTTGTTCGTTGTATATTCAGTGCGCCATCCAAAAATCAGATTGATTTCCGCACGTCTGGCAACTTCCAAAGAAAGGAGCGTATATTATGGTAACGTATGAATTGAAAAAAGATGCAAAATTAACTGACAGTGAACGAGAGGCTTTAAAAAAAGCGAAAAGCATGCCTGTCATTTATGATGATGACTCTCCGGAAATGACGCCAGAAATGGAACAGGCTTTTATTGCAGCACGCAAGAAAAAGCCTTTTAGCAAAGAGCCTCTTACACTTTACGTATCTAGAACAACCATTGAAAAGGCAAAATCATTAGGTGGAGATTATATTGCAATTTTAGGCCATTTACTTGATCAAGCCGTCACAGAATATAAAGCCATGTAACGATATGGCTCATAGTTTCTTTTTCAACGGGGCCGCCTTAGTGCCGCCCCGTTTCCTTTCTCTGGTGGTAGCTGATTCACTCAAATAGATGCTTTCAATCTTTATCCCCTTTACGGTAAAGGCTTGTTTGCTTTTCGATGATATTTCTCAATTCATCAGCATAGCTATTGTCAGTAATTTCTTTATAATCCAGAAGTTCTTCATCTCCTGTTTCAGCAATGATCGAAGATTCATCCACCCATAAAGAGATCTGCGCATAGGATATGTTCGCCTGCGGATCACTGATCGCTATGACTGCATCCGCAAGCTGTTCCGTGATTTCCGGTTTTTCAATTGATCTGGCCTGCAATAAAGAAAAGAGCACGGTATTCCTATCCTCTTTTTCCTTTAAAGGTTTCGATTTTTGATAATCAACCGCCGCAGAATCATCCTCACCTTTTACAGGAACTCCTATCCATATTTCGTAATCTGATTTTTGAGATTCGTAGATAAAATACGCATTGCTTATGATCAAAACGATCACAAGAATGGCTGTCAGTATCTTTTTCCTTTTCATGCTGTAATCCCTCCCTATGGCTTATCGCAAAAAGTCATATCCCCTGCATGGATCAAAGGGTTTCATGTGCTGCCGGATGTCCTTCGGAACTTCCTGAATCTATGTTTATGAAAAGTGCATCTCTGCTTATTCTGCCCATTGGAATATCCTCGTCCTGATAGTCCAGCAGGACAACCGCATCCGATTCCTTGTCATACACCAGCTTCGTTTCTGACAGGGCATCCCGGGAGGTCAGTCTGTAAATGATATCTTCATTGCCAGTTCCCGGCAGGAGCGGCTCGAAGGTTCCCTTTTCCAGGATCTCGAACTGCCGATAGATCGTATATCGGCCGTCCGTCTGCAGGACAAGATACAGGCTGTCCGTCAGGGGCCCGTTCCCGGTGCTGTAGGTTCCCCAGAGCTGATGCGGCATCGGCGCAAAATGTATGACGGAAAAGACCATTGCCATACACATGGCTATGAGAATCAGAGGCATCCATTTTTTTCTGTTTTTCATGATCTCATCTCCTTTCCGATAGGAACAGCTTCCATTTTTTCTCCGGCTCACGGAGTCAAATCATAAGAAAATACCTTAATAAATCTCCAGTACAGATCCATCTTCGCATACTCTGTGATGTTCCAAGGAGCATCTAACCCACTTATCCATTCGCAAAAACCGTGCTGACGCACTCATACGTCTGCTTACACAACCGCACAGCTGGAAATTATTTTTTATCTTCTAACTCTTGTAATTCTTCTAAACTTTTAAGGAAATGGCATTCCACCGGAGAAAGGATATCCTCCTGCTTTTTCCGATATTTCTCGTATTCTCCATGTGCCTTTTCAAGAGCCTGTTTATGAGTAACTCTTCCTTTTGTAATTAAAATATCCCTTCTTGTCATTTTCAAATAGTCATCAATTGTTTCCAGCCAGTCTTTCATATACATTGGTTCTTGATTTAGGGCATGAACTTCCGCAATGTCTAAATACGCCGTAACAATTTTATTTAATGCATCTATTTCTTTTTCGTTTAAATAATTCTTTGCGATCTCTACATCAGAACGTTTAATCTTTCTTCCAGCCCATGATGTTAATCCCATATTGTCTTTATCTGCATCTGCCCGTTGATAGATTACTTCTGCCGCTGTGTGCTTATGAGCCGCCCAGTGCATTTTATTCTGTACCTGCTTAAAAAATATAATTGAACTCTCTGCTTTCGGATCGTAATCAATGCTGGTTGCATATATTTCCAATACTTTTCTCCAAAATACTTTTTCAGAAGAACGGATATCACGGATACGACTCAATAATTCGTCAAAATAGTTTCCGCCACCAAGATTCTTAAGACGATCATCGTCTAATGCGAATCCTTTTTTCATGTATTCTTTTAAAATAGAAGTCGCCCATATTCTAAACTGTGTTCCTCTAAGAGATTTTACCCGATAACCAACGGAAATGATAACATCTAAATTATAAAAATCGACCTGATAAGTCTTGCCGTCAGAAGCAGTGTAGGCAAATTTTGCCCAAACTGCCTCTTTTACCAATTCCCCTTCTTTAAAAATATTTCTTACATGTTTTCCAATTACACTTTTATCTCGCTGAAATAATTCAGCCATCTGATCTATGGAAAGCCAAACTGTATCATGATCAAATGTTACTTCTATTTTTGTGACTCCATCTTCTGTGGTGTACATGATGATATTTGATTGTTTCATTACGCCCTCCAAATATTAGATATTTATTGTATGAATTCATAGGAGGTATCTGATTCACTCGAGTTGATCGTTTCAATCGATTTTGGTAATACTGCCGATAGATCGTATATCGGCCGTCAGTCTGCAGGACAAGGTACAGGCTGTCCGTCAGGGGCCCGTTCCCGGTGCTGTAGGTTCCCCAGAGCTGATGCGGCATCGGAGCAAAATGTATAATGGAAAAGACCATTGCCATACACATGGCTATGAGGATCAGAGACATCCATTTTTTTCTGTTTTTCATGATCTCATCCCCTTTCCGATAGGAACAGCTTCCATTTTTTCTCCTGCTTATTTATTTTTTTCTAAGAGTCTCAGTTCTTTTTCAAAATCCACATTTTTTCTGTTTTTCACATAATTCATTCCCAGCCAGATCAATACCGGAAACAAAATCAAACACGGAGTCAAATCATAAGAAAATACCTTAATAAATCTCCAGTACAGATCCATCTTCGCATACTCTGTGATCAGCTCCATGACCGATCTGAAAATCCAATAGCCGGTGAACTGTGTCAGCCAGAAAATCTCATGCAGCCGTAAATACTCGGCAGCACAGATGCGGTTTGCGATCAGCAGGATTGCGGCAATAATCATAAAGCCAAAGCACAAATACACAAACCCGTAAGACAGCAGTTCATTGGTCCGGCTCATCTGCGTTTGGCTGACCCCTTTCGCCATCAGCCGATAGATTGCCAAAAACAGGGCTGTCAGGTGCGTAAGAAGTGTAACCATTGCATAAATGAACGTTATTATTTTGATGCGTTTTATAGGCTTCATATTGATCTCCTTTCTGATACTCACCGTGCCCTGTATGGTATATAGGGCGGTTATGAGCAGAGTGAAATGAACGAATGGTTACGAATGTTCCAGGGATAAAGTAATCTGCGCAAATCCAGGAACGAGAAAGTTATATTTATTTTAACATGGCTGAGTTTTTTATACAATGAGGAATGAACAATTTCCCCTATGAAAGATGGAAAAATTGTTGTTACTACATATTCAAACTTAGGTTTCATGTTTCCTCTTAAAATCACAGCAACTATGACGGCCTTAATAGCACCGCCATAGTTGCCATATCCAAATAGTTCGTTCACAAATACTTTATTTTCTGAGTATATCTGATAGTTTTTTCAAGCCCTTCAATTCCTCAGACGATTTATATAATACTAAATCACCTGTACTGAAACGCTGATGTTTCCATAACTCACATCAGTAATTAACTTACAGCCATTATTTGTGCCATGCATGTATGAGAAATATCCCAAACCATACACTTCTGCTGGCAGAGAAGCTGTTTGTGTTTGGCGGATATAACCTGTTGAGCCTGCAACAAAAGTCCAATTAGGGTCATAACTCACCATAGGCTGTGTTGGATTAGAAAGATTATGGAATTGACTAAAATTACCTGATGAATAAATAGTATATGTGTAATAAAAACCGATAAGGCCGTACTTATAATATGAACGGTATTTCGATCCATATACTTCTGCACCGGGATTCCTGGCCACTTTACTGTCCAATTTTTCATATCCGGCCACACCATACATTCCATTGTCATAAATATTTAAAGTACAAATTCCTCCATTATATTCTGCATCATATGACTCTACTGGTTGAGAAAGTATTTCACTAAGTGCCTTTTCATCTGCAGAATATGCTGAAATACGTTCACTCTCATAATCCGCCACAAAACCATCTTCTCTTAATGGAATGTCAGGGAATAATTTTTGTATTTCTTCAAATGATATTACATCCGTATCTTCTATATCACTATTAGAAATATCTGCTGCATAAGCGTTAAAGCTAAAACTAAATAATACTACAAACATCATCAAAACACATATTCTTTTTTTCATAATTATAATAATTCCTTTCTTCAATATTTTATAAATATTCAAAGTATTTTTGTATTTTATTCATAACCTTTTAGTCTTCCGGGATATTTATTTCTATTTTAGTATTAAAATTTTTAATATCCATTATTGACTCATATGATTCCTGCATTTCCTTATTATCATTGATTTCCTTTTCTGCTTCTTCCTGACTCATTCCCGAGAATATAAGATTTGCAATCTCAGCAGCTTTGGCAGAATCTGTACCGTCAATTCTTATCTGAACGACTTCTTTTTGCAAAAAATCAATGTAATACTCAATGGCTGCCATATAAGGAACAGTAATCTCTGTAAAACCATTCCGCTGATCTTCTGGTAATTGCGAGTAGTCTGTGGTCAGTTTATCCTCATATTGCGCACGATACACATGTACTTTCCTGCCCGAAACCAATTCTTCTCTATCAAAAGCAAACGTCAAATCCTCCTTTAAATACACATCACTTCCTTTTACATCAGACTGCACAGTCATCCAATTGTCCGGCATGTCTGTTATAGACATTTTTATTTTGTGCACCACATTTCCATCCTGCATATACCAATATTGCTCAGAAATCCCCTGTGTGTCCGAAGCGTCCTTGGCTTGCTCATACTGCTGATACGGATTAGATATCAGTTTTCCTTCCACTTCTTCATCGACTATTTTAGGATTTTCACCGATTCTATGATAGCTGATCCGTGTGTACTCGTAATCCCCATGACTAAATGCATCAATGATTTCCTCTGCATTAAAATCGGATGGCTCACTTTTGCCGCAGGATACAAATAGTAAAACAATTACTTGTATAACAAATAATTTATTCTGCCATTTTCGCATACTTACCTCCTTCCCTTTATTTCTATACTGCCTGTTTTCGAAAACATATCTGGTATTTACAAAGATTATAACAGGATTCTTTTCACTTATGTGTGTTTGACCGCAATTGTACACTCCACAGACCGCATTTATTTTTACAGCCTCAAAATCTCCGGCAACCCACCATAAATCTCCCTCAGCAGCTCATACCCAATCCCAGCTGCCCCATTCATAAATCCCGGCGCATGATATTCCTGAGCAGGAAGCTCCGGTTCTTCCTTCTCCAGCCCCACGATTTTCTCATAAACTGCAGCTTCTGCCTCACCCATGACACCGCGCCCCGCATATTCCCGCAGTTTCTCCAATATCCGATAATTCCCCATTGTCCCATGGCAGATACACATTCCCTCTCTCAGAAAATGCTTCGTGATCGATGGCATTGCCTTTTTGATATCCTTTTCCAATCGCCCTCGTAAATCGGCAGCCTCCTCCGACACCTGATCTTCCAATGCGTCCATCATCAATTTTCTTGACAGCGCAATCCCGCCTGCACCGTGGCACCATGCCGTTTCCTGCTCCCCGCTCTGTCCCTGGCGCATGGATTCCTCGCGCAGATCCTTCCAGTCGTGGAGCTTCTCCTCGTACATACTGTCCTCATAATCCAGTGCCCGCAGGCACAGATCATAATATCTCTTTTCTCCCGTGATCCGGTACAGTCTGCACAGCGCGATCATAATTCCGCTGTTTCCATGAGCCATACCGCACAGCGGTGTCTTCTCCGCTCCCCGCCAGCCTGTACCGCATGTCATTTGTTCCGCGCGGCCGCACAATAAATCTCCCGCTTCTATTGCCGCCTGCAAATATTCCCTGTCTCCGGTGATGCCGTATAATTTCAGCAGAACGAGGATTGCCCCCGCATTTCCTCCAAGCAGGTCATAGCTTTTATCTTCCCGGAGCAGAATCAGTGACTTCTTTGCGTGCAATTCCGCCAAATGCAGATATTCCTCTTTTTTGTCGATTTCGTACAGCAGCAAATATGCGTATACGATAGAAAATTCCCCGTCAAACATCCCGGTTCTTCCTGCATTTTCCGACGCATCTGCCGACTTATTTTCTGCAATATTCAGGTTTTCCGTGTACTCTTTCAGCCGCATGAAAAGCCTGTCCGCAATCTTTTTCTCAAGCCGGAACTCCGCCTGCCCTTGTGTCTCCCGCCTCTGCTTCCTTGCCTTTTCCAGTGCATATAAATACACAACAATCCCTGCGATCCCTTCATAAAAATAATTGGTAATCCTGCGGATTTTACTCCGGCATTGTTCCGACAGGTCGATGCTCAAAACCTGCAGCTTCCCTTCTTCGTCTTCATAGACATTCTCCAGGATCAGTCCCGCCAGTTTTTCACAGATGGAAAACAGTCTGTCGGCTGACACGTTCTTTTCTTGATCCGCTTTATGAAGCCCGCTCTTTTTTCGTTCGGAATCCATCCTCTCTTTCCCCAGCTTTCCCGCGATCGTAAGCGACAAATTGATCAGCCGCACCTGTAGTTTTTCATCCCTCCGGCCGATTTTAGAAAGTCTGTTTCGAACCGTCTGTTCGGGAGCATCGATAAAATAGTCTGGAATGCAGATCTGCTGTTCACTCATCAGATCCCTTCCCTTATTATAAAAATAGGGAATGTCCCCCCGGAGCATAGATTCCGCTTCGGATTCGACCAGCCGCTGGTCACGGGTCTTTCCGACAATTCCGATGGTGCGCACAAAGATCTCCCGGTCCCCGCCATCTTTCATCAGATCCGGATAGTAGGAGCTGTTCAGCAGCGCGGCGTATTTCATCGTGTCCGAAACCACCTGACGGCTCTCGCAGGTTGCCGCCTGCCGCAGCATTTCCTCCTGAAAATCCGGGTTACTTTTTACATAGTGGTATGCTTTTTGGAAACCACGGATCAGGTCATTTTTATATTCTGCGGCTTCTACAGAACGGCCTTTATATTTTATCTTGTTCTGGGTAGGATTCATGATTCCATGCCGGTACTCAATCCGCATTTTGGAGGTATAGGCAGCCCGGATGACCGGGATCTGCAGCCTGCTTTTTCTTCCGCCCTCGCCGCTCAGCGCGCCGACCTCATTTCCGGCCTTTGCGCTGCCCGGAAGGTAGGTCGGAAGGATTCCTGATTTCAGGACGGAATCGAAAACCTCATTGCGGGTTATGCTTTGACTCTGCAGGGGGATTAAGGTTTCCAGATCGATCAAAACCGGATACTCTCCCCTTGCGATCATGTTTTCACAATGCAGGTCCCCGGTGCCGAAAAAATAGGTAAGGCAAATCAGAATCCCTGCCCTTTGATAGAATCTCTTTACCTCTTCTTCCGACGTGCATTCCTGAAAGCAGATCTTTTCCTCCCAGCCGTAATCCGGACGGCTGATGATTTTGATTCCCATCCTTTCATCCCAAAGGGCACGTTCGGAGCTTATCCTTTTCAAAAGCCTTTGAAAATGAAGCTCGTTTTCCAATGAACGGGGCTTGTAGATCAATTCCAGCGTTTCATTCAGGCATACGCACGCGACGCTTTTGCCGTGATTATGTGTGTCTCCGTACATGCAGCGGATTCCGCTAAGCTCAGAGATCGGAGCACTGCCCGGAAACTGCTCTTCTATCTTCTGCTTATCTCTTTCCAAATGGCTTATGATCTCGCAGAAATAATCCGCGCATTGTTCCGCCTGTTCCCTCAGCATGCGGAATAAGACCGGATACTGTTCGCATAGCTCATGGATATACGATACGTCACTCAAATATCTGTCAAGGAAGTCCTGATATTCTTCCGCTTCATCCTTTCCCGCAAGCTTCCCCTCTGCTTTCAGGCGATGCATTTCAAGGATCAATGTCCTGACAGATATCTTCTGAAGGCAGTTTAACGTGTACCGCAGAAAATCCGTTTCCAGATTCGCAGAATGGTGGATTGCACCCTCTTCTTTTTTCATCCTGAATTTTCGTCTTCCTTCCTGCAATGCATATGCGTAAAAAGGGGCAAATACGGGATGATCCGGAATGGGTTCCGGATTCTCTATATCCATGAATATTTCATTTTGTTCAGAAACCGTATACGGTATCTCTGACAGATGGAATCTTATCTTTTCATGTTCCTCTGCTAATTGTGTGATCCTGGCTGTTCCGAGAATACCTTCCCAAAATTGTAATTTTTCGGATGTGATTTGGGAAGCCTGATTCTCAAAATATATATCATAATCTCGTTCTCTTAAATATGTTCCTCTTTGATTTCGCATCTACGGATATTCCTTTTTATGTTCTTTTTTATACTTATTTTCAATTCTTCGATCTACGTCTTCAATATCATTCTAAAAATGCCATCAATAAAATTCTCTCAAAGTCTTAGCTTCTGTAACTGAGAATCCTGTTGATGGCTTTTTTCCAGGCACAAATACTTTCTTTTAGCGGCAGTTTATTTCATTTTAAATATTAACAGCAAATGATTGTGTAAAGACCAATGCACCCTTGAGTTATAGACAAAATCTCTCCTACTGCCTTTTCATGTTCATACATCTTATCAATCTCCTGAAATTCTGCTTTCAAATCTCCAATGTACTCTACTGATTTCTGCATCCTGTGTTCCTCTCTTTCCTAACTTTATATTTTGTTTCTACTGATACCTTTTTCCACTTCATTTATCTCTGTTCCATAATAGAAACCACCGCACTAAATTGATTCTCTGTATAATCCAACAGCAATGTGCCCTGATATTTTTCTACCGATGTCCGGACACTTTCCAGCCCGATTCCATGAATCTCCTGATCCTCTTTTATTGTATAATATTTGTGATTCTTTTTAACCGGTTTTATTTCCATACTATTCACAATTTTGATCACATACAATACATCTGTTGATTTTATTGATACGAAAATATCTTTTTCATCTCTCTTAACATGCTCGCAAGCCTCAATCGCATTGTCAAACAGATTGGATACTATAACACATAAATCATAGTCCGCCAGGGGAATCTCCAACATATTATCAATTTCCATATGTACCTGAATATTTTTACGCTCAGCCTCTAATAATTTTGTATTTAATATCGTATCCAATATCTTATTACCGGACCAGCTCCTCTGAACGAGTACTTCCAGCGGATTCGTCAATTTTTTTCCATACTCTATTGCTTCATCAAACTTTCCATGCTCTAAATATTTTGTCAGAAGAAAAATATGATTTTTAAAATCATGTGCTGTATGTTCCAATCTTCTTTGTTCGCTGTACAGCCTCTGGTAGTTATCTTCCATCAGTTTATTTGCTGTATCAATAATCCGTTCCCTCTCTCTACGGCTAATCATGGAGTCATACGTATAAAATGCAATGCACAAAATTGTTCCCATTGCTAACGCCACATAAAAGATGTTTACATAAATGTGCTGTATCTCTCTTATAAATAATCCCTGAAAAAGAAGAACCCCCATATAGCTGATAATATCCACAATAAAAAGAACTCTTCTTGTTTGTCTCAAATCAGAAAATTTTCCTTCTATCTGGGGCCCTAAGATTGTAATTGCAATAAGCAGTATAATTCTTACAAGGAAAAAAGTGATTACGATCTCAATTTTTTCACTATATAGAACGTTGTCCGCAGAATAGCTTTTGCTTTTGATTCCAATAAACAAAAAACCGATTGCATAATCCATGTATATCGTCAGATGTTTTACCAGGATTGCAATCCCACAGCGCATAAAATTATGCCTTCCTTTTCTGAATTTGAATACCAGCATCAGCAGCAAATCCATCTGAATCCATACTCCATTATTATAGTACAAAATCGGAAGGTTCATTGAATTGAAAATCGCAACGCCTCCCCATTCTAATATCCTTATAACCTTCTGTTTTAAATCAGGCTCCTCTTCTTTTTCTTTTAACAGTATATAAGCCAGATACATGCAAAGGAACCAGTTTAAGGCTTCAATCCCTACAAATAATATTTTTTTAACCATAGTCCCCATTCACGAAATCCCCCGCCGATCTCTCAGCCCCCCCTCGCGGCCTCCTTATCCGATCTGCCTGCTCCAGTATCTCGTGACCTCCTCCTTCACATGTTTCAGATAAGCTCTGCTTGCAGTCACGACTTCCTGATTGGAAAGGGTAATCTCTCTTACATCCATCCCGCTGATATGGAAAATGTTCACAATGATCCCCCGTTCTATAAAAACGAAATCTCCCTCCGGCAGCATTTTGTAGACATCATTGAGGGACAGCCTCTGCTTATATGTCCTCTCCTTCGTCACAAATTCCGCGTATTTTCCGTTTTTACTGATCCGGATGATATCCTTAAACCGGAATTTTTCCATCTTATTGACTGTGGTGATCGTGTAGTAATCCGCCTCTGTTTCCTCTGCCGTCCTGCGGAAGAACTTCTCCAGCGCCCGGGGCAGGCGCTCCGCGATTTTCTCTTTCAGGATATACTGGTAGGCGTCGATCTCATAGCTTTCCAGGGCGAATCTGGAATAGGAAGTTACGAAGATAATGCATACGTCCGGAAATCTTTCCCGGATTCCCCGCCCCAACTCCATCCCGTTGATCCCGGGCATCTGGATATCCAGAACATAGATGTCAAAATACGCGTCCCCGTCGTCCAGCTCATAAATCAGTGTCTCTGCTCTGGAAAACTGCGTGCACTCGATTTCTTTTCCGGCCTTTCCGGCAACGGACTGCAAAGCCTCCTGCACGGTCGCCCTGTATTCCTGGCTGTCATCTACAATTGCCGCTTTATATTTCTGCACTCTCATCACCCCATATCTTCAAACTCATAATATTTCTGCCGGTTCACATGGCAAAGATAGCTGCCCTCCGGTTCTACTACCAGCTGGTAGATGTCCTCCTGCCGGGGATATTTCCACCGGGAATAGTAAAAATATTCTCCCTGCTCGTGGTTCTTGATTTTTTCCATAATATCTTCAATGACATTTTTCTTTGTGTCGGAATGGTCTCTTGGATTCCATCGTCCAAGTACGGAGCCGATCTTTGATTTGTTCAGTCTCAGCTTCTCGGCGCATCGCCGCTGAAAGGAGCGGATCTCGTCCTCCGTCAGTCCCGCCGTATGGAAGATCTGCTCAAAAAGCGCCCGGTTGCTCTCATAGGGAAATCCCAATTCAATATACGCTTCTGTTAAAAGAATGGCCTTTGCGAGTATGGCCTGTCTCTGCCTCCCTCCTTCCTGATCCTGTGGTGCCTCTCCCTGCTCCGGCTGATAAAGCTCCATCAGATACCGGATACTGTGTATGATCACCTCCTTTGGAGAAACTCCGTTCAGCTGCAGGTTCGCCGCCGCAAGCTTAATACTTTCCAGGATTATTTTTTCTTTGTCCATTCATAACCTCTTTTCTATTCTGTCTTTCCCGCAGGCTGCAGTGTACTGGCAAGTGGGAAGGGGATATAAGGGGGATTGCCTGTACACTGCATACAGGATAGCATATTTCAGAATAGAAATGGGGGATTGTCCGCGACTTGCCGACTTTTGCCCGTAATTTGCAAAAAAATCTATTGACGATTCTCCGGATAACTACAAAGAGGCTGTCGGAAAATGAATGACTTTCTACAATATACACTGTAACTAAATGGATATCACAGTAAGATATTGTGCAGAAATTGCATTTTCCGACAGCCCCTTTGCGTTATTTAGTCCAACAAAAATTTTTCACAGAATTCTTTTGCAGTCACAATTTGAACATTTTCATATTGTTCTATTATGAGAAGATCTTTATCACCGCTAACAATATATAACGCATGAGAATCCTTTGCACATTCCAAAAATTTATTATCGTCAGGGTCACGGCATACTTTAATATGAGTAACAGGTTCTATAATTTTCATAGCTTTAATCAGCGGACTTAAAATTGACCTATTGATATGTCCTTGCTTTCTGCTAATCATTTCCTGCACAATTTCTTCATATTCAATAATAATTTCTGCCGTGGCGCAGGCAAATATCTTCTGCCCAACAACAGCACTAAGAATTTTTCTTGGAAATCCCCCAAAAAACACACCGGAAATCAGGACATTCGTGTCTATCACAATTCTCATACTCGTTTCTTCTTTCTAACTGATTTGATAATATCATCAACATCATTTTCAGTATATCCAACAGACTTTGCCCATTTTTGAGCTTCATCCAATGAGGCTTCAAATTCTTCGGCGGATGGAAGTTTTAAAGTTTTGAGCATAATAACATCTCCGGAAGTATATGCCACCAGTTTATCACCAGTATCAATCGACAAAAGTTTTCGGATGCTGACCGGCAGGGAAATCTGGCCTTTCGAAGAAACGGTTAATATTTGTGTACTCATTTATATATGCTCCTTTCCTGTAAGAATTTCTTACTTTTATTATGCCACAGTGTCAAATTAAATACAAGAAAAATTAAATACTTTGGGAAGTTTCCTATAGCTGACTCAACTTGATGTCAATTTTTTTGATATCAAGATTTCAAACCCGTCTTTTGTAAACCGAAACATGGGATATCGTTAAAGCACCTCATAATTGCTTTTAGGAAGCCCCCCCATTTAACACAAGATATCTCAACAGCCCGAATAAAAATACGACTGCTATGATCACAAGTCCTATGATCTCACCGTTTTTTCCAGTCACCAATTTCCTTTTTTTCGCGATCAGTAAGATCAGAATATTCGCAATATTTACTAAAATAAGGATGCCATAGCTCCATACAACGACCTGGTACACATTTTTATAAATCCCAAATAATAGGATAAGAATGATGCATGCAAAGGAAACCACGTTATTGAAAGTCCGGATCCTATATATCGTCTTTTTCATACGCACACCCCTCAGATCAGATTCATCGCGTCGCTCACATTTTTCACCCCGATCACTTTAATCCCTTTGATATCCTTCACCATATGCATGGACACCTCCGGAATGATGCAGGTCTCAAAGCCCAGCTTCCTTGCTTCCGCCACACGCTGTTCCGGCATGTTCACGGCGCGGACCTCGCCGCTTAAGCCCACCTCCCCGAACACCAGCAGCTTTTCATCAATGGGACGGTTCTTGTAGCTGGAGACGAGGGCCATCACGATTCCCAGGTCGATGGCCGGCTCGTTCATGCGGATCCCGCCGGCGATATTGACGTAGGCATCGCAGTTGGACATATGCAGGCCGATCCGTTTTTCCAGAACTGCCATGAGCAGGTTGACCCGGTTGTAGTCGGTTCCGGTGGCGGTCCTTCTGGGCATTCCGAAATTGCTCTGGCAGACCAGCGCCTGGATCTCAATCAGGAGCGGGCGGGTTCCCTCCATGGAGCAGGCTACCACGGAGCCGGAGGCGTTCTCGGGACGGCCGCTGAGCATGTATTCCGACGGATTTTCCACTTCTACAAGCCCGTTCTGGCGCATCTCGAATACCCCGATCTCATTGGTGGAGCCGAAACGGTTCTTCACCCCCCGCAGGATCCGGTAGGAGGCGTGGCGGTCCCCTTCAAAATAAAGCACCGTGTCCACCATATGCTCCAGAACCCGAGGGCCTGCTACCGTGCCTTCCTTGGTCACATGTCCTACGATGAAGATGGTCACTCCCAGCCCCTTCGCGAGCTGCATGAGCACGTTGGTGGACTCCCGGACCTGGGACACGCTGCCGGGGGCGGAGGACACTTCTTCGTTGTACATGGTCTGGATGGAATCGATGATGACCAGATCCGGACGGCGGCTCTCGATGACGCTCCGGATGGTGTCCAGGTTGGTCTCGCACAGGAGCTTTAAGTGATCGCTGAACGTCCCCATGCGGTTTGCCCGGAGCTTGATCTGGGCCAGGGATTCCTCCCCGGACACATACAGAACCTGCTTCTCGGCCGAAAGCCGCTGGCACACCTGCAGAAGGAGCGTGGATTTTCCGATTCCCGGGTCGCCCCCCACCAGGACCAGGGAACCGGGCACGATCCCCCCGCCCAGCACCCGGTCCAGCTCATCCAGTCCGGTCATAAACCTGACCTGGTCGTCCGTCCGGACCTCCGAC
>CATLCV010000050.1 GCA_949893755.1 uncultured Lachnospiraceae bacterium | reverse complement strand
AATGGAGAAATCGTAGTGAATATGGGGCGGCACTCTGTACTCGTTGCGAAAACAAAACGGGCAGACGGATGATCTGCCCATTTTCATATCAGCGTATACGAGCATTCTCGGAAATTCAGCCGAAGATAGGTGCATGGGAGTTCCCGAGAGTGCTCTATGTAAAAAAGGTGTGTATTTTTGGAGAGGAGGGAAGTCTATGGAGCAGTTATATACACGTTGGGGAAAGGCGCTTGACGCAAATGACATTTTACAGGAATATCCGCGCCCTCTGCTGAGACGGGAAAGCTTTATCAATCTGAACGGGTACTGGGATTATGCATTTACCAAGGAATTCAAAAAGCCGGAAACCTATGACGGCAGGATTCTGGTGCCGTTTTCGCCCGAAAGCGTGCTTTCCGGGGTAGAACGGCAGCTTAAGCCGGATGAGTATCTGTGGTACCGCCGACAGTTTGACTGTTCTATGCCGGATGACGGTACGCGCCTCATCCTTCACTTCGGCGCCGTGGACCAGGCGTGCAGGGTATATGTCAATGGAAAAGAGGCCGCCAGGCATGCGGGCGGATATCTTCCCTTTTCCGCAGACATCACGAAGTACCTCCGCCGCGGAAAGCTTCCGTCAATGCCGGAGGAAACCACTCTCCGGACAGGAGCAGAACCGTCCGACGTCTGTCCGGGAGCAGAGGATTCTGACAGATCTGAAATGCAGAATGAGATTGTGGTTGCGGTCAAGGACCTGAGCGATACATCTTACCACGCAAAGGGGAAGCAGAAGCTGAAAAAGGGCGGCATGTTCTACACTGCCCAGAGCGGCATCTGGCAGACCGTCTGGATGGAGTACGTGCCGGAGAATTATATCGAGGAGCTGATCACAGAGCCGGAGCTGGATCAAAAACGGGTCCGTATTTTTGTCAGGTCACAGAAGCCGGAGCCTGTCACGATCCGGATCCACGCGCCGCGCATCCATGCATCGGCCGATGAGAAGGTATGGGAGCCATCCAAACGGCTGGAAATTTCCGGCATATCCAATGCGTATCTCGAAATTCCGATCCCGGAGGTCCGTCCGTGGACCTGTGAGGAACCCTGGCTCTATGATTTTACTGTAACCATGGGAGAAGACCGGGTACAGAGCTACTTTTCCCTCCGGACATTTACTGTGGAACCGGATGCGGAAGGGATCCCCCGCATCTGCCTGAACGGAAGGGTTCAGTTCCAGAACGGCGTCCTTGATCAGGGCTACTGGCCGGACGGGCTGTATACCGCGCCCTCGGACGATGCGCTGATCTTCGATATCCTGGAAATGAAGAAGCTGGGCTTCAACATGATCCGGAAGCATATCAAGATCGAACCCCAGAGATGGTATTATCACTGCGACCGTCTGGGAATGGTGGTCTGGCAGGACATGGTGAACGGGGGAACCTACTACAGGCACTGGTTTGTGACCTACGCCGCGACGCTGATCTCCTGGAAAAAATGGAAGATGGCGGACATCTATCCCCACCTGCTGTCGCGCACCCATAAGGAGGGCCGGCTGGAATTTGTCCGGGAGATGAAGGAGACGATCCGGATTCTGAAAGGACATCCCTCTATTGCGGTATGGGTGATCTTCAACGAGGGCTGGGGGCAGTTCCAGACAGAGGACATGACGAGGATCGCAAGGTCCTGCGACAGCACCCGGCTGATCGACCAGGCAAGCGGATGGTTTGACCAGAAGGGCGGGGACCTGCAGAGCGTGCATAACTATTTCTTTAAGCTGGAATTTGCGGCAGAAAAGGAGCGCGCCACCGTATTGTCGGAATTTGGAGGATATTCCCTGAGAGTAGAGGGGCACAGCGCATGCAGAAAGCTCTATGGCTACGGAACGCACAAAACATTGGACAGCTTGAATGCCGCGTATCAGGAGCAGATGGCTAAGGTAAAGGAGCAGATCCCAAAAGGATTATGCGCCAGTGTTTATACGCAGTTAAGCGATGTGGAAGAAGAGATGAATGGAATCTTCACTTATGACCGGGAAGTACGGAAGATCCGATAAAAATCCGCTCCCCGGTCTGTCCGGCATATAGAGCCCGAATACAGACCGGGGGGGGGCGGATTTTCTGCTATGACAAGCGATCGGACAGGCAGCTCACAGGAGCCCTTATTCGGAACGCAGTGCCGAGACGGGATCGCTTTTTGCTGCTTTTTTCGAAGGGATCAGCCCTCCGAGCAGAGTCAGCAGGATACTCAGAACGATCAGTATGATCCCGGCGGCGGGCGGAAGAAACGCATTCACATTGGTCTGCCCGGCCAGCGCATGGATCAGCGCATTTCCCGGAATCAGGAGCAGCAGTGTGAGCAGGATGCCGATCACTCCTGCACAGGCGCCTATGATAAAGGTCTCCGCGTTAAAGACCTGAGAAATGTTCTGCCTGGATGCTCCGACTGCCCTGAGGATCCCGATCTCCTTTCTGCGCTCCAATACGCTGATGTATGTGATCACGCCGATCATGATGGAAGAGACGACCAGGGAAATGGCCACAAACGCAACCAGCACATAGCTGATGATATCTATGATATCCGTCACCGAGGACATCAGCGTTCCGACAAAATCTGTGTAGGTGATCACTTTATCCTCTGCCCCTTCTTTTTCCATACGGTCATTATAGGCATCCAGGAGATCCAGGATACATGCCTTGCTTTCAAAATCGCAGGGATATATGTCGATCTGGCTGGGATTGTCCGTATCCGCATATCCAAATTTTTTCAGATTGTTGTCGTAAGAAGCATTTTCCCCGGACATCAGCGAACGGAACAACTCGTTCAGCTCTTCTTCATCCATGTTCATTTCTATGGCGTTCATAAAGGCTTCGGCATCGATATGGAATGCATTCTCCAGGCCGGAACCGATCTGCCCCATGGCTTCCTGCATGGCTGCCTGTATGCTGCCTGCGATCTGCCCCATGGCCTCCTGCATGGCTGTCTGCAGGCTGAGCCCGGTCTGTGTCATGGCTTCCGTCATGACGGCCTGCATGTTCGTCACCATCTGCTCCATGATCTGTTGGAGTACAGACGCGATCTGCTCTTGAAGCAGGTCTGCGATCACGCCGGAAAAGGAAGACATCAACGTTTCCATATAGGTTCCCATCAGCTCCGTAACCTGGGATTCCAGAGCGGACAGATCGATGATCTTCCCGATCCCTTCGGAAAGCAGTTTCCGGGCTTCCGGTGTCTGCAGATAGGCCATGAAATGGTTCCCCATTTTGGACGGATCCGGGAGGGCGTTGGCAGCCGCGTATTCGATATAACCGGCCGCAAGATCCTCTGCAAATGTTTGGAGCTGTTCCGGTGTTACCGTGATCTCCACATTGTTCTGCAGAAGCTCCGTCAGTCCGACCGCGATTTTTTCCTGGGCAGCCGGAGTCTGCAGGTATTCCAGAAGATATTCGCTGAACTTGTCCGGATCCGTATAGCCGTTTGTAAAAATAAATTCCTGATAACCGCTCATAATATCCTGGATCAGAACCGTCAGCTGCTCGGAAGTGATATTGACCTGGACCCCCGAAAGAAGCAGCTCCTGTATTTTCTGACTGGCCTGGGGACTCTGCAGATACGCCACAAAATGTCCGGCTAATCCGGAATAATCTGCCTCCGGATGGCTGGCGGCATAATCGCCGTATCCCTGCATGACGTTGGTGATCAGCTGCTGCAGGGCTTCCGGGGAAACGGAGAAATCCAGCTCCCCCAGAAGGGCGCCCAGATCCAGATCGCCCAATCCGGGATCCAATTCTATCTGGTCCGGATCCAGCAGGCCGGACAGATCCAGAGAACCGTCATCTGTGCCAAACCATTCCGTCATATCCATTGCGCCGGGATCCATTCCCATGGTATCCGGATCCAGCCCCATGCTGTCCGGATCCAGTCCAAGAGCGCCGGAATCCAGCCCCAATGCACCCGGATCCAGTCCCAAAGCGCCGGAATCCAGTCCCATGCCGGAACCCATTTCCAACGCGTCCGGGTCAAATCCAAAGGCATCCTGCATCGCTTCCTCGTTGACCGTAAACAGAGATTCCATTTCAAATACATTTTGCCCGTCGTCTTCCCCAAAGGGGCTGCCGGTCAGGACATTCAGGCCCGGCTTTGCAAGCTGCTGCCGGACGATCAGGCTCTTACCGGCCTGCCGGATCGTATGCTCTGTCAGAGAAGCAGGATATCCGATCCCGGATTTCAGCATGGCGGCGGAGGACTCTTCGGAGGGCTGAACCACGCCGACGACCGTAAGCTCTTCACCGTCATTTACCAGCCGCTTCATATAGGCTTTATCATCGGATTTATCTTTCCAGACCTGATAGGTATCATCGTATTCGTAGCGGTCCGCGCCGTTCACCAGCCGGAATGCGATCCCAAGAAATTCCTCATAGGTATAACCGTGCAGATCGTCCGGCATCTGTGCTTCTTCCTCATCCAGGAACCGGCGGATCATGTCATCTAACTCTACGGAATCGCGCAGACCCAGCGTATAAAGCATAAAATCGCTGATACCGCCGCCGGATGTCAGGACAACGACACATTCGTCGTAGGATTCCGGCCAGCGGCCGGCTTTGATCTCATACTGATCCTGATACAGCTCCGTATTCTCCGGCATTTGAAAAAATACATCCGTACTCATCATGGAGGACATCATGCTGTTGGCAGAAGCGGTATTGAATCCTAAAGCGGAAAAGAACTGATCAGGATGAACCTGCCGGACCCCGTCCTTTTCCATGCGGTAGATCTGCGGCGAGACATCATAGCTGTATTCCACCGCATTGGTATATTTTTCAATGCCGCTGTCACCGGTTTCCAGATACTGCTTTAAGGATTTCAGGTCATTGGGATCCGCTTTCGACAGCATATTCGTGATCATCGGAATGACATGTACATTGTCCTCGGAGTCCTCCGAACTGCTTTCTCCGATACTGAGCATCATGGACGTCATATCCATCCCCACGCTTTGGATCTGCAGCGGGTATTCGGAAAGTGTCTCCTCCTCTACGGATTGGATGTAATCATTGACCCCATTGGACAGTGAGAGGATCAGCGCAATTCCGATGATGCCGATGGAGCCTGCAAACGAAGTCAGCAGCGTGCGCGCTTTTTTGGTCCGCAGGTTGTGAAAGCTGAGGGACAGGGCAGTCAGAAATGACATGGACGCCTTTCCCATATTTTTATGTACCGGAGGATCCAGTTCGTCTTCCTTCGGATCAAACGGGTCTGAATCCGAGCGGATCCTTCCGTCCCGCAGGTTTACGATCCGGGTCGCATAGGCTTCGGCCAGCTCCGGGTTGTGGGTTACCATAACGACCAGGCGGTCCCTGGCAACTTCTTTGAGAAGCTCCATGACCTGTACGCTGGTGTCGCTGTCCAGCGCGCCGGTGGGTTCGTCCGCAAGGAGAATGTCAGGATCATTGACGAGCGCGCGGGCGATCGCCACACGCTGCATCTGGCCGCCGGACATCTGATTCGGCTTTTTGTGGAGCTGTTCGCCCAGTCCGACCTGTTCAAGCGCATGCTTTGCCCGTTTCCTGCGCTCGTCCCTGGGAATCCCGGAAATGGTCAGTGCGAGTTCCACATTGGACAATACGGTCTGGTGAGGAATCAGGTTGTAGCTCTGAAACACAAAACCAATGGTATGATTTCGGTAGGAATCCCAATCCCGGTCCTTATATCTTTTGGTAGAAATTCCATTGATGATCAGATCTCCGCTGTCATATCGGTCCAGTCCCCCGATGATATTCAGAAGTGTCGTCTTGCCGGAGCCGCTTGGCCCCAGGATCGCGACAAATTCATTTTCACGGAGATTCAGGCTTACCCCGTCCAGAGCCCTCTGAATGAAGCTGCCGGTTTTATATTGTTTATGGATATTTTTAATCTGAAGCATAGCTGTCACCTCCGGTTGTATATTTTATAATATTTTGAACAACTGAAAATAAACAAAGTTTATGCTTAGTTTTTATTCTGTGCTACAATAGTAAAACGGAGGTAGAAGCAAATGTTTCAGATATTGGTAGTAGAGGATGACAAGAGCGCGGCCCGCCTGATGAAAGCAATACTGGAGCACGCGGGCTATGAGGTCCATGAAGCCGCGAACGGGGCGGAGGCGCTGGAATTACTGGACATCCAGCACATTGACCTGATCGTGCTGGATATTATGATGCCGAAGATGGACGGATATGAATTTACGGAAAATCTGCGGGACGGCGGAAGCATGATCCCCATTCTGATGGTCACGGCAAAGCAGCTTCCCGAAGAGAAATGCAGGGGCTTCCTGGTAGGGACGGATGATTATATGGTGAAGCCTTTTCACAAAGAGGAGCTGCTGCTTCGGATCAAGGCGCTGCTTCGGCGTTCCCGGATCGCCAGTGAAAGGAAGCTTCATGTAGGCAGGATCACGCTGGACTACGATGCCCTGACAGTGTCGAGAGACGGCAGCTCTCAGACACTTCCGCAAAAAGAATTTTATCTGCTGTACAAGCTGCTTTCCTATCCGGACCAAATATTTACCAGGCTGCAGCTGATGGATGAGATCTGGGGGATGGAATCCAATACGGTGGATACTACGGTGAATACCCATATCAACCGCCTCCGGAACAAATTCGGAGACTGGCCGGAATTTGAAATACTGGCGATCCGGGGCATTGGATATAAGGCGGTGATCCATCATGAGTAGGTGGAAAGCTTTTTGGAGGAAAAAACAACTGGCCCTCGTATTCACCGTCATTCTGTTTTTGATCATGTTTTTTTCCATGCTGTTCGTTTTTCTTGCGGCCTTCCTTCTGAGACGTTTGGGCCTCATCAATGCGGATCGGTCGGCATGCACGCTCCTTTTTTTGTTCGCACTGGTCAGCCTTCTGATGGGTACAGTGCTTTCCGCTCTGTGCAGCCGTTTTCCGCTGGCGCCGATGCGGGAACTGATGACGGCCGCAGACCGCATCGCAGACGGGGACTACAGTGTACGGGTCAATCTGAAGGGGCCCGAAGAGGTCAGACGGCTGAGCCGGAAATTTAATCATATGGCTGCGGAGATCGGAAGTGTGGAAATGCTGCGGAATGATTTTATCAATCACTTTTCCCATGAATTCAAAACACCGATCGTTTCCATCCAGGGCTTTGCGGAAATGCTGGAGCTCAATGACCTGACGCCGGAAGAGCGCACGGAATATATCCATATCATTATAGAAGAGTCTGCCCGCCTGACCGCGCTTGCTTCCAACATTCTGAACCTGTCGAAAATTGAGCAGCAGAATATCCTGACGGACCGGGAAGTATTCAATGTCAGCGAACAGATCCGTCAGGCGATCGCGCTTTTAGACCAGAAATGGACGGAAAAGGATATTAAGATCGATTTGGAATGTGAAGAACATTTTCTGAACGGAAATCAGGAGCTCTTGAAGCAGGTATGGATCAACCTGATGGACAATGCAGTGAAGTTCTCGCCGGAGCATGAAACCGTTGAAATCCGGATTGAAAAGAAGCGTGACTGCCTTTCGGTTTCTTTTACAAACCAGGGAGAGGAGATCCCGGCATCGGCTCTGGCGCATATTTTTGATAAATTTTATCAGGTAGAAGCTTCCCGGGCATCGGCGGGCAATGGGCTTGGACTGGCGATCGTCCAGAAGATCGTCAGGCTCCATGGAGGACATGTCGAAGCAGACTGCTCCCGGCCGCACAGGATCACCTTCCGGGTGGAGCTTCCAGAGTTCCAGGGTATGCCTGGTAAAGAGATGGCCTGGAGCCTTCCGGAAAAAGACGGCCAAAAAGTTGGAAGATAATCCCTTGACATTTTTGGGACCGTATGCTAACATTTCAAAACAGGTAAAAGAATAAACGCAATGACGAAGAGAGTAGACTGCAGGAGATCTTACAGAGAATTCCCGGGGGCTGAGAGGGATAGAGAGAATGCGGCTGAACATGGCTTTTGAGCGGCGTACCGAACATTGAGCGGTCAAGGAAAAAACTTACGAAGGAACTGTGCAAAAATAACTTGTCTGCCCAATGCAAGATTACGAAGGGTCCTGCCCTTTACAGCGGGGGAGTGCTGTCAGGCACTTGCAGAGGTTCTGCCTGTGAGGGCAGGGCGAATTAGAAGTGGTAACACGGCACACAGCCGTCTTCTTACGAATCATCAGAATATGATTTTTGAGAAGGCGGTTTTTATTTTTAAGAAAGAAGGAGAGATAAAAAATGTCAGAGAGACCAAAGTATTACATCACAACTGCGATCGCCTACACATCCGGCAAGCCGCATATCGGCAACACCTATGAGATCGTTCTTGCGGACGCCATCGCGCGGTACAAGAGGATTCAGGGGTATGACGTATTTTTCCAGACCGGGACGGACGAGCATGGGCAGAAGATCGAACTGAAAGCAGAAGAGGCAGGAGTATCGCCGAAGGAGTTTGTGGACGGCGTATCGACCGAGATCAAACGGATCTGGGATCTGATGGACACCTCTTATGACAAATTTATCCGCACGACGGACGGATATCATGAGAAGCAGGTGCAGAAGATCTTCAAGAAGCTGTACGACAAGGGAGATATCTACAAGGGATATTATGAAGGGATGTACTGTACGCCCTGCGAATCCTTCTTTACCGAGTCCCAGCTTGTGGACGGAAAATGTCCGGACTGCGGGCGCGAGGTGCAGCCGGCCAGGGAGGAGGCATATTTCTTCAAAATGAGCAAATATGCCGACAGGCTGATCGAGCATATCAACACCCACCCGGAATTTATCCAGCCCGTATCCCGGAAAAACGAGATGATGAACAATTTCCTGCTTCCGGGCCTGCAGGATCTGTGCGTGTCCAGAACCTCCTTCAAATGGGGAATTCCGGTAGACTTTGACCCGAAGCACGTAGTCTATGTATGGCTGGACGCGCTGACCAACTACATCACCGGGATCGGATACGAGTGCGACGGGGAAAGCACGGAGCAGTTTGAGCATGACTGGCCGGCAGACCTGCATCTGATCGGAAAGGACATCATCCGCTTCCATACCATTTACTGGCCCATTTTCCTGATGGCGCTGGATCTCCCTCTGCCGAAGCAGATCTTCGGCCATCCGTGGCTGCTCCAGGGGGACGGCAAGATGAGCAAGTCCCGCGGAAATGTACTGTATGCGGATGAGCTGGTGGATTTCTTCGGTGTAGACGCGGTCCGCTACTTCGTACTCCACGAGATGCCCTTTGAAAATGACGGCGTCATTTCCTGGGAGCTGATGGTGGAACGGCTCAACTCGGATCTGGCCAACACGCTGGGCAACCTGGTCAACCGTACCGTATCCATGACCAACAAGTATTTCGGCGGCGTGGTAACGGACAAAGGCGCGGCGGAAGAGGTGGATGCCGACCTGAAGGCGGTAATGGAGCATGCGGCGAAAGCAGTAGACGCGAAGATGAACGAGCTCCGTGTGGCGGATGCGATGACAGAGATCTTCAATCTGTTCAAGCGCTGCAACAAATACATTGACGAGACCATGCCCTGGGTGCTGGCAAAGGATGAGGCGAAAAAGGACCGTCTGGAGACCGTGCTGTGGAACCTGATCCAGGGGATCTCCGCAGGCGGAAGGCTTCTGGAGGCATTTATGCCTTCCACCAGCCAGAAGATCCTGGCGCAGCTCAATGAAGGCCATGTGACAGACAAGCCGGAGATCCTGTTCCAGCGTCTGGATCTGGAGGAAGTGATGAAGAAGGTGGAAGCGCTGCATCCTCCGGTGGAGGAAGAGGCGGATCAGGGTTCCGGGGAGAAGGAAGAGAGCGTGATCGACGTGGAGGCAAAGCCGGAGATCACGTTTGACCAGTTCGGCGCCCTGCAGTTCCAGGTGGGCGAGATCATTGCCTGCGAGGAGGTGCCGAAGTCCCGGAAGCTCCTCTGCTCCAAGGTGAAGATCGGAAGCCAGGTGAAGCAGATCGTATCCGGGATCAAGGCACATTACACCCCGGAAGAGATGGTCGGCAAAAAGGTCATGGTGCTGGTGAACTTAAAGCCCGCCAAGCTGGCAGGAGTCCTCTCGGAAGGAATGCTGCTCTGTGCGGAGGACGCGGACGGCGTTCTGTCCCTCATGGTTCCGGAGAAGGAGATGCCTGCGGGAGCGGAGATCAGCTAAAGCGCGTGCTGACATGTGCTGCTTCGGCAGATTGAACGGCATAAAGCGGTTCGGCTGCCTCGAAGACTATGACAGATATATTTCAGAAGCCCTGCCCTGGCGCAGGGCTTCTGCGTTTCTGATACATGGGGAAAAAAGGCAGATTTTCTGCGCTGCGGATCTGTGAATAAGATATTTATTTGTCAGAATCTAATTAATTTTCAGAAAATTACATACAAAATAAACAATTATAAATTTATTGGAAAAATATTCAAAAAATGTGTTGACAAATAAGAAGCCCTGTGGTATTATAAATTCAATCCAAAAGAGATACAACCATCGAAGCAATCGACAGGATATCTCACATAGGAGCCATTTTCCGGGGGAGACATAACTTACATTATAATCAGATTCTGGTCCGGAGGGTGGTTGGAATATTAAGAAAAGGAGGTAAAGGTCCCGTGGACAGTATAGAACTCATTACAATTCAATATGTCAGTGGTACGGCAGATGTACATTCCTGTGGAGAAGAGACCTTTACTTATTTGAGATAAAGGAATCCGGTATAAATAGTATGAAAAGGATGAACAATCGGAGAGTATGAGGATGCCGGATGATAATCAAGAGACTCAGCATTTGCAGACATATTGAATACAGGTGCCACAGATAGCAGGATTTCCGGGATGTGTAAAGAAACATCAGAGAGATTCCATTTTTTATAAAAGTATTCCAGGTTATAGGAAGAATAATTTAGTAGATTGTTGGAATATTGATGAACAATACTGCAGCAGGCAAACGATTATAGATGGAATAACTAAGGGTGATACTTTAAAGAGATGAATATATGGAGAGGAGCGGAGAAAGCGAACGTACATATACCTGCTAAAGTATTTATATAAAAAGTAAAGGTCTTACAGGAGTGGGAGTCGAGAGGTTCCTCCGATTTTTAAAATAAAAAGAATGAAAAAACTAAATAAATCATAAAAAATGCATCTTCAACAAGATTTGAGGATGCATTTTTTTGACATTATTCGATAGTTATGGTACACTATGGGGAAGAATGGTTACAGGGTGCTCATAGTAACGAAAAATACACACAATAATAACGAGGTGATCGGCAGTGGACAAATATGAGTATAAGCTGAAGACAGGACAGATGCTTGAACTTATGGAGGACGGTGCATTTTATAAGGCTGCGGAGATCGCAGACAGTATTGACTGGAAGAGAGTGCGCAATACGAAGATGCTGACAGACGTCAGCGATATCTATGAAAAGAACGGGGACTATCAGAAAAGCTACGAAGTGTTGAACATTGCTTATCACCGTGCGGAGGGGAGCAGGAAGATCGTATATCGTCTCTGTACGCTTGCGCTGAAAACGAAGAATGTAGATGAAGCGATCGACTATTATGATGATTTTCAGCAGATCGCGCCGAAGGATCCCAACAAGTTCATACTCAGGTATCAGATCCTGCGTGCTCAGAGAGCGCCCATTGAGCAGCAGATCGAAGCTCTGGAATCGTTTAAGAAAGCGGAGTATATCGAAGAGTGGGCATATGAACTGGCAAAGCGTTATCAGGAAGCGGGAATGACAGCGGAATGTCTGGAAGAATGCGATGACCTGATCCTTTGGTTCAATGAAGGAAAGTATGTCTATCAGGCTATGGAGCTGAAGATGCAGTATAAGCCGCTGACGCCGTCACAGCAGGAAAAGTATGACAATCGGTATGCCAGGATGTCCAATGAGACAATGGAGATGCCGAATGTGGTGGAATATAGCAGCCAAAAGGGCGAAGCCGCAAAGGAAGAGTCCGTAGAAGAGATGCTCGCGGAGGCGGAGGGCGTCCAGGCAGAGGCGGATGAGCAGCCTGTGCAGGAGACGAAGAAGCGGGAGACAACAGGAAGAAAGATCGGCAGTACCATGAAGCTCGATGAAGCGCTGAAAAGCCTGCTGAATCTGGGCATGGGAGAAGAGGACAAAGTCAGGGATTCTTCCAGCGATCCGGTCAGTACGGACGTGGTATTCGAAGAAGATAAATTCAAGGGAGCCATTGAAGAAATTGAATCTGTTGCAGATCTGAAGCTGGTGGATGAGATCTCCGGCCAGAAGGGGCTGCGGGAGCTGAAGGTGGATCCGGATCTGGAAGAACTGATTCCGGATACATTTCCGGATGATGCGCCCGAAGCAGGCGGAAACGGCCATATCGAACCCGTTACGACCATTATGCAGCCCATACATTCCGAGACAGCGGAGCCGGCTGAGAAGCCTGCCGAACCGGCTGTCAGCGAAGAGAAGACTCTGGAAGAGCTGTATGCGGAAGCGGGAGAGTCTCCGGATACTCTGGGGATTCATGTCGTTGAGACGAAGACGGGACTCAGCGGAGATACCAGGGAATTTGGAACGGTCTTGTCCGGAGATACCAGGATATTAGATAAGGGTACCCTGGATATGATCACAGGACTTGACGGGGAGGCCGGCGGCGCTTCTGCGGAATCCGGGGAAGCTGCGGCAGTCCCTGCGGAGACGGAAACAGACCGGGTGATTGCCGGGACGGATGAAAAGGCCGGAGAAGTGATTGCGGAACTGGACGAGGAAGCCAGAAAGATATTTGAAGAGCTGGATGAGGAAGCCAGAAGAACCATAGAAGAACTGGAAGAGGAAGAAGAGCAGCCTTTTGAAAACATGAATGCGCTGACGGCAAAGGCGTCTTCTGCTGAAGGCAGAGATCAGGTGGAAGGGCAGATGAACCTTCTGGATATGATGTCTGATCTGGGGGAGGAACCGGAGGAGCCTGCGGACAGCCAGGCTATATCGGTTGAGAGAAAGCCGGGAGAACCTATCCTGCCGCTGGATATTCAGAGAATGATCGACGAGATCGAGGGCGTCATTCCGATGGAAGAGACAGCGGAAAGGGAAGAGCCGGAGGAAAAGCCTGCCGTACAGCCGGATCAGGAGCCTGCGGAGAATATGGGAGCGGTGGCGGAAAATCTCCGTGTGGATGAGTCCTCCGAGTGGTTTGAGGATTATGATGATGTTCTGGACGAGGAAGAATATCCGGATGAGCTGCCCGCAGATGAGGAAGAAGGACCGGAGAACGAGGCATATCCGGAGGATATAGAGATCAGCTTCGGCGGAGAGGATGAGGAAGAGGCAGAAGGATACGAGGAGGAAGCTGAGTACGGAGAGATCAGCGATGGAGCCGGAGAACGGTTTACGATAGAGTACCAGGAAGACGGGGAGTTCGAATATGAGGATGAATATCCGAATGAGGAACCGGAGTATGAAGAGCCGGAGCCGGGAGAAATAGAGCCTGTTTATAATGAAGTCTCTGAACCGGAGTATGCGGAGGAGTCCGGATATGAAGTTTCAGAGCCGGGGTATGAAGAGGCTGGAATAGGATATGAAGAAGCTGAACCGGAATACGCGGAGGAAGAGACCGGATATGAAGCAGCCGGGCCGGAGTATGAGGAAGCCGAAGCAGAATACGAAGGTATAGAGCCGGGTTACGAAGAAACCGAACCGGAATATGCGGAGGAAGAGACCGGATATGAAGCAGCCGGGCCGGAGTATGAGGAAGCCGAAGCGGAATATGACGGCACCGAGCCGGAATACGGGGAGATCGAGTCCGGATACGAGGATGAACCGGAATATGAAGAACTGGAACCCGGGTACGAGGCTGCGGAGCCGGAGTATGAAGAAGCCGGAGAAGAGTATGAGGACGGCGGATATGAGACCGGGGAACCCGAGTATGCTGAAATCTACGAAGACGAAGAGCCGGAATATGAAGAGGAATATGAGGAGTATGATCCGGAATATACAGAGGAATATGAGGACGGGGAAGCTGTATATGAGGGAGAATACGAGGATGAACCGTATGACGGGGAATCGGAATATGAGGAGGACTATGAGTTAGACTACGACGAAGAGTATGCCGATGAGGATGACTACGAAGGGAACTATGAGGAAGAGGAGTATTACGAAGAGGATGCGTATTATGAGGAAGAGGACGCGGAGTATGATGCTGCTTCCGCAGAAGTAGATCTGGAACATGAGTTCCGGCCCCAGAGGTCTTCCGGGAGACGGTATGACGAGCGTGAGGTTCCGGATGAAGAGGAGGAGATCGATATCCTTTCCAAGTCTACCCCGCTCAGCCGAAAGGAAACTGCGAAGCTGATCGCCACCGGAAAGACGTCGCCTCTGCCGATGGATGAGATCTCGGATGCCCTTTCCCTGTCAGACACGGGATTTGTTGTACATGGAAGATACGACCTGAAAACGCAGAGCGGAATCGGCACAAGGGCAGGACTGACGGAAGAACAGAAAAAGCTGTTTTCCTATTTTGTACCGGTCCGGGGCATGAGCGAACAGCTCGTGGATGTGCTGGAGCAGGATAAAAACTGTACCAACCGGAGAGGAACTTCCAATACCGGCAACCTTCTGATCATCGGAAACAAAGGAAACGGAAAAACCGTACTTGCCGTGGATGTGGTAAAAGCAATCCAGAAACAGCGGAATATCCGGCAGGGAAGGGTTGCGATCGTGACCGGAGATTCGCTGAATAAAAAGAAGATCAGCGACATTTTCAGCAAGCTGTACGGCGGTGCGCTGATCATCGAAAAAGCCGGCAAGATGAATGAAAAAACAGTAGCACGTGTGAATAAGGCCATGGAAAGGGACACCGGAGAGCTTTTGATCGTACTGGAGGACCAGCGAAAGCCGCTTGACCGTCTGCTGACGTCCAACCGGGAGTTCCGGAGAAAGTTTACAAGCCGTCTGGAGGTTCCGATCCTGATCAATGATGAGCTTGTTACATTCGGACAGACCTATGCACAGGAAAACGGATACCAGATTGATGAGATGGGGATCCTAGCCCTGTACAGCCGGATCGATATGCTGCAGAGGGAAGACCATGCCGTGACCATTGCGGAGGTCAAGGAAGTGATGGATGAGGCTATGGAGCATTCACAGAAGGCATCGGCGAAAAAGCTGGTGAAGCGTGTATTAGGGAAAAACAGGGATGATTCAGATCGTATCATATTGACAGAAAAAGATTTTAATTGATCAACTTGTGTGGTGACCTCCTCATTAGAATGCGGCTTCATGGCGGACCTTGCTAATGAGGAGGTTTTTATTGAAGCTGATCACATATCAGGAAGGACAGGAAAATGAGACAGATGGATTTAAAGGCGCTTGCCAAAATAAATTTGGGGCTGGACGTACTTGGGAGAAGGGAAAACGGATATCACGATGTACGTATGGTCATGCAGTCTGTTTATCTGTATGATAATGTAAGGCTGGAAGCCAGGGAAGAACCGGGGATCGAGCTTTCGTCCAACCTGTACTATCTCCCGGATGATTCGGGGAATATCGCATATAAGGCAGCACAGATGATGATAGAGGAATTTCATCTGGAAGGAGGGGTGCGCATTACATTGGATAAGCACATCCCTGTGGCAGCAGGCATGGCGGGAGGGAGCTCCAATGCGGCGGCGGTGCTGTTCGGGATGAACCGTCTGTTCGGGCTGGAGCTTACCCGCCAGGAGCTGATGGAGCGGGGCGTTCTGCTGGGAGCGGACGTACCCTACTGCATTCTGCGGGGAACCGTGCTGGCAGAGGGCATCGGCGAAAAGCTGACGGTTCTGCCTTCCATTCCCAAGTGCGCGGTACTGATCGCCAAACCGCCAGTCAGCGTGTCTACGCGGGTGGTCTATGAAGCGCTGGATTCGAAAGAGATCGTGAAGCATCCGGATATTGACGGACTGATCCGGGCGCTGGAGGAGGGGAGCCTGAAAACTGTGGCGGCATGCATGGGAAATGTGCTGGAGGATGTGACGATCCCCAAATATCCTGTGATCCGGGAAATTAAGCAGGAAATGCTGGAAGCAGGAGCTCTGAATGCGATGATGAGCGGAAGCGGTCCGACCGTATTCGGACTGTTTGAAAATAAAATAAAGGCAAGAAATGCCCAGGAAAGGATCAGAAGAAAAGCCCTGGCAAAACAGGTCTATGTGACCAACGTACATAATGCAAGGAGGGAATGAGGGATGGAGCCTGGATTTGAAGTAAATATGAACGATTTTCTGCCTCTTCGGGATGTGGTGTTCAATACGCTGCGGCAGGCAATCCTGAGGGGCGAATTAAAGCCCGGAGAACGGCTTATGGAGATTAAGCTTGCCAATAAGCTGGGCGTCAGCCGGACTCCGATCCGCGAGGCCATCCGGAAGCTGGAGCTGGAAGGCCTGGTACTTATCATTCCCCGGCGGGGCGCAGAGGTTGCGCAGATCACAGAAAAAAGTCTCCGGGACGTGCTGGAGGTGCGGCGCTCACTGGAAGCGCTGGCAGTCCGGCTTGCATGCGAGCGGATGCAGGCACAGGGTCTGCAGGATCTGAAACATGCGGAAGAGGATTTTGAGGAGGTCCTGGGAAACGACGATATTACGGTTGTAGCCGAAGCAGATGTCGCATTCCATGACATCATCTATATGGCAACGGACAACCAGCGGCTGATCCAGCTCCTGAGCAATTTCCGGGAGCAGATGTACCGTTACCGGGTAGAATATCTGAAACGGAAGGAATGCCATCCAAAGCTTTTGGAGGAGCATCAGGGGGTCATCCGCGCTATTGAAAACGGAGAAGTGGAGACGGCGACGCAGATCACCTGCCAGCATATTGACAACCAGGTAGAATGGGTCAGCGATACCCTGCGCGGACAGGAATAATAACAGGGCACGCTTCGGCCAGGGCACGGCATCCTGGGAATTTTCCGGCATACGGTATATTTGCGGGAAAACAGGCAATACTTTCGATATCAAGAATGTCTTCGAAACGTTTATAAGAGTGAAGCTTTCGAGGGCAAGAAGATGGAGGAAGTATACATATGAAACAAAATCGTATGATCCTGATACTCTCACTGCTCCTTGCGGCAATGGTCACCTGGTTTCTGATGTGGAGGACCGGCATGGAGGCCAGGGAGAGGATGCAGGAGCATCTGGCCGGAGAGGTCCTGCGGTTCCATATCCTTGCCAACAGCGACAGCGAAGAAGACCAGGCACTGAAGATCACGGTGAGGGACCGGATCCTGGATTATCTGAAAGAGGAGATGCCGGAGACAAAGAACGCCAAGGAGACTGCACGCTGGATCCGCAGACATGTGGACGAGCTGGAAGAGGTGGGATGCAGGACCGTGGAGGAACAGGGGTATGATTATCCGGTCAATGCCGCGGTCACGACATGCTGGTTTCCGGACCGGACCTACGGGGATATGACATTTCCGTCGGGAAATTATGAGGCGCTTCGGGTTGAGCTCGGAGATGCGGACGGGCATAACTGGTGGTGCGTGCTGTACCCCAGCCTCTGTTTTCAGGATGCGTCGAATGCAGTGGTCCCTGAGGAGGGAAAGCAGCAGCTTAAGAATGTGCTGACAGAGGAAGAATATGCCCATATGACCACAGAAGCCGATTTTCAGATCAAGTGGTATTTTTGGGAGCGGTGGAAAGGATAAGAAAAAAATGATATATACATTTGACAGCAGAGTAAGATACAGTGAGGTGGATCATCAGGGGACACTGACCCTGCCGGCGCTGATGAACTACCTGCAGGACTGCAGTACCTTCCAGTCAGAGGATATCGGGGTTGGACTGTCCGTCCTGCGGGAGAGAAAACGGGCGTGGCTTCTCTCCTACTGGCAGGTGGAAGTCAGACGATACCCGAAGCTGGGAGAAAGGATCACGGTGGGGACGCTGGCTACCGGATTTAAAGGCTTTTTCGGAAACCGGAATTTTTACATAGATGACGGAAATGGAGACCGCCTGGCCTGCGCCAATTCCATATGGGTATTCATGGACGCGGAGGCAGGCAGACCCGTGAAGCCCGGGGAAGAGGAGATTGCGCCCTACGGCCTGGAAGAGCCGCTGGAAATGGACTACGAAGGCAGGAAGATCCGGCTTCCGGAAACTGCGCAGGCGCTGGAGCCGTTCCCGGTGAGAAGGGCGCATATCGATACCAACGAACACGTGAATAACAGCCAGTATATCCAGATGGTCATGGACCTGCTTCCGGGGGACTTCCCGGTTCACCGGCTGCGGGTGGATTATAAAAAATCTGCCGTTATGGGAGATATCATTTTCCCGAAGCTCTCCCGGGAAGAGGGAAGGACAGTCGCAGAGCTGTGTGATGAGACGGGGCAGACTTATGTGGTGGCGGAGCTGAAATGAAAAGCCGGCCTATTGCCGGGAAATCAGATGAGACAATAGGTAAAGAGAATAGGATGACAGGATAAAAAATAAAGGAGCAAAAAAAGATGAAGTATGATGTGATCATTATCGGCGCAGGCCCGGGAGGGATCTTTTCTGCGTATGAGCTGGTGAAAGGAAACAAGGATCTGAAGATTGCTGTGTTTGAAGCCGGCAGTCCGCTGGAAAAGCGGAACTGCCCGATCGACGGGAAGAAGATTAAAAGCTGCGTGAACTGCAAGACCTGCGCGATCATGAGCGGCTTCGGCGGCGCAGGCGCATTTTCCGACGGGAAATATAATATCACCAACGATTTCGGCGGGACCCTGCATGAGCATATCGGGAAAAATGAGGCAATCTCCCTCATGGAATATGTGGACGAGATCAATATGTCCCACGGCGGCGAGGGCACAAAGATGTATACTACCGCAGGCTCCAAATTCCGCAAGCTCTGTCTGCAGCATAAGCTGAACCTGCTGAACGCGTCCGTGCGTCATCTGGGAACGGACATCAATTATGTGGTCCTTGAAAATCTGTATGCGGAACTCAAGGACAAGGTAGAGTTCCGTTTCCACTATCAGGTGGATCATATCGAACTTTTGGAACAGGGCTATCGTGTGTTTTGCGGGGAACAGTCGGACGACTGTGATAAATGTATCGTTTCCGTGGGCAGGAGCGGCAGCAAATGGATGGAAGAGGTCTGTCAGGAGCTGAATATCCCGACCAGCTCCAACCGGGTAGATATCGGCGTGCGTGTGGAGCTTCCGGCGGAGATTTTTTCCCATCTGACGGATGAGCTGTATGAGAGCAAGATCGTATACCGGACGGAAAAATTTGAGGACAATGTGCGGACCTTCTGCATGAATCCGTATGGGATCGTAGTCAATGAAAATACGAAGGGAATCGTGACTGTAAACGGACACAGCTACGAGGATCCCAAAAAGCAGACGGAGAATACCAACTTCGCCCTTCTGGTGGCAAAGCATTTCTCAGAGCCGTTCAAGGACAGCAACGGATACGGGGAAAGTATCGCAAGACTGTCCAATATGCTGGGCGGCGGAGTGATCGTGCAGCGCTTCGGAGACCTGATCCGGGGGCGCAGAAGCAACTGGAAGCGGATCGAGGAAGGGCTGGTGCGCCCGACTCTGGCAGCGACGCCGGGAGACTTAAGCCTTGTCCTGCCCAAGCGGATCCTGGACGGCCTGATCGAGATGATCTACGCCCTGGATAAGATCGCACAGGGGACAGCCAATGATGATACGCTTCTGTACGGCGTAGAGGTCAAATTCTATAATATGGAAGTCAATATAGACGAGAACCTGGAAACGCCGTATAAGGGGCTGTATGTGATCGGAGACGGCAGCGGCGTGACCCATTCCCTGTCCCATGCGTCGGCCAGCGGGGTGCATGTGGCACGGCATATCCTGAGCGGTGCGCGTTCTGCGGATTGATGCCGCAGGCATCCGGATTGGAGGGAGCCGGGCCGTACTGCGGGCGGAAACAGGAAGTGCAGACGTTTGCAGGTGCGGTCCGGTTATAAATATAGAAAGGAACGAGAGATGAGATTAGGAGAAAAGCAGGTACTGACCGTGGTAAAGAAAGTTTCCTTCGGCGTATACCTGGGAAATGATGAGCAGAGGGTCCTTCTGCCGAAAAAGCAGGTGCCGGAGGGCATCGAGCCGGGAGACCCGGTGGAAGTATTTTTGTATAAGGATTCAGATGACAGACTGATCGCAACCACCCGGGAGCCCAGGCTGACGTTGGGGAAGCTGGCGGTGCTTCGGGTGGCGGATACCAACAGGATGGGGGCATTTCTGGACTGGGGACTGGACAAGGACTTGTTTCTGCCCTTTAAGCAGCAGACCGCGAAGGTGCAGAAAGGGGATCAGTGCCTGGTGTCTCTGTATATTGACAAGAGCGAACGGCTGTGCGCCACGATGAAGGTGTATCACCTTCTCCAGACAGATTCCCCTTATCAAAAGGACGACAAGGTCACAGGCATCATTTATGATACCAGTGATAATTTTGGAATCTTTGTGGCAGTGGACGACAGGTATTCCGCCCTGATCCCCAGGAAGGACGCGGTGGGCGTTCTCCGTGTGGGCGAACGTGTGGAAGCCAGGGTCACTGCAGTAAAGGAGGACGGCAAGCTGGATCTGAATCTGCGGGGCAAGATCCCGGAGCAGATGGACAAGGATGCGGAAAGGATCCTGGAAGTGATCCAGGGCTGCGGCGGGGAGCTGCCCTTTAACGACAAGGCGGACCCGGAAAGGATCCGTCAGGAATTCGGCATGAGCAAGGCGGCCTTCAAGCGCGGTGTGGGAAGGCTTTTGAAGGAGAGAAAAATTGAAATCCTGGATCAGGGGATCCGGATGAAATGAAATATGCGGACAGGCGCCTGATTTTCAGACGCCTGTCCGCGTTGTTGGGGAGGTTACAGTTCCTTATTGCTTTTTGCTGGCCGGAAGGTCAGAATATGCTCCATGGGGTGCACACCTGCGCGTTCGGCGGCCTTGCGTAAAAGTGTATTGAAGGTGATCGTATAATTTTTCGGCCTCATACCTTGCTTCGATCACGTGGATGTTGTGAAAGGGCTTTTCGGGTATCCGTAAATAATTCTCATAATCATAATGCCATATTTCCAGGTCGGTATTGTCGTGGTATTTCATATCAAATCGGTCTTTCCCATAGACCATATTTCCAAATTCAAAGAACATGCTTTTCAGAAGATGGCTGCAGAAAAGCCATTTTTGTTTTTCAGGCAGGAATAAAAAAATATAGGTGCATAAAAAAATATCTTTTTCAAATCTAAAAATTCTCTCTATCAATGAATAATGTAGAAAAATATAATGAAAAATAATACAAAGCAATGTAGAAAAACAGAAGGATTTTTATATGAAATGCCCAAATACAACTGGATATATGCATTGCGGAAAGAAGGAGGAACAATATGCGGAATATTGTCAATTTAAACAGGGACTGGAGATTTATACAGGAGGACGCGGGACTGCCGGAGGAGTTCCCGTCACACTGGAAGCAGATCGATCTGCCGCACACATGGAATGCGGTGGACGGCCATGACGGGAACGGGAGCTATGCCCGCGGCAGATTCTGGTATGCAAAGAGCTTCCGAAAGCCTGCCCAGCCGCTGGAGGGAGGAAGGGTCTATGTAGAGATCCCGGCGGCGGGGCAGCAGGCCGAGGTCTTTGTAAACGGAACCAGCGTGATCTGCCATGAAGGCGGATATTCCACATTCCGCGCGGATATTACGGATCTGTGCAGAGAGGATGAGGACAATCTTCTGGCGATCGCATGCAGCAATGAAAATAAAAGCAGTGTATATCCCCAGTCAGCAGACTTTACATTTTACGGCGGACTTTACAGGGGCGTGAACCTGATCAGTGTGCCGAAGACACACTTTGAGCTGGAATACTACGGGGGACCGGGCATCCAGATCACGCCAAGGCCGTGTGAGGACGGAGGAGCGGTGTTTGAGATGGAGTCCTGGATAGCAGATGGGGATGAAAATTTTACTGTGATGTATTCCGTCCTGAATGCACGGGGAAAGGAAGTAGCAGCAGGAGTGCGGCCGGCCGATGATACGAAGCTTACGCTGTATGTTCCCGAAGCTCATCTGTGGGAGATCGACGATCCCTACCTGTATACGGTGACAGCTGCTTTGCAGCGGCGCAATGAAGCATATGACGAGATCTCTGCAAAAGTGGGCGTGAGAAGCTTTTCCTGTGATCCGGAGAAGGGATTTATCATCAACGGCAAAGAGATTCCCTTACGCGGTGTGAGCCGCCATCAGGACCAGCTTTATAAAGGAAACGCGCTGACCAGGGAAGACCATTATGAGGATGCCAGGCTCATCAAAGAGCTGGGCGCGAATACCATCCGGCTTGCGCATTATCAGCATTCTCAGGACTTTTACGATGCCTGTGATGAGATGGGATTTGTCGTATGGGCGGAGATTCCGTTTATCAGTGTGATGAATCCGGACCCGGACGCGCATCAGAACTGCATCAGCCAGATGAAGGAGCTGATCATCCAGAATTACAACCATCCGTCGATCTGCTTCTGGGGAATTTCCAATGAGATCCTGATCGGCGGGATCTCGGATCAGCTGGTAGAGAACCATAAGGAATTGAATGCATTATGTAAGGAACTGGATCCCACCCGTCTGACTACGATCGCGCATGTGACTATGACCCCTGTGGACAGCCCGATACATGATATTACCGATGTAGAGAGCTATAACCACTACTTCGGCTGGTACGGCGGAAGGATGGAGGATAACGGCCCCTGGATGGATCATTTCCATGAAGTACATCCGAAGATCTGTCTTGGCCTGTCCGAATACGGCTGTGAAGGGATCATTACCTATCACGGTCCGAATCCGGCCTGCAAGGATTACAGTGAGGAATACCAGGCATTGTACCATGAGCATATGGCGAAGATGCTGGACGAGCGTCCCTGGATCTGGTCCAGCCATGTGTGGAATATGTTCGACTTCGGCTGCGCTGCGCGTGACGAGGGCGGTGTGGCAGGACGGAACAACAAGGGACTGATGACCATGGACCGGAAGACGAAAAAGGACAGCTATTATATCTACCAGGCATATTGGAGCAAGGAGCCTGTGCTTCATCTCTGCGGCAGACGTTACGCGCAGAGGGCCGGCGACACGACGGAGATCCGGGTGTACTCCAACCAGCCCTCAGTGGCCCTGTATCTGAACGGGAAGCTCTTGGAAGAGAAATCTGCGGACAAGGTATTCGTATTCCAGGCAGCCCTGGAAGAGGGGCAGAATACCGTGACAGCGGTTTCCGGAGACTTAAAGGACAGTATGACGCTGGAAAAGGTAGAGAAGGAGCCTGCAATCTATGTGCTTCCGGAGGTCAATGAGAGAGCGGAAGGCGTTGCGAACTGGTTTAAGCTGGCCGGCGATCTGGATTTGAAAGCGCCTATGGAATTTCCGGAGGGAAAGTACAGCATCAAGGATACGATGGAAGAGATAGCCAAATGTCCGGAGGCCTTTGCGATCGTGGAGGAGGCCGTAAAGCTGACGATGAATATGAAGGTGGCTCCCGGTGAGGGAATGTGGGACATGTTCAAATCCATGAACCTGGAAAAGATCGGAGAAATGGCAGGATCCATGATGCCGGAGGGGTTTGTGGAAAGTCTGAACGGCAAGCTGAACAGATTCGATAAAGTCTGATTAAAAAAGAAAGCCGGGTCTGTCTGAAAAACTGACCTGGCTTTCTTTTTTGCCGTAGATTGCCTGTGATTTTAAACGGCTACTGCGCTTCCCTGGACGGTATCACAAAGATAAACAGCAGGGAGCTGATGAGGAGCATATAGGGATAGAGCAGGTTCGGGATGATCTCGAAGGCCGATACCTCAAAGCCCAGCTCCGTTGCCGCCGAGATCGCTACCAGCATCTGCGCACCATAGGGGATCACCCCCTGAAAGACGCAGGAGAAGGTATCCAGGATCGAAGCGGTCTTCTGCGGGGAAATCTCATATTCCTCCGCCATTTCCTTCGCGATCGGATTGGCCATGACGATGGCGACCGTATTGTTGGCAGTAGCAATATCCATAGCACCAACCAGAAGGCCGATCCCAAGCTGTCCTCCCTTTTTCCCCTTGAAGATCTGCTTGATAAATGCCAGCAGCGCGGCAAAGCCGCCGTATTCGTGGATCAGTGCGCAGATGGCGGATACCAGGATCGCCACCATGGTCGTCTCAAACATGCCGGACGCGCCGGAGCCCATATTGCTGAGCAGCTCCGTCGCCTGTGTCGCCCCGGTCACGAGCATGATAAAGGAACCGGAGACGATACCGATCAGCAGGACGACAAATACATTGATCCCAAGGATCCCGCCGAACAGAACAAGCACATAGGGGATGATCTGAATCAGGTTGTATTCTTTTACGATGGCATCCCCTACCTCTGCATTCAGTGTCTTTAAGAAAAAGATGACCAGCGTCACAAGCGCCGCGGGGAGCGCGATCCCGAAGTTCTGCCGGAACTTGTCCTTCATCTGGCAGCCCTGTCCGTTGCATGCCGCAATGGTGGTATCGGAGATAAACGAAAGGTTGTCTCCGAACATGGCTCCGCTCATGACAGCGCCGATACAGAGCGCGGTTCCGAATCCGGAGCCGCTTGCCACGGATACTGCGATGGGGGTGATCAGTGTGATCGTGCCTACAGAGGTTCCCATCGCGAGGGACACGAAGCAGCTTACCACGAAAAGCACCAGAACGGAGAACCGTGCCGGGATGATGGAGAGCAGGAAATAAGCCACACTTTCCGCACTGCTCCGTCCAACCACGCCTACAAAGATACCGGCAGTCAGAAAGATCAGGATCATGGTCATGATGTTCTTGTCCCCCACGCCCTTTGCCATGACCTCCAGCTTGTCGTCAAATTTTAACTCCGGATTCTGGATACAGGCCACCAGAAGCGCCGTCAGAAACGACACCACGATGGGGATATTGTAGAATCCCATGGGGATTTTTAAAACATACTCAAATAAAATCCCCAGCCCCAGATACAGTACGAGAAACACTCCGATCGGCAGCAATGCCTTCCCATTTCTTTTTTGCATAATCATTCCTCCCAAATTTGATAACGTATGATCGGAAGCTTACTTGTGTTGGAAGCCGTAAGCCCCCGTAAAATACAGGATAAAATGATTGTATCATTCTTTTAAGAAAATCTCCACCAGAAAAAAGAATAAAGTAACGAAATCATATGAAATCTCTTGAAATATCAATGCTGCAGGATTCGGTCTGCATCCTGCAGCAAAAAGTATCCTTTAGACAGAGTTAGATACGCCGTGCATCTCTCTGAGCAGCCAGGCGGGCGTACAGCTCCAGGCATGGCAGTAACTGTTGATGCATGCAGAGCCGTAAGGGCTTTCTTCTGGATTTTCCGGATTATAAAGCTCCCAGAAGGTATCGGCTCCCGCCTGGATCATTCCGCCCCAGTAGCCTTTCAAATGCCGTATTGCTTTTTGGCGTTCACCTGACAGAAGCAGAGCCTGCACATAAAAGTGATGCATATAAGGAGTTACCATGAGGATGGGACAATCGGAAACCCGGTCCAGCAGTTCTGCGGCTTCCTGGCCCTGAACCGCCCCCGCCAGGATCATCCATACCTGGCTGGCCGGGGAAACCTGACGCGCCTGTCCGCTGACAAATACCTGCTGCCGGCTGTCCCAAAATGTCCTTCTTGCAGCAGCAAGCAGCTGTTCTTTTCGGTCTGTGCACACTGCTTCCTGCTTTGGATCGCGGATCAGCAGGCATAGCTTTCTGGCAGATTCCAGGCAGTAGATGAGAACCGCCTGCATGGAACACTGCTTATCCAGCTTTTCATTCCAGTCAATAAAACAATGATATTCCCCTTCCGCACAGATGATCCCCTCACTGTTTACATACTGCATTGCAAGTTCAAGCTGATGCAGGGCGTGGGGAGCCAGCTCCGCCACTGTATCGAAATCCGATGTATGTTCATAATATTCCACGAGCAGAGGGATAAAAAACAATGCATAATCCAGTAAAAAGGTATCATCCATGTGGGGCTCGGGGCGCTCAAATACACAGGCCGGGATCATACCGTCCTGATTCTGCAGTCCGGCAAATAAATACAGACAGCGTTTTACCAGATCCCGGTTTTGAAAGGTCCTGTAATTGGTCAGGGCCTGCAGGCGGAGGTCCCCCAGCCAAAGCCGTCGGTCACGTTTTGGCCCGTCCTCGAAAACTGTCTGCATGCAGTTGGCGAGCGTTCGTACAGAGACTTCATCAATCTGCTTTAAAAGCGGGTCATCTGTGGGCAATGGCACCGCATCCTCTGTCCGGACCGCGGATACGGCAGTACGCTCCACATCTTCAAAGATCACATGAAACTTCCGGGAGGTATCTAAAACTGTGATCACGGCATAGCGAAAAGCATATCTTCGTGCCATATTGATCTGGCTGGGTGTTTCATCGATATGCAGCCATTCCTCCTGGAGCCATGCTTTACTGATCCACCCGTTATAATCGGAACAATCCTCCCATATTTCCTTTTCCAGTTCACAAAATTTAATGTGTAAAAAGGCAGGGGCATCCTGCGGACTGCCCACACTGCGGCAGGTAAACTGAAAATATGCCGCATGATTTTCACCAAAATCAAAAACGATCCGATCGCCTTTTCCATAGCCCTCCTGTTTTTCTTTATTCTGACCCGGAACTGTCAGGTTTTTTTCAGCCCCGTCATATTCCAGGCAGGATACAGGAGTCTCTTTTCTATAATACAGGTTGGGAATCAATGCCTGAGCCTTTCGGATATAATTTTCATTTTTGAGCATTTTTGTCTGTTTCATGGTCCAATTTACTGACATAAGATATCCTCGTCTTTCTTTTATAGGTTCATCCTGTGAAGCATCTGCAGAATATGCGTAATTTCCGGTTCCGTCATGGTTGGATCAGTCCGTTTCAGCGTTTCAAGTGTCATCAGGGACCCCATAGAAATTGCCTTCAGAGGGTCCTCCTCCTTTGTCATTTCCAGAAAACGGAGAGAAACAGGATGATCTTTAAATGCTTTCTCCAGCTTTTCATACATTCCTTCAATCCGAATCAGGTCTCCGATATTATGCTCTCTTCCGATATCCAAAAGAAGTGCCTGCAGTTCTGCCGTCTCCCGAAGCCGGATATCCTGTATGGAACTGCCGACCGTAATCTCGTATGCCCCGCTCTCCGGCTGCCATTGCCGGGAACCGGCATGATAGCGCATAAATGCTTTCGGATCCAGAGAGATAGAAACCTCACGCGTTTCGCCCGGCAGCAGATGGATTTTTTCAAAACCAGCCAGCTTTTTGGGCTGAACTGCGTCACAGTGAGATTTTTGCTGCACATAAACCTGTATGACCTCTTTTCCCTCCTGTGTACCTGTATTTTGAACGTTCACATGCACAAGACTGTTTTTCAGATCTGCAAGCTTATCGCCCGTGCGGGTATACGAAAATTCCGTATAAGACAGCCCATGTCCAAAGGGATAGGCCGTGGGACGATTCAGCGCGTCAAAATATTTGTATCCAACGAAACGTCCTTCCCCATACACAACCCGTTCCCGGCTTCCGGGAAAATACAGATAACTGGGGTGGTCTTGTAAAGAGACCGGAAATGTTTCCGCCAGTTTCCCGGAAGGATTGACTTTCCCATATAAGATTTCCGCAATGGCGGAACCGGCGGCTTCTCCGCCGAGATAGGACTCCAGGATCGCGGCAGCGCCTTCTCTCCATGGCAATTCTACAGGCGAGCCGTTAGAGAGCACAACAATGATGGGAAGATTTTTTTGAATCAGATCAAAGATCAGCCGGTTCTGTTCCTCAGGCAATTCCAGGGAAGTACGGTCATAGCCTTCGGACTCCGACAGATCAGGAAGTCCGGCAAAGACAACGATCTTATCATATGCGTCCGCCGTAGCAAGAACCTGGTCTCTCCGGTTTTTATTTTCCTCCTCTTTTGCTTTCCCATAGAGCGTGTGTTCCTTTTCTCCGGGCTTTGGCAGCAGATACCCGGCAAGATAATCCGCAGAGCCGTTTATTTTTCGGAGCTCTTCCAGAGGGATCTCTAATCTCCAGGGATGCACATGGGAGCTTCCGCCGCCCTGAAAACGCGGAGATACGGCAAATTCTCCGACAACCAGTATCCGCTCTTCTTTCCGCAAAGGAAGAGCATTGTCTTCATTTTTCAGGAGCACCATGCTTTCTTCGGCAAGCTCTCTTGCAAATGCATGATGTGCCTCCCGGTCATATGTATATCCCGGAGTCCTGTCTGCAGCGGCTTCCAGCGCGAAACGCAGATTGCAGAGTACGGCCTTGTCCAGTTCCTGTTCTGTCAGTTCACCCTGTCCGATCAATTCTGTGATCTGCCGGATGATCCGCTCCTCACATTCGCCCGGCATCTGCAGAGTCAGGCCGTGCTTTAACCCGTTTGCCAGGTCATGGGCTGCATAACAATCTGTTACGACTACACCCTCATATCCCCAGTCCTTTCTCAGCAGCTCCAGAAGTGCGGGATTGCTTGCGCAATATTCCCCATTGACCTTGTTGTAGGCAGCCATAACCATTTTCGGCCGTCCTTCTTTTACCGGCTTTTCAAATGCGGCCAGATAGACTTCATGCAACGCTTCTTCCTCAATTTCCGCGCAGATGTTCATCCGCCTGGTTTCCTGGTTATTGGCCGCAAAATGTTTCAGGCAGGCCCCCGCTCCTTCCGTTTGGATGCCTTTGATCAATTCTGCTGCAAGCTCCCCGGTCAGGTAGGGATCCTCGGAATAATACTCAAAATTCCGTCCGCCCAGAGGGGTG
>CATLCV010000049.1 GCA_949893755.1 uncultured Lachnospiraceae bacterium | reverse complement strand
AGATCGCCGGGATGCTGCAGGAATATGAATCCGATGAGCACACCGGAATGAATGTTGACCAGATAGCAGGTCTGATCTTTGACGAGACATCCGGATATCCTTTTCTTGTGTGCCGCTTATGTAAAATCATGGACGAGGAGCTTCCAGGAACATCGGCATTCAAAAATTCTTCCGAAGTCTGGACCAAAGAAGGTTTTCTTGCAGCAGTCAGAATACTTTTGCTGGAAAAAAATACGTTGTTTGATTCTCTAAATCATAAGCTGGAATCTTATCCGGAATTAGAGCGTGTGCTCAGTAAACTGCTGTTTAATGGGGACAAGATTGTATATAATCCGGATTTGGAAGAAATCGATATCGCAATTATGTTCGGATTTGCAAAACGTGACGGAGCCACAATTGTGATCTCAAACCGTATTTTTGAAACACGCCTGTATAACAGATTTTTGACTTCAGAAGAGTGGAAAGAAAATAATATTACACAAGCCTCTTTTTTGGATAAAAATGGCTTTCTGATCGATGGACATCTTAATGTCAGAAGAATCCTTGAAAAGTTTGTGATTCATTTTCAGGAATTATATGGGGACAAGGACAAGAAATTTATTGAGGACTATGGAAGAAGATTTTTCCTGCTGTATCTCAGACCGATTATTAATGGCACAGGGAATTATTACATTGAATCAGAGACAAGAGATAAAAAGCGTACAGATGTAATCGTGGATTACAGAGGAGAACAATTTATAATCGAAATGAAGTTGTGGCACGGAAAAGAGTATCATGAACGGGGAGAAGCACAGCTTGCGGAGTATCTGGATATTTACCATAAGCAGACAGGCTATATGCTGAGTTTTAACTTTAACAAGAAAAAGGAAACCGGAGTGTTTGATCGGACTGTCGGTGATAAGCATATTATTGAAGCAGTCGTGTAACTACTTGAAACAGCAGGCAGGCAGATATCATCTGTCCTGCCTGTTCATCATATCCAGCACATATGCGATCAGATACTGCTTTTCCCATTCTGCTCCACGGTATTCCAATACAAATTCAATCTCTTTATCCGTCAGATAAAGAATATCCTTCATGTTATGTCTGTAGCAAATATGATAAACAGCTTTTGGGTCCTTACACTCTGCGGGGGCGTACGGCTGTCGTACAAGTTCATCTAATGTAATGGAATATACATCACACAGCTTTGCCAGCAAATCCAGATCAGGTACTCGTTTTCCGATTTCATAATTGGAATATGCTTGTCTGGAGATACTGATTTTGTCAGCTAATTTCTGCTGGGTATAATTGTAAGCTTTCCGATATCTTTTTAAATTGTACGCAAGCTGTATATTCGCCATAGCACACCTCCATAGTAAGGGGATGGTCCCGAATTTTTTGAATAAATGTCTAAAAATGTAAAAACTTTCTTTGATTATAACATTTATTATCAGCTTCGGAGGCATATGCTACAAAACAGAGAATTAATTTGAATTGCAATAATATGAGACTTTTATTTTGAAACAACAATTCTATATTTGATCAATCACTTGAACCCTTATTTATTAAATTTCTCGATCATACATGTATGCTCTTTGTTTTTTTTACTATAGTTTATTCCAACAAATAAAATATCACCAGTATAATTCTCCACGGAAGCGACATATTTTTTCTCTCTTATCTGCTGAATCGCTGTTTCAGCGGATTGATTCCATTTGAGTTCCACAATCAGCGCCGGAATATCCGGATATTCCCTTTTCGGAAGAAATACCAGATCTGCAAATCCCCGCCCTGTGGGTAATTCGCGGATCGGCTTGAAATAATACCGCATTGCGCCAAGATATGCAATACTCAGCACACTGCTCAATGAATTTTCATTGTTATAAGCGATCGCAGACGCATATCCGGAATGGATTTCTTCTATTGTTTCCGCAACGGCAACACAATCCCGATCCAAGGTCGCACGGAGCAGTTCATCCGACTGATACCGCAGTTCTTCAAACTCATTCCATTGAGTATCTTCTACCGCATCTATAAGCTCGCTCCTGATCTCTTCATTGGGAACAAATGCTGTTTTATTTTTCTCGTCATAAGCAAAATATCCAAGATGGATCAGTAAAGTAAGCACATCATCCTTATTTTTAAATGTGACCATATCATTCTGATAGGAAATGGTCTTAACCTTGACCGCTTCACCGGCAATCATTTCAAGGACAGCGGTTTTCAGTCCGTCAAAATCCATATTTATCAATGGAAGGATTGATTCGTAGGTACCGGTCTGTGACCAATAGCTTTGAAAGTCACCTCGTATCAATGCACTCACAACGGCCTTTGGATTATATACGTGACACTCTGAGAGTAAATATCCGTCATACCAGTGTACCGTTTCTTCAAAATCACGGTTATATTTTTTACAAAGCGCTCGTACTTCTTCTTTTGTAAATCCAACATATGGAGCCAGTATGCTGGCATTCAGCATCGTGAACTCATCAAAATTGTTCAGCGCAGACTGAGTCTTCAATTTTTTGATCGGCAAAATCCCAGTTAAATATGCAAGATGAAGAAATTTTGTTGGTTCTGTTCCTTTGAACAGCCCGCGTAGAAAATTGATATATTCCTCCTGTATCGAGATATTGGCAGCCTCGTCTCGAATCAGGACATCCCATTCGTCTATGATAATAATAAATTTTCTGCCCGTTGTGCTGTTGATACAGGATAATGCCTCTGCTAAAGATTCTGCAGATTGAAGATCTATATCAGGAAATGCAGTCTCTAACTCTTGTATAATGTTGGTTTCAATATAAGATACGACTGTATTGACAGACTTTGCCGGAGATAAGCACCATTGTACATCAAAATGAATCACATCATATTGATTCAGATGTCGTCTGAAACACTTGCTACTCCCAATAATCCTTTCAGCGAACATCTGCTCGGAATCACAGCCTTTGCTATAATATGCAGTCAGCATATTGGCAGTAATTGATTTGCCAAAACGCCGCGGTCTGCTGTTGCATATCAGTGCCTGGTTCGTATCCAGTACTCTGTTCGTATATTCAAGCAAACCAGTCTTGTCAACATAAATTTCCGAATTCAGTGCAACCTGAAATGCGCTGTTATCCGGATTTAAAAATCTTCCCATATGCTATACTCCCTTTTCCAGAAGCAGCGTAATTATGCTTCTGTTTCGATATAATATATAAGATTTGTTGGATTCCCATTTATTTATGGAATACTTTTAGTATACTATATAGACAGTAGACTTTTCAAGAATTGATGACGATTTTGACGAGAAAATAGGTGCCATTGTGTAGCGAAATTTATGCCTTCAAAAAGTGCTAAATCATCAAAGAAGATTGTTGCTGTTGCATTAGCTGCAGCAATGTGCTTAGGAATGAGTGTAACCGCTTTTGCATCAAAAAATGACGATACATGGTCTAACGATGCTCTTTGGAGCCCGGATTATCTGAAATCCGTCGGACCTACCAGTCATCAGGGACAGTTTGCAAGCAATATGGCTATGTACACAAGAGCTATGGATCAGGAAGGTCATGTTGTAGATATTACCTGGAAAGAGCTGAGCAAGGGCGCTCTTGAGTCTATCGGCAGTGAGAAGAAGGTAAAAGAGATCTTCGAAAAGAATGGCTACGCTGCAACAGACAAGATGGATTTCATTCCGATGTTAGATGGAAGCATCACATTTGAAGATGGTGTACCGACAGGCGGCGGAGTTGTTACTTTTGCATTAAATTCTTTGGGTGTTAATTCTGAAGGAATTGAACCTGGCGATACAGTTTATCTGATGCAGGAAACAGCACCTGGTTCAGGTGTATGGGAAGTATATGCGGCTGAAGTAGGCGAGAATTATGATATTGCAGTAACTATCCCGAGAAATGGTTCCCTTGTTCTTGTAAAGGTTATGTCCAATGGTGATGTTATCACAGTTGACAAGACAACTGGCAATGTAGTAAATCGTGTACCGGCTGGAGATAGCGATGGTACAACAAAGCCGGCTGGAACAACAGGTTCATCTTCCAATGCTTCTGCTGGAACGTCTCCGAAGACAGGTGAGTTTTAAGTAAACCTGTAAAAAGGATAAGCAGCAGTAAAGGAACACTTAAATTTTATAAAATAATGTAATTTCAATAATATACGTTATTTTGTGTGATAGGTATGTTAAGAATCACTTTTCTGCTAGTTTAGAAAAGTGATTCTTGTCAATATATAAAGAACGGACTTTCTTGTTCTGATATTGACAAAAAATTTTACTTTTTAGAAAGGGGCAGGAAAACTATGAGAAAAAGAAAAGGTGTGATTAGAGAGGGGGTGGCATTAGCCTTGTCCCTGGCTCTGGTCGGCAGTGGAATGAATCTTTCAGGAATATCTGTGATGGCTGCAGATATGGGACAGGATGATGCATTTAACCCTGCTGTTACTTCCGAGGGAGTTGCTGGATGGAATAATTCTGATGATAATAAAGAGACGATTACAGAATTTGGAAAAGATCCTATAACTTCTATCGGAAATAATACAATAGCTAGTGACAAAGATTCCGACAAGGCACCTTGGAATCAGATTGAGGAGCCTGAGGATGAAAATGTAGTTGAGGATGTAGCGGATGTTGAACAGGCAGATAGCGAAACGGAGGAAACATCTGAGGGTGCAAATGCCGGAATTGCTTTATTATCTGTTGTTGAGGACGTATTAGAGGCAGATAGCCCAGAACAACGTATTGCCAAGGAAATAATAGACAAAATAAAAGCTGGCGTAGAAACAAGTATTGACGTAGATTTAACAGGTATTGATATAAAGAGCCTAGATTGGGAAAAAATTCTTTATACCGTGACGAGGGATTGTCCATATGACGCATATTGGATGGATGGTCCTATGCATATTGAAGGTCAAAAGATTAGATTTGATATTGCTGAACAGTATAAAGACAAGACTGATCCTACAAAGGTCGATCAGAATCAGATTATACGGGTTACAAATTCAAAAAAAGAAGCAGATAAAATTATTAATGAAAGCAAAGACAAAGAAACAAGAGATATGTTGAAAGCATATCAGGAAAGAATTTGTAATTTAACATCTTATAATGAAACAGAAAGAGATAAATATATCAAAAATCCTAATGATCCTACTATCGATGTAAATGCATATCAGCCATTTTATGTATTTGATAATGATGCAAAGACATCCGTTGTATGCGAAGGATATTCCAAGGCATTTCAGTATTTGTGTGATGAATCGGAGTTACCGTCAAATACAAAATGTTATACTGTAAGTGGAAAAATGGACGGTGGAAAAGGTGCCGGCGCTCATATGTGGAATATTGTCAGGATTGATGGAAAAAGCTACCTTGTAGATGTCACCAATTCTGATGCAGGTACAGCAGGGGATTCGGCAAACAATGGAGGTACTACTCCGCTGTTTTTGGCTGTACCTACAAGTGGAAGTGTAGAAGAAGGATATACATTTAGACTTCCTAATGGGAAGACAATTACTTATAAGTATGATGATGAAACTTTGAATTTGTATGGCAAAGATAGTCCAATTTTAAAATTGGCCAATACATCTTCCGATACAAAACCAGAACCTCAGCCACCAATTACAACTCCGGATCCAGATCCAGATGGAGATAAATGGAACCAGAAGCCACCATGGAATTCTGATGTAAATCCAGACTGGGATCAGAATGAATCAAACCCTGATGTAAATCCCGATTGGATGAACCCAGGCACCACTACGCATCCAGGCACAGATATGGATCCAAATTGGACTGACGATAACCCAATTTCAGGCGGATCCGGTTCCGCTAGCACTGACAAGAACAACAGTGGAAGTTCTTCTACAGATAGTTCGAACAACAACAGCGGAACAAATGGTAATGTTAATATGGGTGTAAACAATGGCAATAACACTGGAAATAGCAATACATCTTCCAATGCTGCAGGAACAAATACATCATCAAGTGCCCAGGCATCAACCGCATCACCTAAGACAGGCGATCATAATACAATTATGATCTATATGATTCTTATGCTTTTAGCACTTGGTACAATTGGAAGCATTTGCGTTATTCGCCAGAAAAGAAACTAAGAAATAAGCACACAGATGATAGGGAGGACTGATTAAGTTCTCCCTTTAATATTATGAAAATATCCTCTTTGAAAATTTCTTAAGTGTTTCTGTAAGTTTAAATAGATTTCAATCACATTTTAAATATCATATTTATGGTTATTATTCACACAAATATTAATAATAAAGGTATTTATAATTGTATATTTTGCACAATTTCACGTGATACTTATTTGATACTGATAATTTGCAGGCTAATATTTCTTCTTTTCCATAATGAATACATAGAAGAACCGCCTTTCTGACTACCAGAAAGACGGTTCTCAAACTACCTATCACACAAAATAACGTATATTATGAAATTACATTATTTTATAAATTTAAGTGTTTCTTACTTCTTTAACTTATCCCAATAGGACGAATTAAAATTCACCTGTCTTCGGAGAAGTTGCTCCACTAGCGTTTGTGGAAGTAGCTTTTCCAGCATTTTGGTTAGCTACATTATCTGCAGGTTTACGATCAATAACTTCACCAGTTGTCTTATCTAATGAAATAACTGTACCATCAGATAATGTTTTAACGATTACAATTGAACCATTACGTGGAAGAGTCACAACAATATCATTGTCCTGACCAACTTTAGCAGCATAAACTTCCCATACACCTGTTCCAGGCTTAGTTTCCTGCATAACATAAACTGTATCGCCAGGCTTAACACCCTCAGAATGAATTCCTAAATCTGCTAACTGGAAAGTCACTGTACCGCCACCCTGCGGAACACCCTCATCAAATGTGATATTACCATTCATAATCGGGATAAAGTCTGTATCATCAGGTACTTCGTAACCATTCTTTTTGAAGATTTCTGCAACTTTTCCTTCCTCATTGATAGAGTCTAATGTCTTCTTACTAAGTTCTCTCCAAGAAATATCTACTCTGTATCCATTAGCATCTTTTGCATCAGTGTAGCTATTCTGAAATACACCAGGAATAATATTGCCATCTGTATCAATAGCAGGAACCCAACCTAATCCAAACGGACCACCAGGACCCTGATCTTTAAGCTCCTCTGGGCTCCAAAGATCATCATTGCTCCATCCATCATTTTTAGCTGCAAAAGCTGTCATGCTTAATCCTAAGCACATTGCTGCTGTCAGAGCGACTGCAACAATCTTCTTTGATGTAATACAAAATCCCCCACCTCCCGCCGCATCATACTTCCTCACCTCCATGTTCCCCGTCATGCAACTATTTTGATACTAACTCCTGCAGCATATCTGCCACTTCTTCATGCCGATTTGGGTACAAATGACCGTAAATATTATTCACCATATCGACCGTATCTCCAATCCGTTCCGCAATCAGAATGGCGGGAAAACCCATCTCGATCAGCAGGGAAACATGAGAGTGGCGGATATCATGTACACGGATCTGTTTTACTCCCGCGCGTTCGCACACGTTGTTCAGCGGGATTCGGATGGAGGTGTTGACCAGAGGGATCAGCCGGTCCGATTTTTTCAGACCATAGGTTCCCTGAATATACGCACGGATCTGATCACACAGAAAATCCGGAATCGAAACGGTGCGGATACTGTTGGAGGTTTTGGGAGAAGTAATGACATCCTCCCCATGAATCCTGTGAAATGTTTTTGTCACATGGATGACTTTTTTCTCCAGGTCAATGTCCGCCGGGGTAAGGGCCAGGGCTTCACCGCATCGAAGTCCCGCATAGTAAAGAATGCTGTACAGGACATGGTGCGTCGGATTTTTGACACAGGCGATCAGTGTTTTAAATTCTTCATGGGTCCAGAACTGCATCCGTTTCGGCTTGCTGCTCCCGATCAGACCGGCTACCTTGCAGGGATTCTGCGGGAGGCCGTAATATTTGACCGCAAAATTCAATATGGCGTTCAGCTGTCCGTTGACATTACGCTGCGTGGTGGGCTTTAAACCATCCTCGATTAGATGATTCTGCCATTTCCGGACATCAGCCGCCGTGATCTGATTGATGGGTTTGTCCTTAAAAAAGGGTAGCACCCGGCTCTCCACACACTGGTTTTTTGAATTTACGGAAGAACGCTTCAAACGTGATTGGATATCCTCCAGATACAATTGATAGAGTGCCTGGAAAGTCATATTCGGACTTCCGGACTGCTTTTCGAGAAAAATACGTTCCCATTCCTTTGCATCACGCTGCAGCTTAAAGCCGCGTTTCATCTTCTGACGCCGTACGCCCGTCCAGTCAATATAATAAAATTTACAATACCAGGTGCCTCGTTTTTCATCTTTGTAAGTCATGTGGTTTTTCCTCCTGTCTGGTAAAAGGTTCGCGGTAAATGTTGAAAAGGGCGTATTTACCACGTGGTTTGTATCAGAAACGTAAATACAAATGAATTTGACAATGCTTTGATTCCAAAGAAGGAAAAAATACATAAATCATACACATGATAACCGGATTTCAAGAAGTGAGAAGTCTTATTGATAGACTTTTTCAGCATATCATATCTAAAAAAGAAATGCCAGTATCGGGCTGAGCAATTCTTTTTATACATAAAAAAATAGTATAACATGAAATGTTATACTACCGGCTGAAAAACTCTCTGCAATTCAGAACAAAACCTGGATATTAAAGAAAATCGGGGTGACAGGATTCGAACCTGCGACCTCACGGCCCCCAGCCGTGCGCTCTAACCAAACTGAGCCACACCCCGCCAACGAATACTATTATATGGGATTAGAGCGGAAATGTAAAGAGAAATTTTAAAAAATTTTCAGATTGACCGCAAGCCGTTTAATAAAGTCGAAAAGTTCAGATCAAAGAGTTGACCGGACCAGCATTTCAGGGTTATAATAGACGGGCATACATGAATTTGATAAGTGTAAAATATGATAGACTATAGAGGGCGAGAATCATGATCAAGAGCATGACGGGTTTTGGAAGATGCGAGTATCAGCAGGATTCCCGGAAGTTTACGGCGGAGTTAAAGAGTGTAAACCACCGGTATCTGGATGTGAATATCCGGATGCCGAAGAAGCTGAACTTTTTTGACAGTGCGATCCGGACGCTGCTGAAGAATTACGCAAGCCGCGGGAAGATTGACATTTTCATTATGTATGAGGATGTATCCGAAGCGCAGGGAAGCCTGAAGTACAATGCAGCACTTGCCGGGGAGTATGTGAAGTACCTTCGGCAGATGGCAGAGGAATTTGGCCTGGATGACCATCTGAGCCTGGCCACATTGGCACGGTGTCCGGAGGTGCTGACGATGGAAGAGCAGACCGTAGATGAGGAAGAGCTGTGGAAGGGCCTCAAGACGGTTCTGGAAGGGGCATTTGAGCAGTTTGTGGCAGCAAGGGCAACCGAAGGAGAGCATTTGAAAAAGGATATCCTTGCGAAGCTTTCCGGGATGGAGGTTTTGATCGCCGGGATTGAAGAGCATTCCCCGGAGATCGCGGCGCAGTACCGGGCGAAGCTGGAAGAGAAGGTCCGGGAGCTGCTGGGAGATGTGCAGATGGAAGAGAGCCGGATTGCGGCGGAGGTGATCTTGTTTGCGGACAAGATCTGCACGGACGAAGAGGTGGTTCGCTTAAAGAGCCATATTTCCCATATGCGCGATACACTGGATGAGTCCGAGGGGATCGGACGGAAGCTGGACTTCATCGCACAGGAGATGAACCGGGAGGCTAACACGATCCTGTCCAAGGCCAATGACCAGGAGATCTCGAATTACGCCATCAGCCTGAAGACAGAGATCGAAAAAATAAGAGAGCAGATTCAAAACATTGAGTAACGATTCAGGGTCTGCTGTTCCGCAGTAGATCACAGTAGATCATTCAAGATGAGGTGAAGCGTATGATGGATTCCAAAGGGATTTTGATCGTTGTATCCGGTTTTTCCGGGGCGGGAAAAGGCACGCTGATGAAGGAGCTTTTAAAAAATCATCCCGGACAGTATACCTTGTCGATTTCTGCGACTACAAGACAGCCGCGCGACGGAGAAGAAAACGGCAGAGAATATTTTTTCATCACTACAGAAGAATTTGAAAAAATGATTGCGCAGGATCAGCTGATAGAGTATGCTAGATACGTAAATAATTACTATGGAACGCCCCGTGCCTATGTGGAGCAGAAGCTGGAGGAAGGAAAGGACGTCATCCTGGAGATTGAGATTCAGGGGGCTATGAAGGTGAAGAAGGCATTTCCGGAGACCGTGCTTTTGTTTGTCACACCCCCGACGGCGGGAGAGCTGAAGCACCGGCTGACGGGCAGGGGGACGGAGACTGAGGAAGTCATTGATTCCAGGCTCAGGCGGGCCGTGGAGGAAGCGGACGGTATGGATCAGTATGATTATCTGATCATAAACGACGACCTGGAGCGGTGCGCGAAGGAGCTGCACGACATTATCCAGGGAGAGCACCGAAAGAGCTTCCGGAATACGGAATTTATGGAAAAGATCAAGCAGGATCTGCAGAGATTGAAAGGAGAATAAGAAGTATGTTACATCCGTCTTATACAGATTTGATGAAAGTGGTGAATAAGGACGTGGAAGAGGGCGAGACAAAGATCGTCAACAGCCGGTATTCCATCGTACTTGCCACATCCAAAAGGGCCAGGCAGATCATCGACGGCGAGCTGCCGATGGTCAATATCAAGAGTGAGGCAAAGCCGCTTTCCCTGGCGATTCAGGAGCTGAATGAAGGAAAATTAAAGATCATCGCGGAGAGTGCGGCTGCTGAGGAAGAGGAGCTGGCATCTGAGGAAGCGCTGACAGAGGAAGTATTGGAAGAGGAATCGCTGACAGAAGAGATTCCGGCGGCGGAAGCAGCGACAGAGTGATACGAGAGACAGGCTATCCCTATCTGCTATAGGTGATAGCCGTCTTGTTTTAGGAACCGTCAGGAAAGGACAGATGGAGAACAGATTATGAAGATTTTATTTATTTCTCTGGGCTGCGACAAGAATCTCGTGGACACGGAAGTGATGCTGGGGCTTCTGGCCTCCCGCGGGCATGAGATGACGGATGACGAGGCAGAGGCGGAGGTGATCATCATCAACACCTGCTGCTTTATCCACGATGCCAAGGAGGAGAGCATCCAGAATATTCTGGAGATGGCGGAATATAAAAAGACAGGACGTCTGAAAGCGCTCATCGTGACCGGATGTCTGGCCCAGCGTTACCGGCAGGAGATCCTGGATGAGATCCCGGAGGTGGATGCGGTGCTGGGGACGGCCGCCTATGACCAGATCCTGGAATCACTGGATGCGGCGCTTGCGGGACAGCCGGAGGTGCGGCTCGCGGATCTGCAGTGCCTTCCTGTCGTGGAGACGAAGCGTCTGGTGACGACAGGAGGGCATTACGCCTACTTAAAGATCGCGGAAGGCTGTGATAAGCACTGTACCTACTGTATCATCCCCAGGATCCGGGGGAGCTTCCGCAGCGTGCCGATGGAACGGCTGTTAAAGGAAGCGGAAGAGCTGGCGGAGCAGGGGGTTAAGGAGCTGATCCTGGTGGCCCAGGAGACGACCCTGTACGGAAAGGACATTTACGGGGAAAAGAAGCTGCCCCAGCTCCTGCGCAGATTATGCAGGATCGCAGGGCTTCGGTGGATCCGCATCCTGTACTGCTACCCGGAGGAGATTACGGATGAACTGATCCGGGTCATGAAGGAGGAGCCGAAGATCTGCCATTACCTGGATCTGCCGATCCAGCATGCCAATGACCGGATTCTGAAACGGATGGGCCGCAGGACGTCCAAACAGCAGCTGATTGAGATAGTAGAGAAGCTGCGCAGGGAGATCCCGGATATCTGCCTTCGGACCACGCTGATCACCGGATTTCCCGGGGAGACACAAAAGGAACATGAGGAAGTGGTAGATTTCGTGGACCAGATGGAATTTGACCGGCTGGGGGTATTTACCTATTCGCCGGAGGAGGACACTCCTGCGGCAGAGATGCCGGATCAGATCGAAGAAGAAGTGAAGCAGGAGCGGCAGGCCGAGATCATGGAGCTGCAGCAGGAGATCGCCTTTGAAAATGCCGAGGCCATGGTGGGACGGGAGGTATTGGTCCTGATCGAGGGCCGTGTAGCGGACGAAAATGCATACGTAGGGCGGACGTACCGGGATGCCCCCGGCGTGGACGGGATGATCTTTGTGGAGACAGGGGAATTGCTGCTGTCCGGCGATTTTGCGAAGGTCAGAGTAACCGGTGCATTGGAATATGATTTGATAGGAGGACTTGTAGAATGAATTTACCAAATAAACTGACGGTATTGCGGATCATCATGGTACCATTTTTTGTGTTTTTTATGCTGACAGATGTGGGAGGAACCGCCAATAAATGGATTGCACTTGTGCTGTTCTGTGTGGCCAGCCTGACGGACCTTCTGGACGGCAAGATCGCCCGGAAATATAACCTGGTGACCAATTTCGGAAAGTTTATGGATCCGCTGGCGGACAAGCTTCTGGTCTGCTCCGCCATGATCTGCATGATCGATTCCGGCCAGCTCACCGCCTGGTTTGTCATCATCATCATTGCCCGGGAATTTATCATCAGCGGTTTTCGTCTGGTGGCTTCCGACAACGGGATCGTGATCGCCGCAAGCTACTGGGGGAAGTTTAAGACAGTTTCCCAGATGGCGATGGTGATCCTGCTGATTGCGGATTTCGGCGGTGTATTTGACCTGATCTGCGAGGCTCTGATCTGGATCTCTCTGGCGCTCACCATCATTTCTCTGGTGGATTATGTGGCGAAGAATAAGCAGGTCCTGACCCAGGGAGGAATGTAGGATGCTGGAGAACAGACGGCCGGATTCCCCGGAGGAACAGTTAGTACGGCTTTTAAAGGAGCAAAATCTTACGGTCACAGCGGCAGAATCCTGTACCGGCGGCCTGATCGCAGGGACGCTGGTCAATGTAGCCGGTGCGTCGGACGTGTTCGGCGAGGCCTACGTGACTTATTCGAATGAAGCAAAGCAGCGTCTGGTGGGAGTGCGGGCGGAAACGCTGGAGCAGTTCGGCGCGGTCAGTGAAGAGACGGCATATGAGATGGCGGCAGGCGCGGCCCGGGCGGCAGGCGCGGATGTGGGTTTAAGCTCTACAGGAATCGCAGGACCGGGAGGCGGTACGCCGGAAAAACCGGTGGGGCTGGTGTATATCGGCTGCTGTGTCCGGGGAGAGGTACAGGTCCGGAGGCTGAACCTTCACGGGGACCGGGAGCAGAACCGGATGGATACAGTGAAGGCAGCGTTGGAGCTGGCGGCGGAGATGTTGGCCGCAGAGTAGAGATATCAATCTTTCGATCAGCCGGCGCACCGTGATTCGGATTGGTGATTTCGAAAAAAGATCAGTCGAAAAAAAGTACCATAACCTTTGACGGCTACGGTACTTTTTTATGTTCATAAATACATTCTCAGAACTTCCCAGCCTTCGCTGCTTCCTCTACGGAAACCGCAACTGCAACTGTCATGCCGACCATCGGGTTGTTGCCTGCGCCGATCAGACCCATCATCTCAACGTGAGCCGGTACGGAGGAGGATCCTGCAAACTGAGCGTCAGAGTGCATACGTCCCAATGTATCTGTCATACCATAGGAAGCCGGGCCTGCTGCCATGTTATCCGGATGCAGTGTACGTCCTGTACCGCCGCCGGATGCTACGGAGAAGTACTTCTTGCCCTGTTCTACACATTCCTTCTTGTAAGTACCTGCTACCGGATGCTGGAAGCGGGTCGGGTTGGTGGAGTTGCCGGTGATGGAAACATCAACGCCTTCCTTGTGCATGATCGCAACACCCTCGCGTACATCATTCGCGCCGTAGCAGTTTACCTTGGAACGAAGTCCGTCAGAGTAAGCGATTCTCTGTACTTCCTTCAGTTCTCCTGTGAAGTAGTCATAATCTGTCTCAACATAAGTAAATCCATTGATTCTGGAAATGATCTTTGCTGCGTCTTTTCCAAGTCCGTTCAGGATGACGCGCAGAGGTTTTTTACGAACCTTGTTTGCCTTTTCTGCGATACCGATCGCGCCCTCTGCTGCCGCAAAGGACTCGTGGCCTGCCAGGAACGCGAAACAGTCTGTATCGTCTTCCAGAAGCATCTTGCCCAGGTTGCCGTGTCCCAAACCTACCTTACGCTGATCCGCAACGGATCCCGGAATACAGAAAGCCTGAAGGCCTTCCCCGATCGCTGCTGCCGCGTCAGCCGCGGTCTTGCATCCCTTCTTGATCGCGATCGCAGCGCCTACTGTGTAAGCCCAGCATGCATTTTCAAAACAGATCGGCTGAATCCCTTTTACCTGGTTGTACACATCAAGCCCGGCATCCTTTGTGATCTTCTCTGCTTCTTCGATAGAAGCAATGCCATAGCTGTTCAAAACTTCATTGATTTTATCAATTCTTCTCTCATATGATTCAAATAAAGCCATCTCATTATCCTCCTGAATTATTTTAGAAAACCCTGGTAATCGTCAGACTATTCTTTACGCGGGTCAATGATCTTAGCAGCATCATCCACACGGCCGTACTGTCCCTGTGCCTTTTCCCATGCTACATTCGGCTCATCACCTGCTTTGATGAAATCTGTAAACTTTCCAAGATTAGCGAACTTATATCCGATGATCTCACCATTGTCGTCCAGTGCGATTCCTGTTACGTAGCCTTCTGCCATCTCCAGATAGCGGGGCCCTTTTGCCAGTGTTCCATACATGGTGCCAACCTGAGAGCGAAGTCCCTTTCCAAGGTCCTCAAGGCCTGCGCCGATCGCAAGTCCGTCCTCAGAAAATGCGCTCTGGGTTCTTCCATAAACAATCTGAAGGAATAATTCTCTCATAGCCGTATTGATGGCATCACATACAAGGTCCGTATTCAGCGCCTCCAGAATGGTCTTGCCCGGAAGGATCTCGGAAGCCATTGCTGCGGAGTGGGTCATTCCGGAACATCCCAGCGTCTCAACGAGCGCTTCCTGGATGATACCGTCCTTTACATTGAGTGTCAGCTTGCAGGCGCCCTGCTGCGGAGCACACCAGCCAACGCCATGTGTAAAGCCGGAGATGTCTTTTACTTCTTTTGCTTTGACCCATTTTGCTTCTTCCGGGATCGGAGCTGGTCCGTGATTCGCACCCTGGGCTACCGGACACATCATTTCTACTTCATGTGAATAAATCATGTTAATACTCCTTTCAAATATGTATGATTTTTCTCTCGTATAATGCCGGATACCTTATAGCGCCTCCGTCGTTCCATACGGAAAAACACGGCTCGCAGCTTTTCCGCATATGGAGATAAGGTATGTTAAATTAACATCACACTACTGTTATTTTCGCACAAAATATCCTGTACGTCAATTGTCACTTTGTACAAGATTTCCAGAACTTTTTGTCTATCGTTAAAAGTATACCCAAGGGCATCCCATTATGGCCATTCGGCCGTTTCATAAGATATATCCATGGGCAGCAGCAGGGACGAGGAACCATTTCCGCCCGCACTCCATATGTTAAATAAAAAAGCAGCGCTTTAAAGTACGCTGCGAAAGGAGTCTTTAATATGGAATATGGTAATCTGGTTCCGGTTGTGGGCGTTGTCATGAATTTTACGGGCAGCGGCTGCTGCAGCCAGATGGTCGCCCTGCGCGTGCAGGAGGGGATTGTAAACATTGTCATGGATCAGGAGACGGAGGTGATCGACTGCAGGCAGCTCCGCCCGGGAATGCGGGTGGCCGCATTTTACGATAAGACCCTGCCGGTGCCGATGATCTACCCTCCCCAATACCGTGCAGTGATCATTGCCGTGCTTGGAAAAAACGAGCAGATCACTCTGAAATATTTTGACAGCGATCTGATTGCCGGGGATCATTCCCTGCAGCTGAATCAGGCACGCAGTACAGAGATCGAGACCATCAACGGCCAGAACTTTTTCTGCGACATCGGAAACAGGTACCTTCTGGTTTATTATACAGTGACCACCAGAAGCATCCCGCCTCAGACAACCCCGAGAAAGATCGTAGTTCTGTGCTAAGGGATCAATAAACAGGCGGTCACGATACAATATCAAAGGCGGTACAAAAAGCGGCCCCTGTCCAATGCCGTATCGGACGGAGGCCGCTGCTGTTATGCCTGATCGATCAGCTCGGCTGCCTCGAGGGCGCGGGAGATGATGCGGAGGATCTCCGGCGGGACCTCTGCCGCTTCCGGCAGGCGGTAGGGCGCATTGTCAAGAAATGCGTTGGAAAGCTGATAGACATAATATTCCGCGTCATGGCGTTCTTCGGCAAGGGCTTCCCCCTTGACCCGCATTTCCCGGGTGCTCGTCTCCCGGCCGAGGCTCAGGTCGGTCAGGATCTCCAGCATGATGCAGAAATGCTCCTCATCCCAGGCGGAGAGATACATGCATTTGCACAATCCTTTTGAAAAAAAGGGAAAATCCCCGTAACAATCCAGCAATTCTTTAAATCGGGTGCGGTGTCCGGAATCCTCGAACATATTTCCGGTATCCAGTATTGAAAAATAGTTGTCTTTTCTGCTGCTCATAATATGATTCCCCCTCTTGCTGATGTGCTTTATTCCGACCAGATATAATCCAGCCGGCCCTTCTCGATCTGAAAGCTGGTCTCCAGCATATAAGTAAATACATCCAGCGTTTTCTGCGTCTGCGTCAGATCGGAATTTGACAGATAGGTGTCAAATTTTATCGTCAGGATGATCAGTACGATCTCTGCCACCTCATCCGGAGAGCTGCAGGTGATGGTCCCCTCCTGATTGCCCTGGCGGATGATGTCGGCCAGGATAGGGCGCAGGTTGCGGATCATGATATAGATATACTGCTGGTGCAGCAGGGCGCTCTGCTGCAGCTCCATATAGCTGCCGGCTTCCTGCCGGGAGAGCTCCACGGAAGAATCCCGGCAGGTCCGGAAGATGATCTCCATTTTGGTCAGCGCGTCCAGGCCGGGAGCCTGCACCAGTTCCTGGGCCTGCCGGATCGCATCGGAATAAGAACGCTCGATCACGGCGTCTACAATCTCCTCTTTGGATTTGAAATAATAGTAAATGCTTCCCTTGCCGATTCCCGCTTCCCTGGCGATCTCGCTGACGGAGATGGAGCGGGTATCCTTTTTGAGCATGAGCTTTTGCATGGAATCTAAAATTAAGTCTGACTTCTTATTATTATGCATATGATCGACTCCTTCAATGTCTTATGCGTATTGTATCACAAAATGAAAAAAAGTCAAAACCTTATCAAAGGCCCCTGACCCGCCCGAATATAGCATTTTAGGCTTGAAAAAGCAATATCGATATGCTATATTTGATACAGTCATTGAGTGAATCACGGGTAAGTTTAGGAGGATATACAGGTATGTACCATTGTAATGTGCATTTCTACCTGGCAGGTCATCAGCGAAAATTATTTGAGATCATAAAAGGAATGTCTCCGCTTGCGCATTTTACGCATGAATTTTCGGAGAGCAGCAGGCCGGATGCGGATCTGGCGGCGAAGGCGGATGTGATCCTTGCGGATCTGCAGGACATGGATGTCCTGGAAGCGGTACCGAAGCTGCTTTCGGCCAAGAAAAAGGAAGCGGAGCTGATCCTGCTTGCGGAGAAGGATCAGATCCTTCTTTTGACAGACAGACTGTCGGAGATCAAGGATATATGGACGATGCCCATGTCAGACGACGAGATCCGCTTCCGTTTTTTGAGATGGCAGCAGACCTGTAAGATGAGCAGGGATTTCTGGCAGACAAGCCATTTTTTTGAATCCACCATCAACAATGTACCGAACCTGATCTGGTATAAGGACAAGAAGGGCATCCATACCAAGGTCAATGACAGTTTCTGCCGCACGGTCAATAAGACCAAGGAACAGGTAGAGGGACGCGGCCACGCGTATATCTGGGATGTAGAGCATGACGACCCGGCCTGCATCGAATCAGAGCTTGAGGTCATGAATACGAAAAAGACCTGTGTATCCGAGGAGACGGTGAAGACCGGAGACGGAACCAGGCTTCTTACTACATACAAGTCTCCGCTGTACGATCTGGACGGGAGCGTCATGGGGACAGTGGGAGTGGCGATCGATATCACTCAGGAGCGGGCCTATGAACAGGAGATCGTCCAGAAGAACCACACTCTGGAGACCATTTTTACAACCATGGATTGCGGCGTTATGACCCATTCCGTGGATGGATCCCGTATCCTCAGCGTAAACCGTGCCGCGCTCAATATCCTGGGATACGATTCCCAGGATGAACTGATGGCGGAAGGCTTTGACATGGTGGCGGCCTCTGTGTTAGATGAGGATAAGGAGAAGCTCAGGGCATCCATCCGGGAACTGAAAAAAGAGGGCGACAGCGTCAGCGTGGAGTACCGTGTAGGGCACAAGGACGGTTCGATCCTGCATATTATGGGCAATGTCAAGCTCCTGAAGGAAAAAGGAGAGCTGTTCTATCAGCGTTTCCTTCTGGACTGCACGGCGCAGAAGCAGCAGGAGGAAAAGAAAGACCGACGCCATATGGAGCTGGTGCAGGCGCTCAGTATTGATTATAATATTGTCTGCTTCTATGATCTGGATACGGGAGCCGGCAGCTCGCTGCGGATGAGGGACAGCAGCCGAAAGCTGTTCGGAGACATCTTTACGGAGAAACTTTCCTTCCAGGAGAGCATGGAGCAATACATAGAGAAGTTCGTCTATGAGGAAGACCGGGAGACGATGCGTCAGGACTTTTCCCTGGAAAACCTCAAAAAGGTACTGGAGGAAAAGAATCCCTATTATGTGAATTACCGCACGTACCGGGACGGCGAGATGAAGTATTATCAATTGAAGATCGTGCGCGCGGGTGTCTGGAAGGACGGACACGGCATCGTTCTGGGACTGCGCAGTGTGGATGAAGAGATCCGCAATGAGATGGAGCAGAAAAATCTGCTGCAGGATGCGCTTTTGCAGGCCAACAGGGCAAGCAAGGCGAAGAGTGTATTCCTATCCAATATGTCCCATGATATCCGGACTCCGATGAATGCCATCGTAGGCTTTACGGCTCTTGCCATCACCCACATTGACCGGCCGGAGCAGGTGGAGGAGTATCTGAAAAAGATCATGACCTCGGGCAACCATCTGCTGAGCCTGATCAACGATGTGCTGGACATGAGCCGGATCGAGAGCGGCAAGATGCATCTGGAAGAGAAGCCCTGCAGCCTGCCGGATATCCTGCACGGCCTGAGGAGCATCGTACAGTCGGATATCCACGCGAAGCAGCTGGAGCTGTATATTGATACGGTAGACGTCCTGGATGAGGACATTTACTGCGATAAGCTCCGTCTCAATCAGGTGCTTTTAAATCTCCTGAGCAATGCCATCAAGTACACGACCGCAGGCGGCATCATCAGTATGCGGGTGATGGAAAAGCCCAGGCCGACGGCAGAATACGCAAGCTACGAATTCCACATCAGAGATACCGGCATCGGTATGAGCAAGGAATTTGTATCCCATATATTTGAACCCTTTGAACGGGAGAAGAACAGTACCATCAGCGGGATCCAGGGAACCGGGCTGGGAATGGCGATCACGAAAAATATCGTGGATATGATGAACGGTTCCATTGAAGTGAAAAGCGAACAGGGCGTAGGTACGGAATTTATTGTTTCCTTCACGTTCCGTCTGCATTCCGGTGCCAGGGAGCCTCAGAACATTCCCGAACTGAAGAACTGCCGGGCGCTGGTCGTGGATGATGATTTCAACACCTGCGACAGCGTGTCCTATATGCTGGGACAGATCGGAATGCGCGCGGAATGGACGCTGTCCGGAAAGGAAGCGGTACTGCGCACCCACCAGGCAGTCATGCGCGGGGATGAATACTGCGTGTATATCATTGACTGGATGCTTCCGGATATGAACGGCGTGGAGGTGACCCGCAGGATCCGGAAGGAAACAGGAAGCAATGTGCCGGTCATTGTCCTGACCGCATACGACTGGTCGGACATCGAGGAAGAGGCGACGGAAGCGGGGGTCACCGCATTCTGCAGCAAGCCGCTGTTTTTCTCAGAGCTTCGGAGCTGTCTGTATTCGATCGTGAACGCGGATGAGGAAGAGGAGAGCAAGTCTGACGAGAACAAGCGGCCGGATTTTCATACCGGGCGTATCCTGCTGGCGGAGGACAATGAACTGAACCAGGAGATCGCGGAGGCCATCCTGGGAGACGCGGGCTTTGAAGTGGAGATCGCGGAAAACGGGCAGATCGCCGTGGAGATGCTCAGCCGTTCAGAGCATGGATATTATCAGCTTGTGCTCATGGATGTCCAGATGCCGGTGATGAATGGATATGAGGCGACCAGGGAGATCCGTGCATTGGAGGACCGGGAGCTTGCCGGGATTCCGATCCTGGCGATGACGGCCAACGCCTTTGAGGAAGACAAACAGGCGGCCCTGAGATGCGGTATGGACGGCCATATTGCAAAGCCGATCGATATTGACAACCTGTTCCGTACTCTGAATAAGATCCTGGATTGAATCAAGGATGGAAAATAAAAAGAGAGACGTACACCCTGCTGTGAATGTCTCTCTTTTCTTTCTATAGAATATGCTTTTTGATGGCCTCAAAGCTTTCCGCGCTGATGACGTGCTCGATCCTGCAGGCATCGGCAACGGCAACCTCCGGATCGACTCCGAGCTGCTCCAGCCAGGAGGAGAGCAGTTTATGGCGTTCATAGATCCGGTCCGCGATCTCTTTCCCGCTCTCGGTCAGATAGATAAAGCCTTCCGGAGTTACGGTAATATGATTGTTTTCCCGGAGCTTCTTCATGGCAACACTGACGCTTGATTTTTTATAGTCAAGCTCGGCCGCAATATCGACGGAACGCACCACAGGACGGGATTCGCTGAGGATCAATATGGTTTCCAGATAGTTTTCAGCAGATTCATTGGTATGCATGAGTGACTCACCTCGTTTCTTTGTTCCATGCTAACATAAATCACTTCTTTTTTCAAGAATCAACATCGCTTTATAAAATGAGCAGATGTTCATTGCGGCATTATGATAAAAAATACGGAAAAAAAGAAAAAACTTGCATATTATTCATTTTAGATGTATAATTATGCAAGTGTTCCAGAAAAGCTAAGAAGAAAAAACTTTACTTTAGATAAGAACAGGTATATGATGTTTACTGGTTATATGAGAAAGGATGTGCAAAGGATGATCAAAGCAGGAATTATCGGAGCGACCGGATATGCGGGAGGCGAGCTGGTGAGGCTTCTGTCCGCCCACAGGGAGACGGAGATCGTATGGTACGGCTCCAGAAGCTATATTGACCAGAAGTATGCGGATGTCTACAGAAATATGTTCCGGATCGTAGACGCGGCCTGCATGGATGATAATATGGAAGAACTGGCAGAACAGGCGGATGTGATCTTTACGGCCACGCCCCAGGGATTCTGCGCGTCGCTCGTCAATGAAGACATTTTGTCCAAGGTAAAGATCATTGATCTGAGCGCGGATTTCAGGATCAAGGATGTGTCCGTCTATGAGCAGTGGTATGGAATCCGTCATCAGAGTCCCCAGTTCCTGCCCGAGGCAGTCTACGGGCTGTGCGAGGTGAACCGGGAGGATGTGAAGAAGGCGCGGCTGGTGGCCAATCCGGGCTGCTATACGACCTGTTCGATCCTGACGGCGTATCCCCTGGCAAAGGAAGGGCTGATCGATATGGGGACGCTGATCATCGACGCGAAATCCGGCGTTTCCGGTGCGGGAAGAGGGGCCAAGGTCCCAAACCTGTACTGTGAGGTCAATGAGAGCATCAAGGCATATGGAGTGACATCCCACAGGCATACGCCGGAGATCGAAGAGCAGCTGGGATATGCGGCCGGTGAAAAGGTACTGCTCAATTTTACCCCCCATCTGGTGCCCATGAACCGGGGGATCCTGGTTACGGAATATGCGTCATTGAAGAGGAAGACCGATGCGGAGGAGATCAAAGCCATCTATGACAGATATTATGGGGACGAAGCATTTGTCCGGGTGCTGGATCAGGGAATCTGTCCGGAGACAAGATGGGTCGAAGGCAGTAATTATGTAGACATTGGTTTCCAGATCGATCCCCGGACCGGAAGGATCATCATGATGGGCGCCATCGACAATCTGGTAAAGGGCGCCGCGGGCCAGGCGGTCCAGAACATGAATCTGATGTTCGGGCTGAAGGAATCCGAGGGGCTGGAGCTTGTGCCGTTATTCCCGTGACAGGGAAAGGCGGGACGGCCTGGGCTGCGGGGATCTTGTCAGCGTGCGGCCTGCAGCATCCGGGGGAACCGTTGTGCGGGCGCGCCCTGGGATTCATATTGGGAGGAATGGTATGATACGTACAATGACGATAGAAGACTATGACGGTGTATTTGCGCTCTGGATGACGATCAGGGGCTTTGGGATCCGCAGCATTGATGATTCCAGGGAAGGTGTGGAGCGCTTTTTGAAACGGAATCCCACCACCAGCGTGGTGGCTGTGGAGGACGGAAAGGTGGTGGGCAGCATCCTCTGCGGGCATGACGGCCGGCGGGGCTGCCTGTACCATGTGTGCGTGCATGAGGACTACAGAAGGCGGGGCATCGGCAAGGCGATGGTGGTGCGTGCCATGGAAGCGCTGAAGGCGGAACAGATCAGCAAGGTATCCCTCATCGCGTTTACGAAAAATGACATTGGAAATGCGTTCTGGAATACCATCGGGTGGACCGAACGCCTGGATCTCAATTACTATGATTTTGTACTGAATACGGAAAATATCACGGCCTTTAACCAGCAGTGATTCCATAGATGACCGGACCAGAGTGAAACGGGGTATGGTTCACTGGCCGGCGGACTGTCACTGAAAAGGCGAAAAAGCTTCAGCAGCGTTAAGAGAGAAAGAGAGGATGAAAGAGATGGAAATCATCAAGGGCGGAGTGACCGCCGCAAAGGGATTTCAGGCAGCAGCGGCTGCCGCGGGGATCAAATATGCAGACCGCACAGATATGGCAATGATCTACAGTGAAAAGCCCTGCAAGACCGCAGGCACAATTACTTCAAATATCGTAAAGGCGGCGCCGGTGAAATGGGACAGGGCCGTGGTGGAGAGCGGTGTGAAATCCCAGGCAGTGATCGTCAATTCCGGGATCGCCAATGCCTGTACCGGGGAAGAGGGAGAGCGGATCTGCCGTGAGACAGCCGAAAAGGCGGCGGAGGTGCTTGGCATTGACAAGGAAGGCGTGCTGATCGGTTCCACCGGTGTGATCGGGATGCAGATTCCCATGGAACGGGTAAGGGCGGGGATCGAGAAGCTCTCCGCAGGGCTGGATGCAGACCTGGAGCATGGAAATGAGGCCGCGCGGGCGATCATGACCACAGACACCCGGGAAAAGGAAGCTGCCGTTCAGATCGAGATCGGAGGAAAGATTGTGACCATCGGCGGTATGGCAAAGGGCTCCGGCATGATCCATCCCAATATGTGTACCATGCTGGCGTTTGTCACGACAGACGCGGCAATCTCGAGGAAGGCATTGAAAAAGGCGCTGAGCGAGGATGTAAAGGATACCTACAATATGATCTCCGTGGACGGAGATACCTCTACCAACGATACCCTGCTGCTCCTGGCAAACGGTATGGCGAAAAATGAGAAGATCCGCTGCGGTACGGCCGAGTACGAGAAGTTTGCAAAAGCCCTGCATTATGTCAATGAGACGCTGGCAAAAAAAATGGCAGGGGACGGCGAGGGGGCGACCGCGCTGTTTGAGGCGAAGGTGATCGGAGCATCCACCAAAGAGCAGGCAAAGACACTGGCAAAATCCATCGTCTGCTCCAACCTGACCAAAGCCGCGGTCGCGGGGCACGATGCCAACTGGGGAAGGATTCTCTGCGCCATGGGATATTCCGGGGCAGAGTTTGACCCGGAAAAGGTGGACCTGTATCTGGAGAGCCGGGCAGGGAAGCTGCAGCTCGTCCGGGACGGCTCGGCTGTCGATTACAGCGAGGAACAGGCAACAGAGATCCTGTCTCAGCCCGAGGTGACGGCCATTGCCGACATCAAGGAAGGGGAGGCAGCGGCGGCGGCCTGGGGGTGTGATCTGACCCACGGATATATTGATATCAATGCGGATTACAGGAGCTGACATAACGATTCAGAACGGCAGCAGACGGGTCTGTGGTCTGCCGTTCATTCTATAAGATACAATTGATAAAAGACATGGAAAGAAGGACAGAACATGAATGAGAATATGCAGCAATATCTGGATAAAGCCCAGGTCCTGATCGAGGCGCTTCCCTATATCCAGCGTTTTAACCGGAAGATCATTGTGGTGAAGTACGGCGGAAGCGCGATGATCGATGATGAACTGAAAAAACAGGTCATTCAGGACGTGACTCTTTTGAAGCTGGTCGGGTTCAAGCCCATCATTGTCCACGGAGGTGGCAAGGAGATCAGCAGATGGGTGGGAAAAGTAGGCATGGAGCCGAGATTCATCAACGGACTGCGGGTGACCGACGAGGATACGATGGAGGTGGCCGAGATGGTGCTGGGAAAGGTCAACAAAGGACTGGTGCAGCTGGTAGAGGAGCTGGGGGTGCGTGCCATCGGGATCAGCGGCAAGGACGGCGCGCTTCTTCGGGTAGACAAAAAATATGCGGACGGCCAGGATATCGGTTTCGTGGGAGACATCAAGGATGTCAACGGGGCAATCCTGTTCGATCTGCTGGAAAAGGATTTTCTGCCCATTGTCTGCCCGGTGGGAATGGACGATGATTACCAGACATACAACATCAATGCGGATGATGCGGCCTGCGCCATCGCCCGCGCGGTGAAGGCGGAAAAGCTGGCATTTCTGACCGATATCGAGGGCGTATACAAGGATCCGGAGGATCCCAAAACGCTGATCTCGGAGCTGCGGGCGGAGGAAGCAAGGGAGCTGATCACGGACGGCTACATCGGAGGTGGCATGCTGCCTAAGCTGCAGAACTGCATCGACGCCATTGAAAACGGGGTTTCCCGGGTCCATATCCTGGACGGACGGATCCCACACTGTCTGCTGCTGGAGATCTTTACGAACAAGGGAATCGGCACGGCAATCTTAAATGACGCAGAAAGCAGGTACTATGATGGTGAATGAGAAGATCCGAGGGGCAGAGGAGCATCTGCTGCATATTTATAATCGTTTCCCGGTGGCATTGGACCATGGGGAAGGCGTGTATCTGTATGATACAGAAGGAAAGCAATATCTTGATTTCGCGGCCGGGATCGGAGTGAACGGGCTGGGGTATCACAACGCGGAGCTGAACGACGCGCTGAAAGCGCAGCTGGACAAGCTGTGCCATATATCCAACCTGTATTACCATGAAAACTGCGGGGCGGCCGCCGATGCTCTGGCGGCTGCCTCCGGCATGGATAAGGTGTTTTTTACGAACAGCGGGGCGGAAGCCATTGAGGGAGCGTTAAAGGCTGCCAGGAAGTATGCCTGGACAAAGAAGTCCGGGCGGTATGAGTTTATCGCCATGAACCATTCCTTCCACGGCAGGACCGTAGGCGCGGTGTCGGTTACCGGACATTCGGAGTACCGGGAGCCCTTCGAGCCGCTGTTCCCGGGGGTGCATTTTGCAGAGTATAATGATCTGGACAGCGTGAAGGCGCTGGTCAGTGAAAAAACCTGCGGAATCATCCTGGAGCCGCTCCAGGGAGAGGGCGGGATCCATCCTGCGGCGCAGGAATTTATGGAAGGCATCCGGAAGCTCTGCGATGAGCAGGATATCCTGATGATCTGCGATGAGGTGCAGTGCGGCATGGGACGGACCGGGAACATGTTTGCATGGCAGGGCTATGGTGTGCGCCCCGATATCATGACCATGGCAAAGGCTATCGGAAACGGGATTCCGGTGGGGGCCTTCGCCATGACGGAGCGTGTGGCGGAGCAGTCCTTAAAGCCCGGGGACCACGGGACTACATACGGAGGAAATCCTCTGGCCTGCATGGCGGTACGCAAGGTGCTGGAGATTTTTGAAAAAGAGCAGATCGTGGAGCATGTAAAAAAGATCGAACCGTATCTGACGGCGCGTCTGGATGAGCTGACGGAAAAAACAGACTGCATCCTGGAACGGCGGGGCAAAGGACTGATGCAGGGGCTGGTGCTCACAAAACCGTTTGCGGAGGTGAACCGCCGGGCACTGGAAGAGGGCCTTTTGGTGATCTCTGCGGAAGGGAACGTACTCCGGCTTCTTCCGCCGCTGATCATCGAAGAAAAGCATGTGGATGAAATGATCGAAAAACTGGAAAGGGCGCTGTCCTGATTTCAGGGCCTGCCTCGCGGCAGCAGTTTTCTGGCAGGCGCGGCGCTGCCGGCTGTATTTTGCAGATCGTTTGCAGGTGTCAAGCTTTCTGCAGAGCCGGCGGCTCCGTGCCTGTCGTTTTTTTGGCCGGCGAATAAAAAATGACGATCAGAGCATACTATCCTCAGGCCGGACGAACCCTGCTGCTTCTTTAGAGAAACAGGCAGCAGGCGGGGTCCGATCATGTAGGTATGGAGGTGGATATGGAATGATTGGGTTTTTGATCGCGCTGTTATCCGGAGCTCTGATGAGCATACAGGGGGTATTTAATACCCAGGTCACCAAAACAGCCGGGATGTGGGTCTCCAACGCCTGGGTGCAGCTCAGCGCCTTTGCGGTCTGCTTTGTCATGTGGCTGGTCATGGGCCGGGATGATATTTCTGCCATCACCAGGGTAGAGCCTAAGTATATGCTGCTGGGAGGAGCCATCGGGGCCGGGATCACCTGGACGGTGATCAAGAGCGTCGGGGCGCTGGGACCGGCAAAATCCGCGCTGCTGATCGTGATCGCGCAGCTGACGGTGGCATATCTGATCGAGCTGTTCGGACTGTTCGGCATGGAGAAGGCACCCTGGGACTGGGTCAAGGCAGGAGGACTTGTTCTGGCTCTTGTCGGGATCGCCATTTTCCAGTGGGAAAGATAGAATGCGGCAGCCCGTTTTATCAGTCATAATGATAAAATAAAGATAAAAATATTTTTACCTATTGTAATTTAGGCACGAATTCGATACAATAGATATGTCTGGTGTAAAGGGGTTTGCACTGGTTTTCCCTGTGAGGATGAGACATGAACAGAAAAAGATTGCGGACAGCAGCAGGAATGCTGGGCTTATGTACGGTATGCTTCTGGTCTGCAGGATGCGGACGTAAGAGTACGGATCAGCTGGAGACGCTCCGACTGGAGGATGGCCGGGGAACGGAAGAAGATACCGCAGATCAGGACATTTCTTCAGAGAAGGAAGGTTCTGAGAGCACAGAGGAGACCGGAGACAGAAAAGCAGCAGGAAACTTACAGGAGAGTGGGAATAATGCGGATGCGGGCTCAGGCAGTACGGAGCATATTTTTGTCTATGTATGCGGGGCGGTGAACACGCCCGGAGTCTATGAACTGGAGGCCGGCGCAAGGCTCTATGAGGCCATTGCGCGTGCAGGCGGCGTCCGGGAGGACGGAGCGGAAGAGAGCATCAACCAGGCCCAGGCCGTGTCAGACGGCGAGAGGCTTTATATTCCCACAGATGAAGAAGTCCGTCAGGGACTGGATGCGTATCTCTTATCCGGCAGCGCCGGGGGAGATGCAGCCGCAGGCTCACAGTCAGCAGTACCCGGCGGCCCGTCCGGCAGCAGTGCCGGCGGCAAGGTAAATATCAACACTGCCTCCAGAGAGGAATTGAAGACTCTGAATGGGATCGGGGATACGAGAGCCGGAAGTATCGTCGTGTATCGGGAGTCGAACGGACCCTTTGGGAGCATCGAGGACCTGATGAAGGTGGAGGGAATTAAAGAAGGGGTATTCAATAAACTCAAAGATGATATTACAGTAAATTAAAGGGAAGAGTCATATGAGTGCGAAAAAAATCTTAGTTGTGGATGATGAAAAGTTAATTGTGAAAGGGATTCGATTCAGTCTGGAACAGGACGGCATGGAGGTCGATTGTGCGTATGACGGGGAAGAAGCGCTCAGCCTTGCGAGGAAGTGTGAGTACGACCTGGTCATTCTCGATGTGATGCTTCCGAAGCTGGACGGCTTTGAGGTCTGCCAGCAGATCCGGGAATTTTCCGATATGCCGGTGGTGATGCTTACGGCGAAGAGCGAAGACATGGACAAGATTCTGGGATTGGAATACGGCGCAGATGATTATATCACCAAGCCCTTTAATATTCTCGAGGTAAAAGCCCGGATCAAGGCGATCATGCGCAGGACCGCGCGTAAGGAGGAGGCGCCTCAGAGCACCATTCTCGTCAAGGGCAATATGAAGATCGACTGCGAGAGCAGGAGAGTGTTTATCGGAGAACGGGAGATCAACCTGACAGCAAAAGAATTTGACGCACTGGAGCTTCTCGCCACGAACCCCAATAAGGTATACAGCAGGGAGAACCTGCTGAACATCGTGTGGGGCGCAGATTATCCCGGAGGCGCCAGAACCGTGGATGTACATATCAGAAGGCTGAGGGAGAAGATCGAGATCAATCCAAGCGAACCGCAGTACGTCCATACCAAGTGGGGAGTTGGTTACTATTTCAAAGGTTAAATTTCATTTTCAGATCAGAGATACTATCATAAGAAGTCTGTATTTTCGGATCATAGTGGTCATTTTATGTGCAGGGATACTACCGGGGATCATTGCTTACATGGGGATCATCAAAGCATATGAGTCCAGGGCGGTTTCTCTGCGCACGGCGGAAATACAGAATCAATGCACAATTCTATGTGATCAGCTGAACAGCTACAATTATCTGATGGATAATTCTTCCGAAGTCGTCAATGCCAGCCTGACACAGTTGACTAATATTTATAACGGACGGGTCATGATCGTCAACAGAGAGCTGACGGTGATCAAGGATACCTATGCCCTGGACGAAGGCAAGACGATCGTTTCGGAAAATGTCATCCGGTGCATGAAGGGAGAAAGCACCAATTATTATGACAAGAAAAACCGTTATATCGAGGTGACCTCCCCGATCACGGAGGCCGGGTCGGAGGAGATCGCCGGGGTGATGCTGGCCAGTGTGTCTACAGACACGATCGAGGACAGCCTGCGGATTTTTTATACAAAGGGCAGGGGGATC
>CATLCV010000048.1 GCA_949893755.1 uncultured Lachnospiraceae bacterium | reverse complement strand
TCCCATCCAGATCCTGATCACCAGAAAGTTATCCGCAGAGGAAAATCTCTGGCTGAAAAGTCTTACTAATAAGCTGAAAGAGACTGATACAGCCGAGAAGCTGATCGAAAACTATATGGATCATAAGGAAAGCAGCCTGCATCGGTCGATGATCGAAACGATCATGCGTGCGAATCAGAAATTATTTCAGGAGGTAAATGATATGAGCGATATTTTTATGGAAATCGTACAGGAGAAGTTTGATCGGAAGCTGAAGGAGGAAGTTGACAAAGCTGTAGAGGCGACTATAGGAGCAGCTGTAGAGGAAGCTACAGAAAAAGCTACAAAAAAAGCCGTAAAAGAAAAGCTCACCGAACGGATTTCCCTGATCCAGAAAAAATGCGCCAGAAACAAATCGCTTGCCCGCATCGCCGATGATCTGGAGACGGATACAGAGGAAATACGTTCTCTCTATGAAGTCATTTCTAAGAACCCTGAAAAAACGGTGGAAGAGATCTATCAGATCGTTTCTGAGAAAGCGCAGAAATAGCATGGGATGTACAGCGCCCCGGGAAACGCAATGAAAATCAGCAGAATTTTTTGTCAGGCAGGGCCCCGCGCCCTGCCTGCATCTGTCTCAGAGTTCCCTGCTGCGCTCTGACTAGTACCAGGCGCATCTTGTAACATTTCAGAGCCTCTTTTCTCTTGCCGGCCTCGTTGGTTTTATATGTCTATGAATATGAACCGTTGATCAAATTTTCCACCGCCATCCTGACAAACGCCGGATCTGTCGCCAGGTTCAGCCGGATGAACCCTGCGAAGCTCTCACCGAACCATTCGCCGTAATCCACCGCCAGCCGGCATTTTTTCTGTACAAATTCCTGGGCGGAACCCGCGCCGATGAGCTTCCGCAGATCCAGAAGCACCAGATACGACCCTTCCAGCTCGCACACCGTCACCTCCGGCAGGTGTTTCCCCAGCTCTTCCTTCAGATACCGGTAGTTATCCTGGATGACTTCCAGAACATTTTCCAGCCATTCTCCGCCATGCTCGTATCCTGCCTGGGTTGCGGTCATCCCCATGACGCTCACCTCCGTGCGGTTCAGGCCGGACGCGAATCGGTCGTAAACCTTTCTCAGCGCGTCATCCGTGATCACAATGTGAGAATGCAGCAGCGTCGCCAGGTTAAAGGTCTTGGTCGCCGAGGACAGAGTCACCACAATATCCCGGTATTTTCCGCCGGATACCACCGCTGCCGGGACAAAGGTATGCCCTTCCAGCACCAGATCCTGATGGATCTCGTCGCTGACCACCAGAACCTGATGCTTCCGGCAGACAGCCAGCACCCGGTCCAGCTCCTCCTCAGTCCATACCCTTCCCGCCGGGTTGTGAGGCGAGCACTGGATAAACATCTTCACCTGGTTTTCCACGATCGCCTTCTCGATCGCCTCATAATTCATCGTAAAATATCCGTTTTCATAATCCAGATCCACGGTGACCAGACGCCGGTCATTGTTCGTGACCACGTTATGGAAGGGATAATATACCGGAGTCAGGATCATGCATGCATCGCCTGGTTTTGTAAAGGCATGGATCATCCACGCGATCCCGGTCACACATCCGGTTGAAAACCGGAGCCATTCCTTTTGAATGGTAAAATGGTAACGCCGCTCCATCCATTCTGAAAATACCCTGTAATATGCGTCCGGCACCTGGGTATATCCAAATATGCCGTGTCTGACCCTTTCGGTCATTGCAATGGTCACCGCGTCCGGAGCCCGAAACTCCATGTCCGCGATCCACATGGGAAGCAGATCCGTTTCTCCGAACTTTTCCTGCAGCCCGTCCCATTTCATACAGTCCGTACCGCGCCGGTCCGCCAAATATTTTTTCAAAAATTCTTGTTTGTCCATATTCCAGCCTCTCTGCCTTTTGCAGCCAAATTCCCATATCTTTTTTACATACGGAAATTTGGCAATCCCAATTTTGGTTACGCCTGTTTTTCCGCAGCCGCCTCGATCTCACACAGTACGCCCTTCGGCAGTGTTTTCACCGTAACACAGCTTCTGGCGGGCTTCGAAACAAAATACTTTGCATAGACCTCATTAAATGCCGCGAAATCCCCCATGTCCGCCAGGAAGCAGGTGGTCTTAAATACCTGTCCGAAGCCGCTCCCTGCCGCTTCCAGGATTGCGCCCACATTGCGGCAGCTCTGCTCCGCCTGGGCCGCAATCCCTTCCGGCACTTCACCGGAAACCGGGTCTACCGGGATCTGCCCTGATGTATAGACGATCCCATGAACCTCAAATCCCTGGGAATATGGTCCGATCGCTCCCGGTGCTTTTTCTGTGTTGATTACCTTCATTGTATTGTCCTCCTTTTAATATATGTAACTCCGTTTTTTTCTTATACCACCCCGGTCCAGCCCGTCACCGTAAGAATGAACACGATCACACAGGCCAGCAGGATCAGCAGCAATACCTTGGGAAATACCCATTTAAACCACTTTGCAAACGGGACCTCGGCCATGGCGCAGGAGCCTACCATCCAGCCCAGCAGCGGTGAGAGCAGATTGGTAAAGCTGTCTCCCATCTGATACGCAACAACTGCCAGATTGGGCTGCATCCCCAGTGCTTCCGCGACCGGTTTCATAATCGGAACCAGAATCGCCGCTTTTGAAGTCGCAGATGGAATCAGCGGATTTATAATAGATACAATGATCGTCAGGCCGATGCTGGAGACCGATTTCGGCAGTGCCATCAGCGGCATCGTCAATACATAAACGATCGTATGGATCACATTTCCATTTCCAAGGATCAGAGAAATCACCTTTGCAAGTCCGATCACAAACGCGACAAATGCCATGGACGCCAGTCCTTTTGCAAAGCTCTGTCCCAGCTCCTCCGCCGACATTCCTCCCACGATCCCCACCAGGATCATGGTCACAAGCATGACCGCGATCATAAAGTCAAAGGTCTGGCTGCCTCCTAACAGTGAATACAGCGCGATGATCAGATACTGCAGAAGAAATATAATGATGACCACAATTTTTCTCCAGCTCATATCTACCTTTTTGATCACCTGGCTCTCATCCACATCCGCACCCGCCTGATCCGGATTCCAGCCTTCCCCGTACATCATGGAAGCCGCCGGGTCTTTCCGGATCTTTTTCACATACCGAAGGACCATGACGATCGCCACTGCCAGGAAGAAATTCATGATCACCAGCCTGGTAAAAAAGGCCGAATACGGTGTAACTCCCATCAGCATCTGCGTCGTCGCCTGCTGAGCAGGGCCGGTGCCAAATCCGATCAGCGCGGCAAAGGTCGTCACTCCCAGAGCGCAGATGGGATCCAGCTTCAGTTTTTTTGAAAATAAAATACCGATCGGAACCACTGCGATCAGCGCGTCCGTTCCGCCGAATCCGCCCAGATAGGCCATCAGGATCATCATCAGCGCGATCAGCAGATTCATTCCTTTATCCTTCAGCTTATACACAGCCCAGTTCATCAGATCATCCATGGCTCCGGTATCTAATACCACGCTGATCGTTGCGCCGGAGATCATCACGACAAACATGATCGTTGCCGCGCCTTCCAGTCCGGATTTCATCAGCATCAACGCCGCCCACGGGCTCACCGGGGTCTGATGCCCCAGATATTGAAAATCCGTTCCGATGATCTCGCCTGCTTCATTTGTAATAAACTGCCCTGCCGGAATCAGATAAGTGGCAAGGCACGATACCAGAATAATGCCGAACATGATCCAAAGCAGATGGGGCATTTTAAATGCTTTTTTCTTTTCCTTCATCGTTTATCCTCCTCATAATTTTGTAACCGATCTGCACAGCAAATGGATTGCCTGCCTATCCATATTTCTCCTAATCCTTTGCACTGCCTACCTGTCGAAAACAAAAGCCGCTTCCGCGCAGGCCCCCAAAGCCAGGACGGACTCGTCAATGTCAAATTTCCCGTTGTGGTGTGCTGCTCCGCTTCCGTACTCTTCATTCCTGATACCCAGAAACCCCAGCGCGCCCGCATATTTTTCCAGATATTCGCAATAGCATTCCGACGCATACCACCTGCCGCATTCCCCCAGGACCTCCTGTCCGCAGAGCTGCTCCAATGCCTCCGATACCCGCAGAGCTACCGCCCGGTCATTGACCACAGGATAAGGGCTGATCTGATTCCGTTCCTGAAATTCGATGCCGCATCCATGGCACGCCGCCGTGCTTTCCGCGATCCGGTTGACCAGGGTCAGAGCCTTCTCCCCTTCTTCCTTCTTGAAAAACCGGGCCGTGCCTCCTACAAAAGCTTCGTCCGGGATCACATTTGTGGCTTCTCCTGCACGGACCATTCCGATTCCCAGGGTCACCGTTTCTTCTACATCCAATCGGTTGACAAATGCCGAATTGAGCTGGGTAATGATGTGCGCCGCAGGAATGATCGGGTTGATCGCCTGATCCGGCCTGGAACCGTGTCCGCTTTTTCCTTTGATGTGAAATCCGATCCCCACGTTTCCTGCCATCCTGGGCCCCGGCTCTACATTCACCTTTCCCGCGTCCAGTCCGTTATAGACATGCAGCGCAAAACATTCCTCCACCGGATATTCCTCCAGTGCTTTCAGCATCGTTTTCACGCCGCAGTTCGTCTCTTCCCCTTCTTCAAAGCAGCAGTATACAGTACCTTCTATCTCATCCTGCAGCCTTTTTAATATTTTCATCGTCCCAAGCAGCATTGCCATATGCGCGTCATGCCCGCAGGCATGGGAAATGCCTTCTACACAGGAAATACATTCCTTCTTCTGTTTCAGATTTTCCTCATCCTCCCGCACCTGCAGTCCGTCGATATCCGCCCGCAGTACACGGTGCTTTCCCGGATTCCCGCCTTTTATCACGGCAATGATCCCGGTCCCATCCAGCAGCCTGTATGGAATCTCCATGCTCTCGATCTCCCGGATCAGTACCTCCCTGGTATGGTACTCTTCCCCAGAAATCTCGGGATGTCTGTGGAATTCCCGCCGCATTTCCTTCATATAATCCTGATATTCCAGCGCCATTTCTTTTATATGTAATGTGTCTGCCATATCGTTTCCTTTCCAATCTCCTCAGTTCTCTCCCAAATACGTTACAGTTCACGTCCGTGAACTGTAACGCATCTGGCCCATTATAAAGTCGCCTTCGGCGAGGGACCAGATGCCTGCAACCGCTGCTTTACTGGCCGGATGCCTTGCAGCGAGGTGCAAGGCACCGCGGATATTAGCCCAAATATTTCCCATCATGCTTCGTATTGACCGCCTCGCAGATCCGTTTCAGCCCTTCCGCCAGAACCGCCTTCGGACAGGCCAGGTTGAGGCGGATAAATCCGTCGGAATTTTGTACGAACATATTGCCGCCTTCCAGCAGCACGCCGGCTTTATAAGCGAAGAACAGAGGAAGCTGCTCGTCGGGTTCAAAATACGCGTTCAGGTCCACCCATGCCAGATAGGTCGCTTCGGAGATCCGGAAGCCTGCCCTGGGAAGATGCTCCGCCAGATACTCCTTCGTATATCGGAAATTTTCATCCAGATAGGCACGCAGCTCCTCGACCCATGCATTTCCCTTTTCATAGGCCGCCTGGGCCGCCGCAATGCTCAGCGGATTGTCAAAATTGTAATGCCTGCCAAGCCAGATTTCTTTCAGCTTTTTGTCCCGGATAATCACGTTGGAGATCATCAGCCCGGCCAGGTTGAAGGTCTTGCTGGGAGCCATGGCCGTGATCAGCCGCTGGTAGTTCGGCATCACCTTTCCCAGAGGAATGTGCTTCTGGTCCAGACGGATCAGATCACAGTGGATCTCATCGGAGATCACCCACAGATGATGCCGTTTGATGATCTCCGCCAGCTTCTGCAGCTCTTCCTCCTTCCAGACGCGCCCGCTTGGGTTATGGGGATGGCAGAAAATGAACAGTGTCGTCTTTTCATCCGCCGCCTTCCGCTCGAAATCCTCAAAATCAATGGTGTACTGCCCCTCCTCGTAATTCAGGTCTGAGCACACATACTCCCGTTTGTTAAAATCCGCCGCATATTTGAAATAGGCATAGGACGGGGTTAAGAAAAGCACCTTTTCATCCGGCTTGCAGATGTACTCCACCATCTCATATAAGGCCGGGATGATCCCGTTGGACATGACCAGCTCATCCTTCTGAAAGCTCCATCCATAGCGGTTTTTACACCATCCGGAAAATGCCTCGTAGTAGCTGTTTTCAAATACTCTGGTATAGCCGAAAATCCGCTTTTCCAGGCGTTCTCTGATCCCGTCGATGACCACATCCGGTGTCGCAAATTCCATGTCCGCCACCCACATCCGGATAAATTCCTCATCTTTATACGGAAATTCCATATTTTCGTCCGCATGAAAAATATAATCCCGAAAGCCGTCAGTATTCATAGCATTGGTATGCTGTCTGTCAATAATCTCATCAAAATTGTACATTTTCCCTGTTCCTCTCTTTCATTTTTTGTGCAGCCTGCATTTCATGTGCTTATCATAGCAGGAAGCCTTTCTGTCGTCAAAGCGGCGCATGTTTCGTCACAGTGGAAAAAATAATGTATTTTTTTCTCTACAGTTGATTTTTGGCAGTTTTAATGATAAAATCAGGATAGTTTTTAAAAAATAGAGCAATTTCACCAAATTGTAGATTTATATGATACTCTAAAGAACCCGGAAATAACCCAACCCGGATAAACCAGAAATGCACACCGCACAGCTGGAAGAATTTACTTCAAAGGAGGAGAAAACCATGTCGGAGATCAGCACCGAGATTGGAAAACGGATCCGTAATTTCCGTAAGATGAGGCATTTGACCCTGGATGAATTGTCAGCGATCATCTGCAAGAGTAAATCTACGATCTCAAAGTATGAAAAGGGCGAGATTGCCGTGGATATCGAGACATTATATGAAATCGCGGACGCCCTCCATATCCATGTCGAGCAGCTCCTGTACTGCCGGCCCAGGAGCACTGTCCTGGAATCAAAAGGCACCCATCCGGCTTTCTTTGACGGCGTATCCCAGTTTTTTTCCTATGTTTTTGACGGGAGAAATAACCAGATCCTGCGGTGTGTTTTTGATGTGCTGTCCGAGACCGTACATAACCAGTACAAGATCATGCTGTATATGAATTTTACAGATTTTAACCGTTACCAGAACTGCGAAAATACGTATTGGGGATATATTGAGCATTATGATGCAGTCACCAATATCGTCCTGACCAACCAGGACCACCCCATGGAAAAGGCCAGCGTGCAGATCCTGGCTTCTTATCTGGATGCGGATACCAAGTGGGGGCTGTGGAACGGATTTTCCTCCCGCCCCATGATGCCCATTGCCATGAAAATGCTGTTTTCCCGCAGCCCTTTGAAGGAGGACCTGGAGCTGGTGAAGAAGCTGAAGGTCTCCAAGGAAGATATCCGGCTTCTGAAGCTTTATAATATGCTGTCCGTGACGTGAAAAAGCATCGGCAGATGCTAATGTTCTTTCCTGTTTGCTCTATATGCTGTAAAATAAATTACATTAATTTTTAGGGAGTGCTGCCATGAATCTTTATATAGATGAATCCGGATCCATTAATAACCATATCCGCAATAACAAGTTTTTTATTATATCTATTATCCATGCCACGGACAAGGACGCCCTTAAACGTGCATATAAGCGTTTTGTTTCTTCCAACTATGATAAACTCCGAGCTCTGGATCAGGATAAGATCCATCCCAAAACCGGTAAAATAATAAAAACCGGCAGCAAAATGTTTTCCAACGACAAATTCAACGAACTCAAAGGGTCACAGTTTGATAGGGATATGAAATTGAGATTCATTCATTTTTTCTCTCAAAAAACGTCCTTTGAAGTCTATTACATAAAGATTGCCAACGAAAAATTAACCGACCGTTTTTGTGAGAATACTGCCCGTATATTCAACTACACCGTCAGACTCGCCTTGGGTTACTTCATCCAAAAAGGCTTCCTTCCTGACGAAAACTGCTCTCTGCAGCTTGATGAACGCAATGAAAAAACGGAAAGCCGGTACTTTTTGGAAAACTATCTGAATACGGAGCTCTCAATGAGCTGTACAGCTTCCGGCATATTTGATGTGTCATACTTCGATTCATCCAATAACAGTCTTATTCAAATCGCCGATGTTTTTGCAAATTTATACTATTCCCATTTGCAGACCGGAGCTTATGAGGAGGAATTTCAAAAACTGAAAGAAGCCGGTATACTGAAATTCATTTTTGAATTTCCGAAGTAATTTTTCCATGAATATTGACAAGACCAAGGGCATATGCTAAGATAAGGTCATCAACAGTAAGTCCTATGTCAGTGCCGTTATCTAGGTAAGCGCCATGTGTTGGCGTCACTATTAGGCAATTGGTAACCTCAAACATAAGACCGGCCATTACGGCTGGTCTTTTTTCATGATGCCCTTTTGATAGCTACTTATTTGACAGGTTATTTTTCTTTCTCTTCAAAGTGAAAAAATTACCTATAGAAAGATTCAGTGGTGGTCGCACCGCCGACAGTGGATCATGGCCTTTTCACTGTCCTCCTTGTAAAAGATCCCTGCCCAGCGGCAGATGCTCTGTAGAATGGGGACCACGGATTCCCCTTTTTCTGATAAAGAATATTCCACATGAGGAGGGATCTCGTCATAGGATTTCCGCACTACAATGTCATTTCCAATCAGGCCTTTCAGCGCGGAGGCCAGAGCCGCATCCGTGATATTTCCCATCTCCCTCCGGAGTTCCCCGTAGCGCAGTACCTTCTTCGCCGCCAGGACGCAGATGATCCGGGAGTTCCATTTCCCGCCGAAGATCTCAAGCCCATATTCCAGAGGGCATCTGATGTCCTTCTCTATTTTTCTCTGATACATCTTCTCATTCCTCCTTGAATACCATACAGATACCGCAGTATAAGCTGACTTTGCATCCGTGTGTTAATTATAAAGTGGAAACTGCATCTTTTCAAGTTGCTATAAAATTTCATAGTACATGATAAAATTTATAGTGGCTCATAAATTTTATAACATCTTCCATTTTGAAAGCAGCCCGGATATAATCCTTACCAACGATTCGGAACAGCAGCCGGCAGGCGGAATCTGCTGACGCATGCCGACAAGCCGACAGGCTGCAGCTGCTGTTCTTCTGCTCTGAATCGCTGCTGCAAGTGCAGTGCGTCATTTGGCTGAAAATGTATACTACAGCATATGAAATGGCGGGTCTCAGCGGAACATTACCAAATATTTTGAATGGAGGAATGTAAAAATGAATGCTGACGTGATCAAACTTTTAAAGGAACAGATGTGGTATCTGGCAACGTATTCGGATGAACCCAACGCTGTCCCGGTTGCTTTTAAGGATGTGACCGAAGATGGGAAGCTGCTTGTCGGCGATGTCTTCTTGGAGACGACCCTGAACAACATCAGGGCCAACGGAAAAATCGCGGTCTCCGCGTCTAATGCACAGAATCTGGAAGGCTATCAGATCAAAGGAACAGCGGAATATATCACCGAGGGCCCGATCGTGGATACCTTTAAAAAAATGGTGGAGGATATGTTCAAGGGCGCCGCAACCGCGAAGGGTGCGCTGATCATCACACCGGAAAAAGTCATCGTAACGACTCCCGGCGCTGACAATAAAAAAGAGCTGTAAGCGCCCGCAGAAATTTCCAGCTGTGCGGTTGGATGATCCAAAGATCATCCAACCCACTTATCCATTCTAACATACTGCTTCTATAAGAATTCTGCCGTTTAATGATATCTCTTTTACCCCAATCTCCTTATGCTTATTAAAATTGAAGCTCAACATATACCCCTTATCCAAATGGTAATGTTCAAGGTACTCCAGCAACTGTTTTTCACCTCTCTTATGATATGCGTCGCCGCGCCAAACCTTTAATTCTACAACGCTCTGTTCCCCGCCATAATCTATAATTACATCCGTCCGCTCTTTGTTGCGTGTCTGTGCCTCAATATAATAATTTCCGCTCCCATTAATGATCGGCCGGAGATAAAGAAGAAAGTACCGCCGTCCATCCTCTTCATAAAATGTCTGATCCTGATCTCCATACAGATCATCAAAATGCCGTACAAATTTTTCCAAGATCAGCCGTATATTCAAATGACCATTTTCAATAAACTGATTCTTATCCAACGCCGCGGCCCGGTACATATCGCTTCCCTGCACCTGCGGAGCCGTCAGGAAGAAATTGTACAGCCGAGTCTCAAAAATACGGTTTGCCACACAGACAGAAGCTCCTTTTATTTTCACAAACCCAAACATCAGAGCCAGTCCGATCACATCATCATCCGGATTATACACAATGCTCTGCCCTTGAAATAAAAGCAGATATATCATCTCTTTTAACTCCGGATACACCTCCAGTTTTTCAATGATAGAATCAAATAATGTATTTTTTTCACGGAGCAGGATGTTGACCGCTTCCAACAGGCCAGCCTTGCTCCATGCGCTGCCCTTGTCGGGAAATTCCGCACTTCCGGCGACTTGCTCGTCAAGCAGTTTGCATAATCCGGATACCAAAAACGGATATCCCTCTGTGTAATCATAAATCATCCGGGACATCTCCGGAATGTCCATTCCTGTCTCATAATCCCTTTCATAATCCAAGAGCATCCCTTCAATATCCTTTGCAGAAAAACTCATCTCTACCAGAAAATCTGCCGCTACATTCCATGGGCTGTTTCTCCTTTCCCCGCCGTCGGCCGCGATTTTGCGCTTCAGATTTTTCACATCATACACTCCGGCCAGAATCACAGACTGAAATGCAGGCTTCTTGTCCCGGTTGATATAATACCCCCGGAGCAGCGCCAAAAAATCAAGAAACACCTGGTTGTTAGACGCGCTGTCTGCTTCATCGACCATCAGTACAATTTTCTTTTCCGATTGCCGGCACCATCTGCTCAGACAGCGAAACAATTCGGAAAGTGTTCCCGTTTTTTCTCTTCCGGACGCAAATGCTTCCAGCTCTTCTTTTATCTCCGGCGGAATGATGCAGTCCCCTTCCAGCGCATCCATAATTTCCCCGGAAAGAGCCTTGACAAATGATTCCTCTTTTTCAAAATCCGCATAACTTACCATCTGAAAGTCAAGGCTTATGACCGTATAATCATTTTCCAGAAATCTTTCCAGAGCTTTTAAAGTCGTTGTCTTTCCAAATTGCCTTGCCCGGTTGATGGTAAAATATTTTCCCGCATCGATCATCGCTTTCATCTGCTCTAACCGTTCTGATAGATCAACCATATAGTGCATCTGCTGTTTACAGTCTGCATTCACATTAAAATATTTTTTCACAGTTTGTTCACCTCTCAGGGATATCCACGTCCATTTCCATACAGCTCTTTACATTGTAGCATGGTCGGCCCGGCTTTTCCAGAAACATTTTTCCCATACGCAAAAAAAGCCATCGGCATATCAACCCATGCCGATGGCCCCTTATACGCTCTTGTTCTTATTATGAAAACGACTGTATCAGCGTCGGAATATAGTTTCCAAGCGCGGACACCGTCATCACCAGTGTGAAGCAGTAGCTGACCGTCATGCATACCTGCAGTACGCGGGGCGGCTTGAGTCCGCCCTGGACCTCGGTCTTCCAGAACATCAGCATGATGAACAGTCCTGCCACCGGCGTTGCGATGGATGTCGCGATATTGGCGATAAAGATCAGCTGTGTGGGCGACCCGTCATAGATAAAGCAGATCACACACGCAAATGCCAGGCTGGCCACACATCCCCAGCGGATGAGCTTAGACTCCAGAGCCACATCCTTATCAAACCCCGCGCTCAGGAGCACCATTCCCCGCTGGGTATTCCCCAGCAGCGAAGAGAATCCGGCTCCGAGAAGCGCGATCCCCATCACATATTTCGCCGCATTTCCCAAAAATGGAACCAACAGCTCGGCGAGCTGCGCCGGCGCCTGGATCGCGATCCCCTGCGGATGAAGGACGATCGCTCCGACCAGCATGATCGCGCCGGAGATCAGGATCACCGTCACGATATGCGCCACCGCATCCCACTTCATTGCCCCGTTAAACAAGTCTTCCTTTTTCCATTTTTTCTCCGCGCCCAGATAGGTTCCGTAGATTCCGGCCGTAACCGCCGCGTTGGTGCTGATATAAGCAAGCGCGGTCGTCATGCTGCCTTCGGGAAGGCTCCACTTCACAAGCCCCTTTCCCATTTCGCCCCAGGACGGGCCGCCTGTCGCGATCAATGTCGCGTAGAACGCCAGGATCATACCCACGATACAGATCATGATCCCTTTTTCCACCTTGGAGTAAACTCCCTTGGAAAAATACAGCACCAGAAGGACTGCCAGCATGATCAGGGCGCCCAGCTTCCAGTTGATGCCGAAGATCAGGTTCATGCCCGCTCCGGTACCGGATACATTTCCCAGGGTGAAGAACAGGCATGACAAAAACAGTGCGATCCCGCAGAACCCTGCTGCCGCTCCGCCGTAATAATGGCGGATGGCATGCAGGATCGGCATTCCCGTCAGCATGGAGATCCGGTAGGAGGTCAGCATGAAGGTGACTCCCATCAGCAGGATCGGAATGATCAGCCAGAGCAGGCCGTATCCGTAATTCGCGCCGATCATCGCCGACGTGGTGATATTTCCGGGGCCGATCACGACGCCTGTCAGGATGATCCCCGGGCCGATCCGTTTCAGAATCTCGGTGAAGGACAGCTTCTGAACCTTCGAAGGATCGAATCCGTCGTTTCCCGCAGCGTGATTTTCATTAGACATTATTTTCTCCTTAAAACCGGTGTACCAACCGAATCACAGTCAGTACACCGGCAGAATGCAAACTCTGATTACATCATTTCTCGTACTGTGTCATATCCACCTTCGGAAGCCCGCTGTTTTTCAGCCCCATTGCGATCCAGTCCTTTTCTTCCTGATTCAGCGGAAGAACCGGCTTTCTCATCAGTCCGGACTTGAAGATGCCTCTCTGTACCAGAGCTTCCTTCAATCTTGCGTGAGCCTCGCCGGAGGGCTGTCCGCCGCCGTAGATCGCCTGTGAAATGTGATAAATGCGGTCGGACCAGTCCTGCGCCTCTTTCAGCGTGTGCTTTTCCGGATTTGCAAATACTTCTCTTGCCGGGCAGATCAGCTCCGGAACACATCCCGCGAAACCGATCAGCGCGCCGTCCATTCCCGGGAACCAACTCACGCAGAGCGTCTCATCATGGCAGGTAATCAGAGAGATATCCGGGCATTCCTGACGGAGCAGGCGTACATCATGCTCGTAAATGGAAGTCACACGGGTGCCCATCTTGATGCATTTCACATGGTCGATCTCCTTGCACATCTTGATCAGAGTCTCAACCGGGTAGAATGCCTTGCTTGTCGCCGGATACAGGTGGATGATGATATCAATGTCAGCGCCCTCTGCTACGTCTTTTACATATTCAAACGGAGCGTCCTTGTGCATACCAAAGCGCAGCCACATGTGGGGAGGCATCAGGAGAATCCCATCAGCGCCGGCTTCCTTTGCTTCCTTTGCCATCTCGATGCTTTCGATCGTATTTTCACAGTTGATACCGGAAATGATGGTCATGCAGTCGCCGCATTCCTCGGAGCAGATCTCTACCACACGTTTACGCTCCTCACGGCTCAGGCCTGTGATCTCGCCTGTATGCCCGTTGCACACAAGACCCTCGATCCCTTTTCCATAAAAACTCTTGATCCAGCGGAGATAGATACGGAATTCTTCTTCATTGATTGAAAAGTCGTCATTCAGCGGTACGGATACTGCGGGGAAAATTGTTTTGAAGTTTTTTACTTTAGCCATGATAGTTCTCCTTTTCTTCACATTGATCATTTTATTTTTCTTTGCGACATCCAAACGTTTGTATATCTTATGGCTTATTTATATCATGCTCCTTTTTCACCGTCAATGCTTTTGCCAATGCCTGCAATTTGTTGCATGTATCCTACAAAAAATTGCATATTTTGTGTATTTTTCACTGTTTTCAGCTCCGTTTTTTGTGCACTTTTCACCAGATTAATCCTTGCATCCCGCTGGTTTTTCATTATATAATTGACGCGATCATTTACAGATGATAACTGTCATTTACAATGAGCATTCTCACAGATCCGGATGCAAAGAGTTTCCGGGAGCGCTCACAATATGGAGGTGTTAAATGGCTACTTTAAAGGACGTAGCAAGGCTGGCCTGTGTCGATGTCAGCACCGTATCCAGGGCTTTGAACAACACATCTTATGTACATCCTGACACCAAGGCCCGCATTTTTGCCGCCGTGAAGGAGCTGAGCTATCAGCCCAATCTTCTCGCCAAGGGGCTGCGCCAGGGGAAACGCAATACCATCGGTGTTGTGATACCGCGCCTGATCATGACCGTTTTTGCGGAGATCACCCAGGGGATTGAGGAGGAAGCCCGGAAGCATGGCTACGCGACGCTGATCTGCCACACGGAGGACAACCCGAAGGTGGAAAAGGAATGCCTGAACCGGCTGAGAAATGGTTTTATCGACGGATTGATCATCGCCGGCACGGGGCGCAATACCCGCCTGGTGCGCGACATCCATTCCAGCGGACTGGCCTGCACCCAGATCGTCCGTAAGCAGGACCCCCTGATCAGCAGTATCGTCGTGGACTACAAGGCCTGCGGTTATGAAGCGGTGAAGTATCTGGCGTCCAAGGGCTGCCGGGAGATCGGGCTGATCAACGGCTCCATGCAGATCACCCCCTACCGGGACCGTTATGAAGGATACCGCAAAGCGCTGGCTGAGCTCGGCCTTTCTGAAACCTCGGCTGTCTCCCCTCAGCCCGCAAGTGTACACAGTCTGGAATACGGCTATGACTGCACCCTGGAGCTGCTGGGAACCAATCCGAAGCTGGACGCCATCATGGCCGCCGCCGATGTGCAGGGGATCGGGGCGCTCCGCGCGCTCAAGGAACAGGGACGGCGCCCGGAGCAGATCCGTGTCATCAGCCTGACCGGACACATCATAGGAGGAATGCTGGAAACGGCCATGACCTCCATGGAAATGCCCGCCCACGAGATCGGAGTGAAGGCCGCGCTTATGACGATCGAGGAGATCGACTCCCCCGAAGAGCATAAGTCCGGCCCCCGGCACCTGGTTTATCAGTCTTCGCTTGTGGAGAGGGAGAGTACTTAGGGACAGTTCCATAAAAAAGGGATCCTGTTGTCAGGATTGACAGCCCCGTCAGAAGCCAAAAAGAAAAGGAGAGATTTTTATGAAGTATACGCTGCATCACATCGCACTGTCTGTAGACCGGCTGGATTGGTATCTGGATTTTTTTACAACGGTTTTTGAAATGACTGTCCGAAAGACGGCCGGAGACGCTCCGGAGCGGAAGATCTGGTTCCATGAAGGGGTTCAGCTCAATGAAGCCGTGGAGAAGCCCGCCGCAGGGACATTATATGACCATCTGGCGATTTCCGCGGAGGAGAAGGAAACGTTGGTCGCCCGCGCGGAGGAATTCGGCTGCCGCCGGATTAAGGAGAACTGGATCAGCCTGCCGGACGGGGTGATGATTGAGCTGATATAAAAAGTAAAATCAAACGAGGTATGCCCATCACAGATTGCAGGACATACCTCATTTGATTTTCTACCTCTTATACTCCACATGCCTGTGGATCACCATGGCAAGCTTGAAGATCACCGCATGGTCAAAGATGCGCACATCCAGCCCGGTCAGCTTCTTCACTTTTTCCAGGCGGTACATCAGCGTATTTCTATGGATAAACAATTGGCGCGCCGTCTCGGATACGTTCAGGTTGTTGCCGAAGAAGCATTTCACCGTTTCCAGCGTTTCCTCTTCCAGAGTCTGAAAGCTGCCCTTCACAAACACTTCTTTTAAATATGCCTCGCACAGCGGCAATGGAAGCTGGTAGATCAAACGGTTGATCCCCAGACGGTTATAATTGACCACGGATGTTTTCTCCTCCAGCAGATACAAAAGCGTAAGCACATAGACCGATTCCTTATAGGACTCCGCCAGCTTCCGGATATCTGCCACGATGCTTCCGATCCCCACCACAGGCGGAGATCCGAACAGTTCCGATGCCGTTTTTCGGAAATAAAAGCCCATATCATCCAGTTCTTCCCTGGAGGTGTTCGACCTGGTCTCCGCGATCAGGATCACATCCGTCTCCGTCATGGAAAAAATTTCATATTTGCCGGGCTTCTCCATACCTGAAAGCAACAGGCTTAAATCCCATTTTGCGTCAGTCTTTGGAAACCGAAGCAGGAAAACCGCCCTCGGCTTCAGCAGGGGAATTTTCATCATATTTGCGCGTACATTGATATCCTCCGGCAAAATATTTTCCAAAAAGAGATTTTTATAGAACAAATGCCGGTTGTATTTTTCTTCAAAATAAGACTTCATTCCCGTGAAGCAGACCGAAAGTATCGTCGCATATTCCCTGGCGACCTGATCCGTTCCCTCTACAAACACCGCAAACTTCACGAAGCTGTTTTCATAAAAAATACGATACGTATTATTTCCTGCGAAGAAGCATTCATTTTCCGCGGCACGGAAGGACATCAGCTGAAAGGAATTCCTGTTCCCGATCAGCTCCTGATTGCTGCATGAAACAATCTCTTTATTGTCTATCACCCCAAATGTCCTGGGAATGCTCCCCTGCAGCTGGTATACATATCCCTGAAAGAATCGATCCGCCATTTTTTTGCACCACCTTGCACATAACTACATCCAGACGAAATTATAATTTGTCACCAATTTTCGAAGAAAATGGATGACCTGCTTGCGCACCGGCGCAATTCATTATATCATTTTATAAAAAGCAAAACAAGCAGAAGCGCCAAAGTGCCCCTGCCTGTCAAAATCTTCCTGAAACCGCAGCTTTATCGGCCGAATGCCCTGCAGCAAAGCGCAAGGCATCCGGTCCGCGGATCATCTGCCGAACCTACGATTCAATATATCCCCGTTCCGTCAGATATTCCTCACTCGCGCCTGCTGCCATCCACCATTTCTTCTTATCCTTTCTGAAAGAAAGATAGATGAACGCATATGCAGCCAATACAAGGATGATCCCCACGATACGCAGGATTCCTTCCGCCGCGAACGCCTTGTATACAAGATACAGGACTGGATTGGTTCCCACGGTCCAGGAGGCGATTCCCAGCCCCTGGGAAAATGCGTCCGCCACCGACGACATCTGTGAGGCCACCCCCGCGGACTCCGCCGCCTTTGTGAACGCCGCGCAGACATCCGAGTTCAGGATATTTGCGATATTGAACCAGATCGTCCCGGATATAATCGTCATCAGGATATCCCCCCGGAATACAAAAATCAGGCCGGCCGTCATAAATGCCATTGCCGGAATATCCGCCAGCATCAATATTTGATTCCCCGGCATCACAAGAGACGTAAAGAACACGATCGGGATCAGGATCAAAGCCGCCGCCATATTATCCCCGTTTCCGAAGAACACTGCCGGATCCATCGCCACATGGAAGAATCTGCGGTTTGACTCTCCTGCGCGGGCACGGGCCTGCATTGACTGGCTCAGAGGGATCAGCCCCTTTACGAACAGCCCGGAAACGGAAGGATAGATGACCATCACACCGGCGATAGTGATCGCGGTTGCCAGGATCCCGGCCCATGTGCCGACCGCTCCCAGGTTTTGGGTCGAACCCAGCACAGCGATCAGGATGCCTACGATCAATCCAATGGAGAGCGGTTCCCCCCAGAAACCGAATTTTTCCTGCAGGCTTTCCGCGCTGATCGGTCTGGTCCTGATCTTCAGTTTTACGACGATCCATCTGACGATCATCGCAAACGGCGCGCCGCCCTGCGGAACACTGGTCAGGGTCAGGTTATCATATCCGTTAAATTCCTGCAGGGACGGCGCGATGATATCCGCGATCAGAAGCACCACCAGATTGCACACGACCGCTGCCGCAACCCCAAGCGCAAAGCTTCCGGTCGTAAACTGAACGATCACCGCCCAGAACACAAACTGATAATAATTCCAGATATCGGTGGGCTGAAAGGTATCTACCAGCTTAAGGGCAAACAGGAGCAGGTTCAGGCCCAGGCCCAGCACCAGGTAGATATACCCCAGCGTATTGGAATACACGACCACGGACGCCCCCTGCCATCCGATGTCAATATAGGGCAGTGAGATCCCTACGTTGTCTGCCATTGCGGTAACATAAGGCGTGATGGCGGACATCAGGACGCCAAGGACCGCGTTGAAGAGGGTCAGGCCGACCGCCATGTAGATTGCCCCCTGAAATGATTTTTTCGCCCCTACCCTCATGCCCATACTGATGATAAAAATGATGATCGGTACAATGATCGTGCTTCCGAAAATGCCCATTACGCTGTTAAATGCATTTCCAATCTGTAGTAAAGCCTGCATAAATCGCCACCTCCTGTACGTAGTCTTATTCCTCCATGATCCTGCGGATCTCTTTTAGCATCTCTTCTGTAAATTCCTCTGCCCCTACACCGGTAAACAGCGGGAGTCCCAGCATGACCGGCGCGCCGGCTTTATTTTTCGCGTTGGTCTTTCCGGTCACGACGATCAGGTCATAGCCCGCCAGGTTCGGAACCTCCGTAATCTTGTGGGGTGTGATGGAAAATGCTATTTTCTCTTTTTTCAGGATTTCCTTGATCTTGTCAGTGACTACCGTGGTTGTAAAAATCCCGCCGCCGCAGGCAACCGCCATATTAATTTTTGCTTTCATAAGCAACCTCTCCTTCTATTCTCTTCCTCAAAAATCTGTGACCAGATACTCTTCCAGCAGCTCCCTCAGCTCCCGCATCAGTTCCTCCGGATCCTCCGTCTCCTGCAGCCGGCCCATGGTTTCCTCATCCTGAAAAATGGAACAGAATTTTTTCAAAACATCGGTCTGACAACTCGGATCCGTAAGACCGAACAGGAATACCATCCTGGTCTCTATCGTTTCATCGGGGTCCCCCATGGAACAAAATGCCACCGGTTCTCTCAGCACCGCCGCGGAAAAAAAGGAACGCAGGCAGCCGTCATGGATATGAGGGATCGCGACCGGAACCGCCGTGGGCAGCCCGGTGGGAAATTCCTTTTCCCTCTCCAATATCGCGGTCATAAATTCCGGCTCAATGCATGCATTTTCCATTGCCTTGCCGCAGAGCAGCCGGATGGCTTCCCCGGCATCCGCCGCGCGGACTCCTGTCAGTATCATTGTCTGATTTGTATACAACCCTGTTGATCCCATTTTCGCCTCCTGTTTTCTCTTTTATTCTGCGTCTCTGTCCAGTCCCTTTACGGATACGCCCGCAATCTCATATAAATTTCCTCTATGGATGCCAGGATGGCCGTAACTCCCAATTTTTCTCAATCAGTCTCTCCAGCCCGTAAAACATGTCCATATCCGCCGTTTCTATCATCCCCATCCGGTGCCCCGGCTTTTTGTTTTCATCGTGGTAATCGGAGCCCGCTGTCCGGAATAATCCATAGTCCGCGGACAGATTTTCAAAATACGTGACCTTTTCCGGGGAATGATACGGGGTATAGACCTCGATTCCCTGCAGGCCGCATTCCATCATCCGCTCCATCTTCTTCTCATCCTTCTGCGTAAACCATTCCCCCGGGTGGGCAAGGACGGGAACTCCTTTCGCTTCCCGGATCATCCGGATCCCCGCATAGATGTCCACGATATATTCCGGCACATAGCACCTGCTCCCTGCCGTCAGGTAGTCCTTGATGAACCGGATAAAAGGCACGTCCGATCTGCTTCCCCCCGGCCGGTAAGGCAATAATTTCGGATTGTCCTCGTTGCGGGGATCCAGCAGGATCGCGTCTGCAAAGTTGGTGATCACCGCCGGATGCGGATCGGCCAGCGCTTTCACCTTTTCCATATCCACGTAAAAGCCTTCTTCTTCCAGATTCTTCTGGATCTGGGGAAGGATGCCGATCCGCGACTGCTGGATCCGTTCCACCGTCTCCGACAGCCTGTGCTCTCCCTTCGTGTCGATCCCATATCCCAGGATATGCACCATCCTGCTCTCGTCAACGCATGACAGCTCCAGCGCGGGAAGCGTCCGGATCCCTGTAAGCTCCGACTCCCGCTCTGCCTCGTCCCAGGCCTCCCAGGTATCATGGTCCGCGATCACGACCGCTTCCATCTGATTCTGTTTCGCCTGCTCAAATAGCGCATGTACGCCAAATGTCCCGTCGCTGGAATATCCGCTGTGCATATGTAGATCTACTGTTTTTCTTTTCATCTCTATTTTTTCAGATCAAACAGATCCTGATGGACTCCGATCCCCCACAGGTCCAATGCAGCCTTCAGTGATTCGCAGTCCTTCGCCGCTTCTTCCAGTGGAATCCCCTCCGCCGTTGCTTCCGCTGCTTTGATCAGGCTTTCCACTCCCGCTGCCGCCCCCATCGGATGGGCATGCATCGCCGCGCCTGCTGAGATGGAGAAATCCATTCCCAAGTCATCCGCCACGTTGGGGATCAATCCCTGGTATACGCCTGCCGCCGGCCCCGGGAAGGTACGCTTCATTCCTCGGAAATCGGTGAGAAGAGACTGGGCGATCCGGATGTATCTTTCCCGCTGGATATCCACTTTTCCGTATGCGCAGGGGTAGATCACGAGATCCGCACCGCTCATGCGCATGAATTTTCCAAGCACCAGGTGGCTGGAAATTCCGGAATAGTGAGATTCATACATGGCCCCCGCAAAGGCCGGGTGCGCCAGGATCGGCAGGTCTACCTCGTCATTTTCCGCGATCATCTGCATGGCCGGCCAGCCCACCGTCAGCGCATTGATCATCAGTCCCGGGATTCCCATCTCTTTGCACATTTTCGCCTTATCCAGCATCCGGTCCGGGCGGTCCGTGATATTTGGGGAATAGATGACCCGTTTTCCGGTCTTTTCATACACCTCCTTCAGGATCTCCGCCGCAATCCTGACCCTGGCCTTGACCGTACAGTAATCGGTATCGCTGAACAGCTCATCGTCTTTGATCCAGTCGATCCCTGCCATAGCCAGCTCCCGGATCAGCTTGCCCGCGTTTTCCGGCGTCGCGCCCGTACACGGCTTGATCATGCTGACGATAAACGGACGTTTCGGCACTCCGGTGATCTCCCGCAGCCCTTCCACACCGAACCTGGGCCCCTGGAAGCCGTCTGTAAATGCCTTCGGAAAATCAATATCGATCAGCTTTAATTTTCCTGCCATGGAAATATTTCCGATCACGGAGGTCAGCACCTGGGGAAGGTTTGCCCCCATGTTTTCAAACGGGAAGGCGATCTGGAATACCGCCATGCGCTCCTGTCCCTTTGTCTCCGGCATTTCAAATTCATAGCAGGGGATCTCATGGACCGCGATCACCTTTCCGCCGTGGCGTCTCCTGACCTCCGGCGTCTCCAGCGGTACCGGAGCCCATGTGCCTGTGGTCTGCTCGATGGCCATGGATCCCACCTTGTTCAGCAGGTCGGACGTATACCCCTGACAAAAATAGGTGCAGACGATATACTGGTCTTTCTCAATCGATTCTGGCAGCTTAAATATATTTGGATCATATTTCATGATTATCTTTTCCTCCATCTAAAATCGTATTCCGCTGTATAAAACAGCAGAAACTTCTGTCGTTTACACAGTTCTTTTCCCGCGGTTCCTTACGGGCGTTCTGTATCATGACACACATATTCCAGCAGTGTCATAACCCGCTCTTTTTCAGCACAGTTCAGGCCCGCAGCTTCACAGGCACAGGGCGTAATGATCACGTCATGCTCCGGCTCCGTCAGGTCGGCCATCCGGCGTCCGGAAATTGCCGTCAGATTTTCCGGTTCATACAGGCCAAGCCCTCCTGCCAGGCCCGAATCGGTTACATCAAACCCGCTCCTTACCGGAAGGATCACCTTTCCATCCGCGAATAACTCCCGGTAATCCACGCTCCGGGACGGGTACAGCCGCTGGATGATCCCGCTTTCGTGCAGTACGATCGTTTCTTTTGCCTCTTTTATTGTTTCTTTTCCTTCATAAATAAATTCGTCGATAAACCGGATCCTTTCGGAAAGCTCCGGGAACTGGATGAGCAGGGTATCCAGGACGTAGCCGTCGTCTGTTACGATCTCTTTATATTTTCCAAGGATTCCTGCCATTGCCTCTGCCTGCGCATTGGCCGCTTCTGTCTGCCCAAGCTGGAGCAGGAGATATCCGCAGTCCTTATATTTATTTGTACAGCAGCAGCTTTTATTCAGCCGTCCGGCAAATTCCGTAAATTTTTCCGCTGTCTTTTCCGCGTCCGCCTCGGCAGGGCTGATCAGGAACAGGACATCCGCCTCCTCACAGCCTGACTCATATTCGGCGTATTGTCCGTAGACGCATTCTCCTTTTCGAATCTTTTCCGTCAGGGCCTGATACGCTTCCGGCACATTTCCGCCTGCAATGATCTCGCTGCGGACATAGCGCATGACTTCCGCAACAGGAGTGTCGTCGATGCTGCGGGTGTCCGATTCGTAGCTGTCCGCCGCCATAAATGCTTCCTTTGCCGCGTACTGCATATCAAAGCGTGTCCCCATTGCCGTGAACACCACTCCCATCCCCGTCGATGTATCTGCTCCCAGCACCCGGCTGACGGGAGAAAAATCCGCAATGATATCACTTGTCAGGCAGTTGGCCGTCCGATAGTACAATTTTGAAAAGTCTTGTGTTGCCATCCTTTCCCCACCTCCTATATGTTCGCCGCCGCGTTTTTTCCGGCCAGATACGCGGATGCCGCCGCGATCCCCGCTCCGCTCCGTTCGCTTGCAGAATTGTGCCCTGCAAGGACGTCACCGCAGGCAAACAGGCGTCCGTTATATGTTTCATTCTTTACGGACAGGTCGTCCTTTACTTCCGCGCCCATCCGCATAAAATCCTGTCCCGATCTGCTGAGGGCGTTCCGGTCCAGAACCTCCGTCGTGATCCCGCCCAGCTTTTCCTCCAGCAATTCGATCCAGACCTCTGTCCTGCGTGCTTTGATCCCGCCGCCTACGAAACCTCCTGTCGCCAGAACGGCAGAGGATGCATGGATCGTCATCTTCTCGCCTGGGTGGAGCTGGTCGGTCAGCCCGATCGTGCACACCGCGTCGATCCCGTTTTCCGCCGGGGATATTGACTCTGCCTTTGCGCCCCGGAGCAGGACTGCCCCCCGTGTCTCAAGTGCCCGGTAAAGAGCCCGGGTAAACCGATACCCGACGACGGAATTTCCGAGTGCCTGCACCTCTGCCGCATCGCATCCGCAGGCTGCTTTGATCTCTGCCAGAAGCTCCTGGTATTTTACATATCCCAATACCGGCGGGAAGAGGATCGTGTCAAAATGGTACTTGCCGTTTCCGCAGAAGGTCCGGACCGCGGAAATCAATTCCTGCGCGCCTTCCCTGGTATCCAGATAATCCGCGAGCTCGCCGTCGCTGACCTTCCGCCTGTCCCCCCAGCCTGTCAGCCGGATCTCCGCGGAAAAATAATCCGCCTTCCCTCCCAGCTTTTTCTGATACTGCTGATAGGACATGGCCGCCGCTTCCGCGTTGAATGCCGCATTTCCTTTTACTCCGATCACAAGGACTTTCTTTTCCTCTCCCGGGACCAGCGCTCCGCCGGCCAGCATTTCCGGAACCAGCGCATTGACAGAAAATGTTCCCAGCATATTGGGGATCCATACATTTTTTCCGTCAAAGCCTTTCAGCCTGTATCCGCCCGCTTCCGCCAGGGATACCAGAGCCTGCACGCCTGTGTCCAGTTCGCCCCCGCATTTCCCGTAGACGTGGTCCGGATATCGTTCCAGAAGCGCCCGGATCCCTTCCCTGTAGTCTCCGCAGATCCGTGGTTCCTCTCCCGGAACGACTCCCAGAATGTCCACGGAGCCGGCAGACACCTCGCTGCTTCCGCCGTTTGGAAATACCATTGTGACCTGTTTCCCGGCCTGCAGGACAGCCTCCGCCGCCGCGCATGCGGCCGTGCCGCCGCCTATGACCAGAACATCGCTTTTCATTCCACTCATGACCAGCCCCTCCTTATCCTATATTTAAAATGTCATAGCTGCCCATACCGATATACATTTCCTGCATCAGTTCTGATAATGGGAGCTGATCTCCGTACTGTGCCGCAAAATAAATGCCCTTCCAGCGTTCTTCCACATATCCGAGCACGCAGCCTTCGGCCTCGGCCGGCGTCATGCCAAGCTCCTGCTGCGCGATCCCGCCTGCTTTGTAGATGGAGAAGGTACCCTGCTCCTGGCCCATGCCGAGACGGGTGCGGCGCCGCAGATCCTTGAAGTCGTCCACATCCTCCTCCCGGAACGCGTAGCAAACCTCCGAGCCGATCATCTGTACGGCATCGTCAATGACGTATGCCTGCTCCGGGTATTCCTCCAGGATCTTCTTTGCAAATACCCCGTAGCGGGCGGTAAATTTGTGCGCCGCATACCGGGAAATGTGATATTTCTCGTGGATCTCCTGGGCGTCCTTTTCCGCCTCTTCCCTTGTGGTGGCTCCGTAGATCAGTTCTTTGTCCGAAGTACACGGGATCATCCTGCCCACCAGCTTTTCACAGGCCAGGTTCACCGCTTCCTCCGCCATCAGGCGGGCTGTCGCGTATTTTCCGCCGGTGATGGTAATGATCCCTGCAACCCCTTCCATTTCTTCATGGTCCAGAAGGAACATTCCCCGGCTGATGTTGCGCCCGGTCTCCTCTCCTGTCGTATACAAGGGGCGCACACCGGTACACAGTCTCAGCATTCTTGCTTCCCGGAGCTCCGGAATGATCTCCGCCACGGAATCCTCCATGATCTTGATCTCGTCCATTCCGGGATCCGCGTCGTCCGGATCTTCCACATCTACGGAGGAGGTTCCTAAAAGCGCCGTATTCTGAAAGCCCTGGCTGACGAGTCCGTCGCCGTCCGCAGGCGTGCGCAGGATCCCGATCAGGGTCTTGGTGGGCCGCATGCTGTAGATTCCGGTGGAGCCCTTGTTGGGCTTCATGGGAATCGCGAATCCGGCCATCTCCGTGATCTGGGAGCACCAGGGTCCCGCCGCGTTGATCACAAGCTTGGCATAAACCTCGTAAATATGATTTTCTTTCTTATTTAACACCCGAAGCCCCACCACACGGCTTCCTTCCATCAGCATGCCGATCACTTCCTGATGGGTGCGGATCCGGGCGCCCTTCATCTTGGCATCATAGGCCTGTGCAATGCACAGCCTGAACGGATCAAAGCCCGTGTCAATGGTCCTGAGCGCAAACCGGATATCCTTCGACAAAAGCGGTTCCTCGCTGGTCGCTTCCTCTACCGAAATGATCTCATAGGGAAGACCAATCTCATCTGCGTTTTTCATCCATTTTTTCGCAAATTCCAACTGCTCATCCGTCTTTGCCACCCAGATCGCGTCTGTCGGATCCACCACCTGCGGCACGATCCTGCGGTAGATCTGATTCTCCTGCAGGCATTCCCTGGCGGTCTGGATATCGGATACCGCATAGCGCGCCCCTCCGTGCAATGCGGAATGGCATCCGCCTGATGTCCCTGCCGCCAGATCATCCCGCTCCAGCAAAAGGGAATTTGGGAAGCCGCGTAGTACAAGGTCACGGATCACACCTGTTCCGGTTGTTCCGCCGCCGATCACGATCACGTCAAAATTTTCTCGCATAAGCTCTGCCTCACTTCCTGATTATATTTCACTGCGATTCAGAACTCCCGTTTCAGAGCGTGTTATTTTTGCACAGTTCCTTACCGGGGCGCGCGGTTCCGAATCGATATTAGTTCTTCAACCCGATTGAAAGTAGCTTCATGATAGCATAGTTCTTTTGCACAAGCAAATTTGGTTTTTTGCGTGTTTTTTCGTCTTTTTGCCATATATGTGTACATGCTGCACAATTTTATATCCCTATTTTACAGCAGGTTGTATACTTTCTTTTCCTTTGATCCGTAAAAGGCTTGAAATGGTTTGTACAAATTACACCATTTTTCCCGCGTCATTTTCTAATCTGATTTTTGAAGATATACTTTTTGAAACGGACGAATGGCCATAATGGGATGCCCTTGGGCAGGCTTTGTAAAACAGCAAAGGAGCCTGCTGCCGCAGACTCCTTGTCATTCTCCTATAATTTTGATGCAGAGCTTCTTTTTCCGTTTTCCATTGAAGTCGGCATAGAAGATCTGTTCCCAGTTTCCCAGATCCATTTTTCCCTCCGTGACCGAGATCATCTCACTCCGGCCGACCGCATTTCTTTTCAGATGCGCAGGCGCGTCCTTCTCGCTGTTGTTGTGCCGGTAATAAGGAACCTTGCTGTTGGGAATGATCTTCTCCAAAAATTCCAGCGTATCCTGCACCAGACCCTCCTCATCATCATTGATAAAAACCGCCGATGTCGTGTGGAGTGCCGACACCAGGATCATCCCCTCCTGAACCTTGCTTTCTTCCAGGATCATTTTTACATGATCGGTAATATTTTTCATCGTCTCCTGTCCGTCAAATTCGAAAACCAGGTATGTACGAAACGAAATCAAAGCCAACACTCCCTTCCTGATTATGGATCTCGTATTCATTATAATACCATGGAGCAGCATCAGACTGCAAAACAAATGCATCGGAAATCTTCCGGCTTTCCCGTTCATGGTTACAGGTCACTGGTTAACCAGCGCCCTGTAACGCACCTTCATTTATGGCCGTCCGTCTGCCTTCTGAAAGACCATTGCCTGAAACGCGGCCATTTCGTCTCCATTTTTACAGGAAAACTGCATGCAGGTGCCCTTCACCTGGCAAAGTCCCGCGCCTGCCAGGGCGCGGACCAGACCGGCGCATACATCGTCTTCCTCACAGCGTTCTATGCTGACAAGATACCCCCGGGGTTTTACCAGCGCCGAAAGCTCCTTCACATACCCTTCATACCGCTTTGCCTGCTCTTCTATTGAAAGCGGAGCCTCTTTCTTCTCTTCGATCAGAGGCCTCCATTTGACGTTCTCATGTACCGTCCGGCAGGAAAACACGGTGTCATGATAGTCGTTTTTTTCATACTTCTTTTGCCCCGGCGCCTGGGAGCAGGCGAAACGCACGTTGTCCGCCTGCAGTCTCCCGGCAAGCTCCCGGGCCGCGGAAACGGCCGCCTGCGACAGATCCAGGCCGGTCACAGAAGCGTCAGGATGGATGCGCGCCAAAAAACAGGTCAGGATCCCATTTCCGCAGCCCATATCCAGAATGTCCCCTGCAAAAAACTGCTCATATCGGAGCAGAGCTTCCATCGCCCTCCGGAAAAACACACGGTCATAAAAAGAGGCTGCCAAAAGGCTCATCTGCAAGCTCTGGTTCAGATAATCCACAAGCTCCTCCTGACGGCGGAGATAGGCTGTGTCCTTACTTCCATAGACCAGCCGTTCCTCTGATCGGTCATACAACTCCGTCAGCTTTTTAATATGCTTTTCGCCCTCCTCCTGCCCGAAGGCTTCCAGCAGAGCGGTGTCCAGCTCATGGACCCTGCGGATCCCGACCTGGGCGAGATATTCCTTTATTCTTGAATCTGACATACTGTATCCTCCGTTTCCGTTATACTCACGGCAGCCGCAAAGCGGCATGTTTCCTTATGCGCTGGGCAGCGGCTCCTGATCTTTCTTGTTGTGTTTTCATTATACTACGGAGAATGGTTCCTTTTCAAGTATCGGAGAAATAGCGAAAAAGAAATTGCTTTTTATTTCAGGATATGCTAAAGTAAATGCATCCCGCAATGATATTTCCTCTGTCAGGCAGGCAGGTGAATGATCACTGCGGGTGCATTTTTCAAACATTCTATCAATCTACAATGAAAATGTCTTTTTATTTTCAGGGCTATATCGCCTTTACTTCAATGTTTGAAACAGTTTTTTATTAAATGTTCAGAATAACAGCTGTTTTCGCAACGGATACTTCGTGTATTTATATTCTGAGCAGCCGCTGCAGTTCACTGGCCAGCCAGCAAACTTTATCGAAGGGAGGAGATGATATAATGGTTATATAGTGTAATTTATGGTCATTTGGTTCACCTTTCACAGGTGTTCCGGCAGCATGCAGTTCGGAATTGCACTTGTATTCCGGCAGTCGATGAACTATAATATAATGGAAACCAAAGAGGAGAATGGATGGGACAAAAAGATATCGTAGAAAAAAATTTAGAGGATTATAACGATGTGTTCTCTGACATCGTGAACGGGTTAGTGTTTGACGGGAAACGGACGGTTAAGTCCAGAGAGCTGAGGTCTTTCAAGGTCAGATCTCAGTATAAGGCGGATAAAGGAAGTCTGCATGAGGAAGAACGCGACAATGCGAAATACTGGTCTGCCGGAAACGTGAAGATTGCCATTTTGGGACTGGAGAATCAGACGGATACAGATAACGATATGCCTTTTCGGGTTATCGGGTATGATGGCGCGGCTTACCGATCACAACTGCTTGATAAGAAATCGAAAGGCCGCTGCCCGGTGCTGAGCATCGTCCTGTATTTTGGCGAATCCCGCTGGAGCGGACCCGGATCCATAAAAGAAATGGTTGAGATTCCCGAAGGATTGGAAGAATATGTAAATGACTATAAGGTTCATATATTTGAGATTGCATATTTGACAGAGGATCAGGTTAAATTATTCAGGAGTGATTTTCGGATTGTGGCGGATTATTTTGTACAGAAACGGAAGAACAAAAAATATGTACCCAGCAGAAGGACAATAAAGCATGTGGATGCCATGCTGAAATTTATGTCAGTCATGACCGGGGATGAAAGATTTTTAGAAGCACAGAAGGTAAAAACTACAGGAGGTGGACCGAATATGTGTGAGATATTGGATCAGGTTGAGAACAGAGGGATTCAAAAGGGAAAAAAGCTTATGCAGGGTGAGAATGAAGCGCTGCGCGCGGAAAGAGATGCCGCGCTTGCCGAAAAAAATGCCGCTCTTACTGAAAAGGACGCCGCAGTTACTGAGCTTGTCCAAAAGGAAGCCGACCTTGCCAGGGCAATGGAATTATTGAAGAAGCATCATATTGCATTTGCCTGATAAATCCCCAATACCTTATCGCCGTTTTCATTCTGGAAGGGGCTGTTGCACCAGAGATAAAAAAATCTCAGACATAACAGCCCCTTTTTCTAAAAAGAGTGGTTTTTTTGTTGAAATATGAGCGGTATTCCCCTCTGTTTTTCTGGATGGGCATACTTTCCCAG
>CATLCV010000047.1 GCA_949893755.1 uncultured Lachnospiraceae bacterium | reverse complement strand
GAATATTTCTATATGGTGTCGCGCTTCTGAACGCGCCGCCGGTCATCCAGATAAAAAGCGGCCGTGTTTCCCATTCTGTCAATTTATAGAACGGTCTCAAAATATTAACCTTAAGCTGTATTGACGTCTGTAAAAAATCATTAAACTGATTGCTGTAAACAATATCCGGGTACAGGATAATATCCGGCTGCTCGATTTTGGACGTCATTTTTTTATACATATTTCCACTCTCCTGTTTCACTAAAATTTATAGTTTTGAACTCATTTATCTGAAATCAGTATCCTTCTATCTGTTGCGCTTCCCCTGGCTCTGCCTTTGCCAGTTTCACGATTCTGCTTGTACCAAGTCTTGCCGCGCCTAAACTGATAAATTTTTCCGCATCATCAAAAGAACTGATCCCTCCTGCTGCTTTCATTTTCACATCTGCCCCAATATGCCGTGAAAACAATTCAATATCCGCAAATGTTGCTCCCGCTGTTGAAAATCCGGTCGAAGTTTTGATATAATCCGCGCCTGCATTCGTAACAATTTCACACATCTTTATCTTTTCTTCTTCTGTCAGCAGACAAGTCTCAATAATTACTTTCAGGATTTTATCGCCGCATGCAGCTTTTATCTGGCGGATTTCCTCTTCCACACGATGATATGCCTTATCTTTCAGATCCCCGATATTAATCACCATATCGATTTCTGCCGCCCCGTTTTGAATCGCGTCTTTTGTCTCAAACACCTTAGCTGCGGTAGTATTATATCCATTTGGAAATCCGATCACAGTACATACTGCCATCTTATCCCCAAGATATTCGCTTGCACGTTTTACATAAGAAGGCGGAATACAGACTGATGCCGTTCCATACGTACATGCATCATCACAAATCTGTTTTATTTCCTCCCATGTTGCTCCCTGCAATAATAATGTGTGGTCTACGCTCTGAAATATCTTTTTTCTATCCATTTTGCATTACCTCTTTTATAAAACATTCCCTAACCAGCAAAAATAAAATCAGTCTGTCCATGTTTTTAATAATGTTTCTATCCACAGACATAACTTCTTACTGGTTTGTTCCGCAATCGTCACAACCTCTTCATGGCTGTGCTTTCCGGTACGAAGTCCCGTCGCCATATTTGTGATGCAGGCGATTCCCAAAGTCTTGATCCCCACATAATTTGCAACAATCGTCTCCGGCACTGTTGACATTCCAATCGCATCACTTCCGGCTCTCTTATACATCTGAATTTCTGCTACCGACTCATAATACGGTCCCTGAAACAAGGTATAGATTCCATGCTTCGTTTCAATTCCCAGTTCATCAGCCACCTGCTTTGCGCGCTCTCTCAAAGCTGTGTCATACGGCTCTGACATATCCGGAAATCTTGGCCCGAATCTTTCATCATTGTCCCCCATCAGTGGATTCACACTCAGACCATTGATAAAATTATCAATGATCATAATGTCGCCCGGCGCAAATGTTTCATTGATTCCGCCACAGGCATTGGTTACGATCATATTTTCGATTCCTAATAATTTCATTACATAAACCGGGTACGCAACCTCTTTCATTGTGAAGCCTTCATAATAATGAAATCTTCCCTGTAACGCCATAACACGTGTGTTTCCTATATTTCCAAACACCAGGTTTCCGGCATGTCCGGCTACAGAGCTCTGCGGGAAATTAGGAATCTCTTTATAAGGAACGCATTCTTTGTCTTCCATAACATCCACAATTTTGCCAAGTCCGCTTCCTAAAATAACAGCTACGTCCGCAGTCGCACTGACTTTGGACCGAATATACTCTACACTTTGGGTTACTTTTTCATAAAATGTCATAATTATCCTCCTTAAATTCATCCCTGATATATTTGATTATTTCTTGAGCTGTTTATCAAAAAACACAAGCATAATCTCCTGCACTTCTGTCTGTGTAAATTCAATTGATGCATGTCCGGCTCCGTCTATATAATAATAATTTGCTTCGCCGCCCTTTTCTATAATTTTATCATAAAGGCTTTTGCTCCACTTCACCGGCACCAGATTGTCCCGATTTCCATGGAAGAATAGAAACGGAGGCATCTGATCGTTCACATAAGTTTCCGGACTGACTTCTTTAATCAGCTCCGGCATTTCTTGGATATTTTTATTAACAAGCAGTTTTTCCGGAGTTGCAACATAATTCTGTTTTTCTTTTTCTCCTCTTTCATTTACATAGGAAAAGGTTCCAGGACAGTACCAGCAAACCGCGCCCTGCACCTTATCATCTACATCTTTCCATTCATCTGTTCTGAACGTATCCGTTCCGCCGGTCAAAGCCGCAAGAGCCGCAAGATGGGCGCCCGCAGATTCACCCGCTATAACAATTCGGTCAGGATCAATTCCAAAATGTTCGTGATGAGTCTTCAAAAACCGGATTGCGTCTTTTACATCTTCTATCTGTGCCGGCCATAACGACTGGCTGCTCACTCTGTACTGAACACTTGCTACAGCATATCCATGATATGCATAAAAAGATAATTCCGGTATTCTGCGTGCCGGAGGTGAAGATCTCCATGCACCGCCCTCCAGCCAGATAATAAGCGGTACTTTTTTCCAGTCCCACTGATTATAAAACGGTCTCAAAAAATTTAAAGTCAGAGGACAGTTGTGCTGTCTAAAACCGTTCCAGTCATTTTTATACACAATGTCCGTGTAGAGCGCAACTTCAGGTCTCCTGACCTCTGGTTTGATGGTGTGTTCCATTTGTTCTTATCCTCCTTATCTTATTCTCCTTAACTGGTTATCATTTCTCAGTATTTTTCACCTGGCAGAATCAAGGTATATTCCATTTTTATATCTATATATTACGTTTTACGCCTGTCTGTCACAAGGTGCCAATCTTTGGCAAAGGTGTCTGATTTATATATAATCATGCATTCATATTTATTTTTCATTTCGTCTATGCTATGATATATATTAACTGATAGCGGAAAAGGAATGGACAAACTATATGTACAGCGCAATCATTGTAGACGATGAAGAAAAAATCTGTAAACTGATTCAGATGCTTGGTAACTGGGAAGAACTCTCCATTGAAATTACCGGCATTTTTTGTAATGGAGAAGACGCCCTGGAAAAGATTCTGACAGACCAGCCGGATATCGTGATCACAGATATCAAGATGCCGGTGTATGACGGTCTGGAATTGATCGAAAAAACAAGAGACGCCGGTATTGAGAGCTCATTTATTATCATCAGCGGATACCGGCATTTTGAGTATGCATACCGTTCCATGCAGTTCGGAATCGTGGACTATTTATTAAAGCCGGTCAATAAAGACGATTTGAATCACACCTTAAAGAAAGTATGTCAGAACCTGAAGCTCAGACAAGAGGCTGAACATGAAAAATCAGTCTATCAGGCACTTTTGCGCGAAAAGCAAGTACAACGTAACTTTGCTCTTTTATCCGATTTAGAGACGGCTTCCATTGCAAAGAACACACTGGCTGAGTTTAACTCTCATTACCAGACATCGTTTTCTTTTCCGCATTTTCGTGTTTTGTTACTAAACACAACGCTGCCGCAGCTCCATCTGAGTAATGCTTCTTTTCAAAACCATGTAGAAGACATTGCCCGGCAGCTCTTCTCTGATGACTGTTCGGCTTTGGCGCTCCAGAATTTTCATGGGATTTTCTGTCTGGTCAACTATTCACACAGTAAATCTCTTGTCATACACGATCAGATATCACGTTTTTTTAACACGCTTTGTTCCCTGACAGATATTTTTGGGGTCTTTTCGCTTTCTCTTGGAGCCGGCGGTGAAACAGATAACCTTTCGCAGCTCCCCCAGTCATATCAGCAGGCTGTTTCCTATGTACAGGCGAAGCTGACCCTCGGATGGGATAAAATCATTTCCTATCTTCCGGACCAGCTCTCATCCTGTCCGGAACATTTAGTTGGTGAAAAGGAGTTGAAATCCTTACGGAATTGTCTGGATCTGCATAATATCGTATCTATACAGCAATGGTTCGAAGACTGGAAATCTGATTTATCGAAATATCCGGTATTAAATCCTGCTGCATTATACGCTGCCCGCGGAAAGATTCTCGATATCATTACCAATCATTTTCCCGATATTGCCGAAACAGATGACATTATCATGTGGACAGACTGTGCCAAAAATCTTCCCGACTTTATCACAAAGCTGCAGGATTTTACAAGTTCTGTTGTCGCGCAAAAACTGGCTGAATTAAACGCTGCCGAAGTACTCCCAATCCGGCAGGCAAAAGAGTATATTGCGCAATTTTATGCCAATCCAATCACCCTGGAAGAGATCGCGCGGCATGTAAACTATAATCCGGCCTATTTCAGCGCCGCATTCAAGAAGCATACCGGACAGAATTTCAGTGACTATCTGACGGAATTCCGCATCGATAAGGCAAAGGAATTATTAAGGACGACACAGTTAAGCGTTATCGAAATCTCCAGACAGGTCGGATACAATGATAACAAATATTTCCGGAAATTGTTCAAAAAGGTGACCGGAATCAAACCAAGTGATTATAAAAAACTGTATTGAAACTGACAGGAAAGGAACCTGCTGCCATGCTGAAGAATTCACGAAACACGCAACGATATATAAATGCAATGGAATCTTTCGATCTGCAGCAATATTTAGAAACCGGAACTTTTTCTCCTGACACGCCTGAAGAGCTTCAGCGTTTTACCAAAAAGATTGTGGAAGGATGTCTTTCACAGTATGAAGCTGACATTGACAGACAGCAGGACCATATCGCTGCTCTTCAAAGTCAGATCAATCCGCACTTTCTTTATAACACACTGGATAATATCCGCAGCGAGGCTCTTTTAAACGGCAATATGGTGATTGAAGAAATGACAGAATGCCTGTCCCGTTTCTTCCGATACACGATCAGCAACCGCGGGGACATGGTATCACTCCGCGATGAAATACTGAATTTAAAAGATTATTTTTTCATCCAGCAATATCGTTTCGGAAAACGCTTCTCGTTGGATATTAAAATTCAGGATAATGCCGCCCTGGAAGCCACAGTTCCCAAGATGATCCTGCAACCCCTAGTAGAAAATGCTTTGTATCACGGACTTGAAAGTAAAAAAGAAGGGGGCTGTGTCACCATTCATCACGAGCTCACCTCCCGCTGTCTTTATCTGTGGGTTTCTGATAACGGAATCGGTATGCCGGAATCCAGGCTGGATGAATTAAATGATAAGCTCCAGCATCCGGCTCCGCTGAAGACTCGTATGAAAAACCATAAAAGTATTGCCATGACGAATATTCATTCACGAATCCGGCTTCATTTCGGCTCAAAATATGGGATACGCGTCAGCAGTGTTGAAAACAGAGGAACGGATGTGGAAGTTCGTCTTCCATATCTTCCGCCTCACACTACATACAGGCAGACAGAAAGGGATTCTGATAAAAATGGAAGAATTAATTAGACTTGATCACATTTATACTTCCGATGAAAACGGTCACCAGCTCAGAGATTTCAATATGACAGTTTTTTCAGGTGAATTCTTGTTTCTTATCGGTCCTTATGGCTCCGGTAAACACCTTGTTTCCCGTTTACTTACCGGAGATCTTTTGCACGATTCCGGTACGGTTACTGTTCTCAATCATTCTCCCTTATCAGATTCTTTTCTGAGAAATGTCCACTATCTCTCGGATACTGCCGATCTGATAGATTCCATGACAATCTATGAAAACATTTTTCTGCTTCGGAAACCTCACGGCAAAAGAAAATGGCTGTTCCCAAAAAAGGCGGCTGTTCTGGAATCCCAGCGCTTGTTATCAGAAATGGGAATTATGCAAAGTCCTTATGCAAAGGTAAAAAATTTATCTCATTTTGAAAGATTACTGCTTTGCCTGATCCGTATTTTTTCGGCCAGTCCGCAGCTTCTCATATTAAGTCAGAAGGAGTTTAATCTTTCCGGTGAGGAATCAGAAAAAATAAAAGAAATCCTGTTAAGAAAAAAGGCGGATGGAATCTCCTGCCTTTTTATAAGCAACTATGTCACACCGCTTGTTTCTATCGCGGATACTGCTCTCATTATGGAGCATGGAAGGGACCGGCGTACGTTTCGCCATCAGGTAATTTCCCCCGAATTGATCAATTCCTATTTATCAGTTCCGGTTTCACACAATATTTCCATTTCCGGGCATTCTTCCTCTGATCCCGGTAAAATTCAACTGGAACTCCGAAGCGGCGCACGTACACTTTCCGTCTGGACTCCCGGAAAGATTACCGGTTTTATTGATTCCAGCCCCGATGCCCTCCTGTGTTTTGAATCCTATTTAGAATCCTTCTGCCGCATAAACAAGATTGATTTTATCCTGGCTCTTCCTGAAAATGCGGCATCACTTTCTCTTGCAGACATGAAATTTGTCCCTGAAAATATTGAGAATCATTTATTAAATAATCTGGGTATCGCAGATAACATGCTTCTTCCGCGTTATCCAAGACTTTGCGGATGGTCCGGAGTCATCCCCGCTTCCATTGCTGAATACTGTACAAAAGAATTTCTTTCTTATATTCACCGTGAAGATCCTTTACTGACACTGGAGGATCTAACCCAATTAGAAAGACGTATTCTTGGAATCTATCGATTTTGTACAAAGGATGTACATGCTATTTTTATAGATTTCCCCTTCATAGGAATGGATCAGAAGGGCTGTGATTTCATGAAATACATTTTAACTGATATCAGCAAGAAAGGGATCGCCATCTTTATCAGTTCAAAGCATTATTCCGTCCTGGAAAAATATTGTTCCGATATCCTTGTCTGCAATGACTGCCTGATCACTGATATCGTTCCCCGCCCATAGTAAGCATGAAAAACATATTTTATTTTCCAAACCAAAACAGGTCCATAATCGTTCGAAATCTCCGGACAATTATGGACCCTTTTCAATATTTTTTATTTCATTTGTCTATACATATGCTTCCAGTCCCAAACGGGTATATTGTTCTTCCGGAGCCTCATTTTGTTTCATCAGTTTCACCATATTTTGGATCATCCGTTCCTCAACTTCCGGATCATGTATCGGATGGTTCTGCTCCGGATCGGTTTCCAGATCATAAAGTAATGTTCCGTAATCCATCAGACATCTCGGCGGGAATCCTAATGTGCTGATTCCATAGCCGCCCTTTATCTTCATCATCGGACATCCCTTTGTAAATCCAAATCCCTCATGGAACTGTGCTGTTTTCAGTTCTTCTACCGTAATTGCTCCCGGATAACTGGTCGGTTCTACGATGTAATTAAATAAATCCTGCTCGTGTTCCGGATCCGGACAGCGCATATACACATATCTGCCATCTGTAATATTGACATGGATTCCATGCTGGCCAAACAATGCATATTCATGAACAGCCTTGTCATTTTCAATCGTTTCTCTTAACGGTTTTCCTTCCATATCTTTCGGAATTTCCTGTCCAAAATACTCAAGCAGTGTCGGCGCCAGATCGATAGTCTGTACCAGAGCCTGACGGCGCTCGCCTGCCGTCTTGCTTCTCGGATCCCATATAAACAGCGGGATGCGTGCCAGCTCGTTAAAATACGGCATCATCATTTTTCCCCACCAGTTATGCTGGCTCAGCATAAATCCATGATCCGTATTTACGATCAGCATGGTGTCTTCCCACATATTATATTCGTCCATCAAGTCTAAAACTTTTCCGAGATAGGTATCACACATTGTAACCAATGCCTTATATTCATTAATACAATGCTCCACCTGCTCCGGTGTTTCAACGACTTCATGATAACCAGGCCAGTCAAACATCACCCCGTTGTAACCATCTTTATACGGTTCTTTATATTTTTCAGGTGTAAAGAACGGCTCGTGCGGATCGTAGTTTTCCAACTGAAGATACCAGTTGTCTGCGGTATGATTTTCTTCGATAAACTGCAGTCCGTTTGAGAAGTTCTGCGTAATCGACTGATTTTTCTCATCCTGCATATAATGACGGTTGATGAATTCCTGTCTTCCGCAGAAGTCTTTTCTTCCATCCAAATGCTCAGGCTCTACAAAATTAATCAGCCCCTTAAACGGGTCTCCTTCTTGTCCGCGTACAAACTCGTAAGAATTATACTGGTTCAAATAGACAGCTCCGCCCTCTTCCCAGTAATGCCAGTGATCCGTTGTAATATGTGTATAGATTCCGTTTTCTTTCAGAATACGCGGCATAGAATCATCATACGGCTCTAATGGTCCCCAGCTTCTGTGAAGGAAGTTATAACGTCCGGTATGAAGTTCTCTTCTCGCCGGCATACACGGCATACTTCCCACATAACAATTGTCAAATGTTACGGTTCTTCTCGCCAGTCTTTCGAAATTTGGTGCCACAATATCCTGATAACCGTACGGCGGCAGCATATGCCGGTTTAAAGAATCAAACATAACCATGATTGCTTTCATAAACCATTCCCTCCTTCTTCATCTCATTATGCTTTTTTCGCCTTCTGACGTTTGTTCATCTGATATACATCAATTCCGATCGCGCCGATCATGATCAAACCTTTTACAATAAACTGCGCATACGTACCAAGGCCTGCCATCTGCATACCATTAGAAAGGATTGCCATGATCAGTACACCTGCCGCCACTCCTGACAACCGTCCTTCGCCGCCCCGGATGCTGACGCCGCCAAGCAGGATACCAGTAAGTACTGTAAACTCCGTTCCCGGACCAATCGCTGACTGCGCAGAACCGATTCTGGAAATCAGCATCATTGTGGAAAGTCCTACAAAGAAACCTTCTATCGCGGCAATCATCAGTTTCACGCCTGTTACATTGATTCCTGCCAGTCTGGATGCCTCCTCATTTCCGCCCAGTGCATATACATATCGTCCCATGTATGTTTTATTCAGGAAGAAATTCATAATAATGAATAAAATAACCATCAAAATAATCGGAAACGGTACCGGTCCGATATACCCCTGTCCCAATAGCTTAAAGGAATCCGGGAATCCATTATATGTCATAGAGTCTGTCATTTCATAAGAAATTCCCTGAAAAATATTCATGGCCGCAATGGAAACCATCATCAGCTGCAGCTTCAGTTTCATAGCCAGATATGTATTCATAACGCAAAGCACGATTCCCATCAACATTGCAAAAAGAATCACCGCCATAGCCGGAATCTGATATTTCACCATCAGTATCGCAGAACATACGCCAATCAATGACATCTGATATCCTACAGAAAGATCCAGCTGACCGGACATCATAATAAACGCGATACCAAAAGAAGCAACAAGCACATAAGAGTTCTGATTTAAAATATTTACCAGATTGCTGATTTTTAAAAAGTTCGGAGAAAATGCTGTAAAGATACATATTAAGACAAGCAAAATAATCCACGGCATTTCCCGGTACATAAATTCGCTTACATTTAATTTCTGTTTTTTCATTTGTCCTCTCCTTTATTCTCCCGATGCCATCTCCAGAATCTGCTTCTGGTCAAACTCTTTCCTTGTAATTTCACCTGCGAGCTTGCCTTCATGAAGCACAATAATCCGGTCGCTCATACCAATCAGTTCTTCCATCTCAGAAGAAATCATAATAATCGAATTTCCTTCTGCCACAAGCTGGTCCATCAACTGGTAAATCTCTTGTTTTGCCCCTACATCAATTCCTCTGGTCGGTTCGTCCAGTATAATAATATCGGTTTTCGCAGCCAGTACTTTGGCTAACACTACTTTCTGCTGATTTCCGCCGCTTAGGTTTCCCACCTTTTGTCCCAGAGAAGGTGTCTTAATGTGCAGCAGTTCTAAATACAGTTTTGCAGTCTCCTTCACCTTCTTTTCCGATACAACAGAAAATCTGGACAATTTCCGAATATTCATAATCGCAACATTCCAATCAATCGGATAATTCAAAAAGGCTCCTTCTGTTTTTCGGTTTTCCGGAATCAGTCCAATGCCACAGTCAATTGCCTGTTTTGGTGAATTGATTGATACTTTTTGGCCCTTTACATAGATTTCTCCGCTGTCCGCACGCACATCGCCAAAGAGCATTTTCGCGAGTTCCGTCCGTCCCGCTCCTACAAGTCCTGCAAATCCCAGGATTTCTCCCCTGTGCAGCTTAAAACTAATGTTCTTGTCACCATTTCCGCACAGATTTTTCACTTCCAGGACAACATCATTATGCACTTCTTCTCTGTCAGCAAATTCTTCATTTAATTCTCTGCCGACCATCATGGTGATCAGTTCTTTTCTGCTCGCTTCATGGATATCCTTTGTATCAATATAACATCCGTCGCGTAAGATACTGACCGCATCCGCTATCTCGAACACTTCATCCATTCTGTGCGAAATATAGATAATGGTAACACCTTTTTCTTTCAGTCTTCTGACAATCTGCAGCATATTCTCCACTTCTACATTCGCCAGCGCAGCGCTTGGCTCGTCCATGATCAGTACTTTTACATCTTTGGACATTGCTTTCGCAATCTCTACGATCTGCTGTTTTGCGACAGAAAGTCTTCCCACCTGTTCCTGCGGATCAATATCTACACCCAGCTCTTCAAAGATTGCCCTGGTCCGCGCAATCATCTCCTGGAAATTTGCAACATATTTTCCGCCAACGCATTCTCCGAGAAATACATTCTCTGCTGCTGACATAGACGGCACAAGATTGAATTCCTGGTAAATAACACCGATTCCCTGATTTCTGGACAATGCCGGGGTCATATGGTTAAAACTGTTTCCATTGATTTCAATCGTTCCCTCGTCCGGCTGAATCGCCCCGCTTATCACTTTGATCAGCGTTGATTTACCTGCGCCGTTTTCCCCCATCAGTGCATGAATCTCCCCCTGCTGAAACTGCAGGGAGACCTGATTCAATGCCAAGACTCCTGGATATCGTTTTGTAATACCTGTTAGTTGAAGTATTGTTTTGATGATGTCCACCTCCTCCTAACCTTTACTCCTCAATAAAGTCATCCACATTCTCTGCTGTTACATTTTCGACTGACTCGTAATATATATTATTTTCATCTAATTCTACTCTTCCCAATATTGCACCTACCATTGACTCTATTCTTCCATAACTATTGCTGCCCCGAATAACTGTCTTATCTTCTGTGCTGTCCTTGATCAATTTGCATATAGACTGGGAAGAGCCGCTGCCGAAAATTCCAAATTCTGATTTGTCAATCTCACTCCTTGTCATAATCGTTTCATTTGCAGTAATCGCCTGAAGCTCACTGTATGTCAGAAGAACCTTTAAATCTGGATTGTTTTCCAGCATAATCTCTACACTGTCCTGAATCTTGGATACATTTTCTCCAAACGGATAGTCGTAAGTTTCCACTACCTTTGCCTTTGATGTATACTCTTCAACCTTATACAGAGCTTCACTTTGTGTCTTTGATTCGGTACTGGCCGTTGTAACGATAAGCCCCACCTTAATACCTCCATCTTCTGCATCCGGAAATGTCTTTTCGATCCAGTCCGCCGCCATCTTTGCTGTAGACTCACCGCATTCCTGATAATCTATTAGTAATTCACAATCAAACGTTCCATCTGTTACCCGGTTTCCAACTACAGTAATGTGAACGCCCTGGTCTCTCTGCTTCTGCAGCGTCGTTCCAACCTCTCCTGCACTTGCCCCGATTGGGAAAATCATAATCCGGTCCATTCCCATACTTGCGAACGTCTCTAACTGCTGCAGTTCCTTTGCCGAATCATTATCCGAACTTACCAATTCCACGGTGTGCCCTTCTGCCTCCAGCAAGTCTGTTACTCCTTTTGCCTGTGCCGCAAGAAATTCACTGTTTAATGCCGGATAAATCAACCCGATTTTCTGTGATCCCCCATCTTCTGTTGTTTTCTCCGTTGCTTCCGTTATTTCTGTTTCTTTTGTTTCACCTTGTCCGGACGGTCCCATTGTACATCCTGTCATTAAACCAACCGTCAGCATACATGACATAAATACCGCAACAATTCTTCTCTTCATAATTCTATTTTCTCCTGTTCATCTGTTGTTTTTCTTTACTTTTTCCATTGCGCAATTCATATTTATATAATATCCAGAATGCCTCTTCCGTACAAGGGAACAGTTTTTGGCAAAGGTGTCATTTCTTGTGTTATATCAATTTTTGTTTTTTACTCTTAATGTAATACGCTATTTTCTACGGCATAACAAATCAGCGGCAGGTTATCTTCCTCCGCTGATTTGTTCATTGCTCATTCATTTTAAGTCTAACTTTTTCGGGGTAGGCGGTTCATCATATTGAAAACCTCACTTTCCTTTTTTCTGAGATAGTCTGCAAGAATTAAATCCGCTCCCTCCCCCGCGTCCATCAAATACGCTTCACTCTGGTATCAGTATAGCGATTTTCGGCCTGGGAGTCAATATGAACAGCAACCTAAAACTTGACGGCCGACATTCCTTTGCCGTATAATCAATAATGGATGCAAAGGAGGCCGATATGGAACAACGAGAAGTGAAATTAAAACCTGTCGAAAAGGATTCCCTCTATTTAAAGATTTCCGATTCGATTTACAATTATATCCGAATGAACAATCTGCAGCCCGGGGACAAGCTCCCCTCCGAACGAGACATGGCAGCCATGCTGCAGACCAGCCGCAACTCGGTCCGGGAGGCACTGCGCATTCTGGAGGACCGCGGACTGATCTATGTCAAAACAGGAAGCGGCGTTTATATCAACACCCCTGACAACGGAAAAAGCGTTCTGTCTGTCCGGCTGACGGATTTTACGCCCGGGGAATTGCAGGAGCTGCAGGATACCCTGGAACACAAGACCATTGTAAACGCGATCGTCCGCGGTACACCCGAACAGAAACAGGAGCTCCTCTCCCTCGCGATGGACATGCAGGAGGAATACCGGAAAAATATTTACAGCCATACCCTGGACCACAGCTTTCACCATAAGCTCTATGAGATGGCCGGGAACTCTGTGATCCATCAGCTCATTGATAAGATCCGTGACGACCGGTTTATCCGGAGGGAAAGCGCCGCCAGCGAAAATGATTCGGTCTGGCTTTTTACGGTTCCGGAGCACCTGATGCTTGCCGAAGCCATCATACGCCAGGATACGGACTCTGCCCTCCGGGCAGTGGATGTGATCAACAATTACGGATTTTCTCTGATCTCTGAGGATGCCGGGGAAACCTGACGCTACAATTCACGGCCTGACCGGCCGCGAATTGTAGCGCATATGGCCCATGATAAAGCCCTCTTCGAAGCTGTAAAAGCAGGATTGCTGTCCGCTGCAGATCACACATTGACCAGATTGTGACCTGCAGCTTCTGTTCTCACGGTGCCGGACACCCAACCTGCCTGTGAAGCAGAAGCAAAGCAGCTTCCTTACGATTCCAGCTCATTTCCCGTAAGCTCCACATAATCCTCGTAATTGTCTCCGCCTTTCTGAATTTTCGCAATTCCGAAGCCCGTAAATCCCCAGATGATCGCAAAGATCACGCCCGTGTAGCACAGGCATGCCCATGGCGCATACTGTGCCGTAGGCACTCCCAGAGTGGAGGTCATATACACTCCGGCCAGCGACCAGGGTACCAGCGGCTCCACCACCGTGATGCTGTCCTCCAGCGTACGGGACAGGTTTTTGGTCTGCAGTCCCCGCTTAATGTATTCATCCTTGAACAGACCGCCGATCATCAGGAATGTAACCGAAGCCTCTCCAATGACCGTGATGATGATCACGCCGAGAACGGCCGTAACGGTGATCAGCTGGCCTGTGCTGTGGATGTGCTTCATGATCTGAGAAAGGATCACATCCAGACAGCCCGCAATCGTCAGCGCCCCGATAAATCCAAATGCGCAGAATGCCATCAGCGCGGTATTCATCATGGAAGACATACCGCCTCGCTGCAGGAGATTCGGAACCTCCTTGACGACAGTTTCCAGATCTACTGTCGGATTCACGAACATTTCCATCTTGAAGCCTCCTACCATGCTGGCCGCGCAGGTTTCAAAGGAAAATCCCTGGACGAGCATGGCGATCAGCACTGCCACCGCCGAGGAAATGAACATGACCGGAATGGTCGGCTTCTTTCTTAAGGAGCCGTAGATGACGATCACCGGCGGCACCAAAAGCAATAGTCCTACAGGCATGCTCAGATTGAATAATTCTGACAGCGTTTTGATGATCTCGTCCACCTGGCCGATCTCCCCGCTGCTTGCGAAGGAAATCCCGGCAATGATATAAACCACGCAGCTGACAAGAAAGCCCGGCACCGTCGTATAGAACATATGCCCGATATGCTTATACAGGTTCGTGTTGGTGGCAATGGCAGACATATTGGTGCTGTCCGAGAGGGGAGACATTTTATCCCCGAAATAAGCGCCTGCCACGATCGCCCCCGCTACAGCCGGAAGGGGCGCTCCCATTCCCGCCGCCACGCTCATCAGAGCCGCTCCTACCGTACCTGCCGCGCCCCAGGAGGTTCCTGTACTGACGGACAGGATCACGGTTACCAGGAAAGAGGTCACAATGATAAACCTGGGATTGATGATCTTCAAACCGATATATACCAGAAATGGAATCGTACCGCTCACGATCCACGCGCCGATCATCAGACCTACCGTAATCAGGATCATGATCGCCGGAAATGCCTTTGCCAGCTTATCCACGATCTCATTTTCCACATCTTTCCAGGTATGCCCCAGATACATACATAACACGATCGTAAATGCCGCACAGAGCAGCAAAAGAACCTTGATATCTACCTTAAAAATGATCAGCCCTGTAAACAGCACCACGAACATAAAAATCAACGGCAGGACTGCCAGCCCCAGACTCGGCTTTTTGATCGTCTTTTCTATTTTATTCTCTTCCATGATCCACACCTCCATCATACCTTTTCCAATGCCTGCTTCAAATCTTCAATCAGGTTTTCCGCGCCTTCCAGGCCGCAGTGGAGCCTTACGACGCTCCGGTTCACTCCCAGGAAGGCCTGCTGTTCTTCCGTCCAGTTGTAAGTATACGCAATGGCAAGACTTTCAAATCCTCCCCAGGAACAGCCCCGCTCAAAGATTTTCAGGGCATCCACAAATCTGGCCGTCGCCTTTTCATCCCCGTCGATCTCCAGGCTCATCAGCCCGCACTCACCCTTCTGCTGCTTTCTCGCCAGCTCATACTGGGGATGGGATTTCAGCCCCGTATAATACACCTTTTTCACCTTGGGATGATTTTCCAGAAATTCCGCGACCTTCATCCCTGTCTCATAATGTCTCCGGATCCTCACGTCCAAAGTCCGCAGGCCGCGGATCGCCAGCCACGCCTCCATGGGACCCAGCACGCTTCCGAACCGGTCTCTCTGGATCATCAGCCCCCGCATCAGTTCCTCGTCCTTCGAGATCAATACCCCTCCGGACAGGTCCGAATGTCCGCCGATGTATTTTGTCATGGTGTGCATGACAATGTCGATTCCCATGTCCAGCGGCTTCTGGAATACCGGCGTGGAGTAGGTGTTGTCAATATAGGTCTTGATCCCATGCTCCTTCGCCAGCTTCGCAACCCCCTCCAGGTCGATGACAGAAAACAGCAGGGTCGATGGGCTTTCCAAAATGATCAGGTCTGTCTCCGGCCGGATCGCCTCTTCAAAGTCTTCCAGCTTCGTCCCGTTGACATAGGTCACGGAGACATTCATCTTTTCAATCAGGTAATCGTCCAGAAGATGCTGCACCGGCCCGTAGCTTTCCTTCAGGCAGATGATATGGCTCCCCATCCTGCAGACCGCCATAATGGCCGCCGTACATGCCGCCATTCCCGCGGAAAACGCAACCGCCCTGACACCATGCTCCAGTGCAGCCAGCTTCTTCTCCAGGATCGTAACCGTTGGATTCGACGCTCGCCCGTAGTAATATTCATCCTTGAAGATATCCACGGAAAAATATTCATCCACCGTGTCAAATACATGAAGCGAGTTCATGAAAATCGGCGGTGTCACAGACTTCATGTACCTGGACGGCTCCTCCCCCAGATGCGTCATGGCAAGCAGATCTTGATTTTCAGTTTCGGACATAATCCATTCCTCCTTTTCTTTTTGATAGGCTCCCGGAATCATGACTGCCTGTCTCCTGCCGCAGATCAAACAGCGAATACAGGATAACGTCAGACAGTCACTTTTCATATCTTTGTGAGCTCGTATTGGTTCTGAGGTTCAGTGGTAGAACCAATTTAGAGTTTATTATAATTTCGATGTAAAATCTTGTCAATATATTGTTCCTAAGTTCCATTTTTTTAGTGAATCCGCACAAAACAGAGGGCTCATTTTTATGACATTTTCACAGTCATACGTCAACCCATGGAGTCCGCATATCTAATCTGATCCTGCTGCACTTTGGAAATCCTGACGCGAAAAGCGTATGTCTGCCGCGCCGACCTGGGAGATGCCCTGAAACCGGACGTATTTCTTCTTGTATTGGTTCAGGTGATCCTTCTCTACTTTGCCGCTTTATACTTTGTACCAAAGGTGATAAAGGAGAAAAAAGATTCCCTGACGGTGATCCAGGGAATTTTCAGAAGCAACTTTGCCGTGGCTTCCGCGCCCATGGCGCAGACCATGGGCGGGAATGGAGAGCTGGCAGGCGAGATTGTTGCTACGACCTCCGTATTCTGCGTATTTACATTGTTTTTCTTTGTATTTGGGATGTCGCATGCGGGGCTGATCTGATGAGACGCTTAGTATTGTGGTAACTTCTGCAGCAAAGAAAATGTGTTGTCTAAGTTCTGCCTGTGCCAATTGATCGACTTCCCATCCTTTGAATTTACAGCTAATGCCCCAACACTCAGAAAACTATTTCCTGTTGCAATGGTTCCGGCGGAACGAAATTCACTCCATTCTTTTTTCTGCACCGAGAGGCGTATGGTGTCCGTATCTGTTGTGAGGGTGACTTCATAATTTAATGTTTTTTCGACCTCGGTAATTTTTACAGACTGGAGTGTATCATAAGGGATTCGCAATGCAATTTCTTTCTTTGGAAACATCCCTGCAAAAAAGATAGCCTGCAGGGGAATAAAAACAATTTCTTCTTCACACAGCTGCATGATGTAATATTCCAAAGTAAAAAAATGAGACAACTTGCTGCCTAAAGAATCGTCGGGTGCATAATTTACAACGATACAGGCGTGTTCTTTGGGTTCATACCCTAATTCTTTGATGATTTTGCTGACATTTTTTTCGCTTGCCATTGATGTATAGCTCCTTTCAAATTTTGATAGATTTTCCTATCTCCCATAGCTTAAACGATTTCAATCTAAAAGCAAACTATTTGTTACTATTTGGCGCAAAAAAATTTCTTGCTTCTCTTTTGTTCACTGGCCGGGGAATGAACTGTAACGTAAAAAAGTGTCTTCGACACATCAACTCCCCTACCCCCTCATTCATGAGGGGAACTCTAGGGGATTTACTTTTTCCTCTTTTTCTGACATAATAATCCCATGAGCATTTTACAAGATATCTTTACTGATTATTATGAAGAAATTAAATATAACCTCCATCCTCGTGACTGTGAATTGGATAACATTGATAAAATGATCAACTGTGGTGATCCTTCTTTTGGCGGAACCATGTATGCCTGCCCTCACTGTGGGAATCTAAAATTTATTCCTTTCCGCTGCCATTGCCGTTTTTGCCCTTCCTGTGGAACAAAATATGCTATGGCCCGTACTCTCAAAATGGCTTCTAAACTGGTCTTCACCAAGCACCGGCACTGTGTCTTCACCATAGATGAGAACCTCCGTCCCTTCTTCCTTGAAGACCGCTGTCTTCTCAACTGCCTCTTTCATGCTGTAAACAGCGTGATTCTTCATATGTTTCATAAGATGAACAAATCCATGAATTACACTCCTGGTTTCATCTTAGTCCTTCACACCTTCGGCAGGGATTTAAAATGGAATCCCCATATCCACTGTCTTGTTTCCGAGGGCGGCCTCAGTGACAGTAATTTTTGGAAAACGGTCAATCATTTCAACTATACCTATCTGCGCAATGCTTTCCGCACCGCCCTTCTTAATGAAATGGAATCCATAATTGGTCCTTCCTTTAAGAAAACGAAAGCTCTTTGTTACAAGAAAAATAAAAACGGGTTCTATGTTTATGCAAAACCCAACAAATGTGACCCTGATACCGTTATCAAATATATCGGCAGATACCTTGGCCGGCCTGTCATCGCGACCTCCCGCATTGACCACTATGACGGGAAGACTGTTACGTTCCATTACAACCGCCACGAAGATAATGCTTATGTAGAAGAGACTCTCCCCGCTATTGAATTTATTAAGCGGCTCATCCGCCATATCCCGGAAAAACACTTTAAAATGATCCGTTACGGCGGTCTTTATGCCCGCCACCGTGAATCCGACAAAAAACTGCACCATGCCATTTCAAAAGAAAAGCACCGCTTTTTCCTGGATTACCTTGAATGGAGAAAATGTATTTTTATTTCTTTCGGCTACGACCCTTTAAAATGTCCTGACTGCGGCACCACCATGCTCTTTCTGGAGCTGTATTATAATCGTAAGCGGGTTCCTCTTGAAGAACTTTATCAGCGGGCTATGTCCAAAGCCCGTGGAAAGCGCTCATCTGCATGACAGTTCTCCTTCACAGTTTCCTTTGTCTGTGGTACACTGAAAAGAAAAAACAAAGGAGTACATCTACATGAAGCTATCCATAGAGGAACTACGAAAAAAATACATAAATGATCCACCGGAAGGAATGACTCCTACGGACATCCTCTCTATGAGTGAGGGAGACCTTCTTGATCTGGATTATTTTCTAAATGATGACGAACTTGATGATGATTTTGGCGAAGAAGGTTTTTATATTTTCTAAAATTATCGTCTTTTTGTATTACTCAATCTTATTTTTATCTAACGTACGTTCGACGAACATACGTTTTTTCTTTCTCACAAAAAATCGAAATTTTCTATAAAGTAAAAAAGGGCAGCCCATCGGCCGCCCTGCCATTTTCAGCATTTCAAGCAAAGAGAAATACGATCTTTCAAACTCTATCCTATTTCAATTCCCCGGATGCCACTTTCCTTGCGATCTCCGCCTCATTCGCCTTCGCCTTATCCCTTGTCATTCCGACACACAGGAACAGGACTGCTCCAAGCACGAACAGCGCTGCCGGCGCGAAGTTGATCACCATATCCATCCTTGTCAGCACTTCCGCGGAAAGGTTCTCCGCATTTGCCACATAGCCCACTGCACTCAGCGCCAGGATTCCGATCGAACCGCCGATGGCATTTCCCAGCTTGGTAGAGAAGGAGACGCAGGACGCGATGACACCATCGGAACGCACGCCTGTCCTCAGCCAGTTATCGTCGATGATCTCCGCGCTCAGGGTAAAGCAGGAAATGGAGATCAGGTTGGTCACACCATACAGGAACCCGGAAGGAACCACCATGCCCACCAGATTGTTCTCACCGATAATGAAGAAGAATACGCAGCACAGCGCCTGTAAGATGCATCCCGCCGCGCCGATATATTTTTTACTGAAACGGTTCAGCAAAAACGGAGCGTAAAAGTTCACTACCAGCATCCCTGCGGACATGGCCGTCGCGAAGCCTGCGATCAGCACCGGATTGCCCATGATATAGATGAAATAATATGCCATGATACCGATTCTTCCAAACAAACCTGTCAAAAATGTAAGCATTGCCAGCATCAAAAATACCGCATTCCTGTCTTTAAACGTATACTTGAAGGAATTGACCAGGTTTTTCATGGTATCTCCGACACTCTCCTTCTTTCCGCTGCTCCCCAGGATTTCCTTTGTGGATGCAAAGCATACCCAGAAACAGGGAATACATACAACAGAGAATACCAGCGCTGCCATAAAATATCCCTTTTCAGAAGAAGCGGAGCCGCCTCCGAAATACAGGATCATCGGCATGGTCACCGCGCTGATCACCATCTGGATCAGACCGGAACCGATCCCCTTATACGCGTTCAGCGCCACACGCTCTTCGTTCAGAGCCGTCATACAGTTTGCTACGCACTGTGTGGAAATGTTCACCGCCGTATACGCCATCCCGCAGCCGATATATGTAAATCCGCACCAGATCGCCTTCCAGCTGTTTGGGATATCCAGATTCAAAAATGTAAGACAGTTAAACAGTGCCAATATCGGCGCGCCCCACAGGATGTATGGACGGAAACGTCCCCATTTGGTGTGGGTATTCTCCGCGATGGCCCCGAACATCGGGTCATTGATCGCATCCCAGATCCGCGCGATCAGCATGATCGCCGAGATCGCCACCGGGGTCAGCCCCACCACGTCCGTATAGAATACGGTCAGATAGGAGCTGATCAGTGTCCAGGAGCACTGGGAGCCGATCTCACCAAAGCTGTAACCGATCTTCGTGAGAACCGAAAGCTTTTTGTTTGCGTCTTCGTTTGCCTGTACGGCTGCATTTGCGTTTTCACTCATTTCTCTTTTCCTCTCTTTTCTGTTCTTGATGTAATTATCTTATCAGCAAATGCCTCTTTCCGCCTATTCTATTACTTCCTGTTTTCTGTCTGTAATGACCAAAATCCTACATATTTTTATTCATTCCAGCATGGAATGTGCAAAAAATATAGTAGGATTTTGACCTCATGTACTGACCGCGTTTTTCCGGCAGGCTTTCTTTTCTGATCTTCCATCGGTAATGCCGGATTCCCTACACCAGCAGCCGGATCCTGACAAACGCGATCTCATTGGGCTGCATCTGCACCTGGAGACTTAAGACCCCTTCGCTGGATTCGCATTTCTGGATCGTCAGCTTGGGCTCGCACATCCTGCGGAAATATTTGATATCATTCCTGGACAGTTCCTTTTCATAATCCATCTCCTGCCAGATATTCAGCGCGCTCCCGTTCTGCTCATTGATCCGGTATGTCTTCACCTGGTAGACTCCGTCCGTCACATCCGTCAGAGTCAGGCACAGCTCCAGACCGTTCCGGTCCTCAAAATATTTCCACAGGTGTTCCTTTTCAATCTCATCCTCTTTCGTAAAATAATAATTATATCCCAGCTTCCGCTGGTTGTGGCAGATGATCCCGTAGGAATCATGCTGGTCGGTGGAGATCAGATAATTCTCGCCTCTTCCTATATAATAAGGATAAAGCCGTTTCAAAAATTCAAACGCAAATCCGGTAGGCTTGAGGATCCCGTCCTTGGACATCACTCCGGTCCCGCCGTGAAGAAGCTTGTTGGAATCATAATATTCCGAGATCCGGTCGCTCCCCAGGAAGAACCCCATGTCCGCGATCTCCCCGTAGACATCCAGTATATTTTTTATGACATACGCGCCTTTGAAGCAGGTGTCATTGATAAAGCTCCGTGCGGAAGCCGTCAGGTTCCATTCCGTGATATAGATCTTGACCTCTTTGAGCCCGGTCTGTGCGATCAGCTGCTTTTCATGCTGAATACGGTGCTTCATGCATTCATTGTCCGTGCTGCGTTTCGCGTACCGGTCCTTCTCAATCTCCCCGCGCTCATAGGAAAAGTAGCAGATCGACAAAAAGTCCGGCTTCACCTCCTGATTGCCCCAGCCTTCCAGAAACGCGGTCCGCCAGCTCTCCCGAAAATCCAGCCGGAGCCCGCAGCCGCCCACCTCCAGCCTGTCGCTGTAATGCTTCACGATCCGGTAAGTTCTGGAAAACAGCTCATAATACTCCTTTACCGCATGTTCCAGTTCCCACCTTTCCTCATGGAACCAGATCTCCATACGCCATGTATCCAGCTCACTCCTGCCGTAACGGCGGACCAGATGCCGCATCATTGCATGCAGCATGCGCTCCCATTTTTCCGGATCCGCATATCCGATGGTATCCTCTTCCGGAAACAGCGTCTGTACATTTCTCATAAACCGGACCGGCTTCATCCCCAATTCTATATGAGGTTTGACGCCATACTGCAGCAGAAAATCCAGAATGGAATCCAGCCGGGTGAAGTTATAGCTGTCGTCCTCCGTATCCAGGTCAATAAACATCTCCTTTGAGAAAATGTTCCAGAACCGGACATAGGTGAAGCCCAGCGCTTCCTTCAAAAGCATTACATGCTCCTGCACCTCGGACCGCAAAAGTGCCGCCGCCGAGCCGATATTCATGGTCCGGCCCCAGCCGTCCCACAGCTTTTCGCCCGTTTGGACAGAAAATGTATCCTTCCGGACACCGATCTCCATGCCCTCCTCCTGTACCGAGTCGTTCACATGGAGATAGTGCTCCAGCCGCTCCTCCACGGCCGTGTCCGTTTCCCGGACCTCTTCCTCTCTGGCCTGCTCCTTGGACCGTTTCCGCAGCGATGAAGGCGTTTCCCCGTAAGCCTTTTTAAATGCCTTATTGAAAATGGCCACATTGGCAAAGCCGTTGTCATAGGCGATCCGCGTGATCGGCGTGCTGGTATACAAAAGCTCGTCCACCGCGTGATACAGCCGGATATTGGTCAGGTATTCCGCAAAGCTCATGCCGTAATTCCGTTTAAAAAACCGGGAAAGGTAGCCGTTGGAGAGATACAGCTTGTCCGCCAGCTCTTTCAGGCTGATGGGCTGGTTGTAATTTGCCCGGATATAGTTGTTGATCTGCTGGATCCTCTCCTCAAATTTTTCCTTATCATCCAGACTTTCCTTATCTGACGCCTGCACAAGAAAATACATGGACAAAATGTCGAGGACGCGGTAGCACAGCCCGATATGCCCGAAGTTGGCCGAGTTTCCCCGGGTCTCCAGATAGTGGTTCAACAGGATTTTCAGTGTTTCCCGAAGCTGGTTGTACCGCTCGCTCTGTCCTCTCGTAGAATCGCACCAGAAAATGACATCCATGCTCCGGAACACGTCGCTGACCATCTGGTACAGGATGGAAAACCGCACGTATAAAATATCTCCGGAGCCCTTCAGATGATGCCGCTTATTTGCGTTCACCACCAGCACGTCCTCCGGCTCCATATGGGTCACCTGTTCCCCGATCGTCACATCCATGGTGCCCTCGAGCACGTACAGCAGTTCAATATCCTGATGGAAATGCTCCGGCTCATCTGTCGTGTTCAGCACGGATATTTTCATTTTGTCTCTTCTCATATTATCATCCATAGACCTTCTCCTGTTTTTCAGATGAAAATGCGACTGCCTCGTTGCTTCGCAGTGATCAATCTGTTGGATTTTTATCCTCAGATCTGTGTTCTGTAGTATTCCAGATCTGCCCTCAAGTCATTCAGACGGTTTCCGGAAACGGAATACTCCCGCTCCACAATATAGGCCTGACATCCGTTTTGGCCGGCCGCTTCTTTCAGAGCTTTCCAGTCCACCAGTCCTTCTCCGGCCCGGCAGTTGATCCGGTCCAGCTCCTCCATGGTCTTTTTCAGTTCATCCGAAAAAATGGGAGCGCCGTTCTCATCCCTTGGCAGGCTGCCAAAATCCATCGGCGGCTGAGGACCCACTACCCGGCTGCTCTCCTTGATGTGGATCAGCTTCACCCTGCCGCTGTACTGCTTCACAAACGCGATGGGATCAAAGCCTGCCGCGGCGCACCAGCCCGCATCCAGCTCAAAGCTTACATATTCCGGATCTGTTTCCCGCATCAGTACATCGATCACCCTGTTTGCCTGTCCGTCACTTTTTGACTCCGCTTCTGATCCTGCTGTGCCAGGCACACTCCCGATCCGGCCGCAGTCTGCAAATTCCTGGGTATGGTTATGGTACGTAAGCATCAGCCCCTTTTCGGCACAGACTTTTCCAATCCGGTTCAAGGTTTTGGCAAATCTGTGGACAGACTCCTCGTCCTTCAAAACCTCCATCCCGATTCCAATGAACTTCATCCCCAGTGTATTTGCAAACGGGATCAATCCCTCCACAATCTCTGTCTTCGGCGCGTGGAGAGAAACCGGCTCCAGCTTCAGCTCCTCAAGAAGCGCTCTCAGCTCCTCCGCCGGGATCTCAAAATTCGGCCCGAACAGCTCCACCCCGTCATATCCCATCTCCGCCGCGCGCCGAAAATTCTCCCGGCTGTCGTTCATCGCCCCATCCATAAAGGAGTACATCTGCAAATTGATCTTTCCCATCTTTGAAACCCTCCTGCTGTCATTATAGCTTTCTATAAAATTCCCAGTATTATTTTACAGAATCCAAAAGTGTTTTCCTATCCGATTTTGAGCCAAAATCATTCATCTTTTTGCCCCATTTTTTACCTTCCGGCCAAAGAGAGCAAAATATACACATAATTTTTTGTCCTCTCCGCCTTTCTTTTCACTCACATGCGTACAGAAAAGCGGTATCTGTACGCTAAAGCGAAAAAAGGCTGTGCATCATACAGAAAGCCTGCCACTGGCAGCCTTTCTGCATATGATGGTATAAAAAGACCGCTCCTCTCCTATTGAGAAAAACGGTCTCTAAATCAGTCCAGATTCATTTGTCAGGCATCTTTCAATACTTTTTCAATCAAACAGGTATGCTTTTTCGTTTTCTTATCATAATTCACAGCCGCAAGAAGAAGATTCCCTCTGTAATCCTTTACAGCATTTACATAGTTCTTTTCCTTGATCTGCGCGATCGCGCCGGATGCGGTTTTATCCCATTTCAATTCAATGACCGCCGCCGGTTTATCCAGATGCATCCTGCGCGGTATCAGACAAATATCTGCAAAGCCTTTCCCGCTCGGAAGCTCCCGGATGATCGTATAATACTCTCTTGCAAAATAAAACGCCAGATTGATCGTACAGCTAAGAGAGTTCTCATCATTGTATTGAAGGATTGATATTTCTTCGTGGGCGCGGTCAATTCCTTCCGCCACAGCTTTGCTGTCCATTGCCCACAGGGCTTCCAACAGCTTCCCCGACGCCTCTACAGAACGGATCACCTCATGCCAGTCCATGGTGCTGATGGCGTTCACATATTCCTGTGAAACCTCTTTATTCGGAATCGCGACACTCTCCTGTATACTGTCATAGGCGAGGTATCCGAGATGCACCAGCAGCGTCAATACGTCGTCCTTCCCTGCAAATGTCGTCATATCATTGCTGAAGGTTCCTGTATTGACCGGAATCCTCTCTCTTGCCAGCATCCGGACCACCGCCTCTTTTAAACCGTCCATATCCATCTGAATATAGATTTTCAATGCCTCATATGTTTCCGTCTGATTCCAGTAGGTTCCGAATTTGTGCCGGAGCATCGCCTCCACCACCGACTTCGGGCTGTACATAGAACGGCAGATATCTCCGTCCTTCGTGTGTGTGATCAGCTGATAGCCGTCATACCATGCCTTTGTTTCTTCAAAGCTCATGCCATATTCCAGACAAAGCTCCTGAACCTCTCCCTCCGTGAACCCAAAAAACTCCGCCAGATCTCCCGGATCCGTCATGGAATACTCCGTAAACATATTCAGCGCAGAATGTGATCCATATTTTTTGACCGGCAGGATTCCTGTCATATAGGCAAGCGCTATATAATCCTGGTCCTTCAGCCATGCCCGCAGAAAATCAAGATACTGCTTCTGCGCGTCCTGATCCTGCTGGTATTCCCGAAAGAGGCAGTCCCACTCATCGATCAATATGACGAAAGGACGTTTTGTCTTATTAAAAATATCCTTCATCACCTGGATCAGATTTTCCTCATCCCGAAATCGGATCTCCCTGAAATGCTCTGTCAAGTCAAAGATCAGATACCTGCAAAGCCTCTCCAGCATATCCTCCACATTTTTTGTCATGCTCAAAAATTCCTGCATATTGATCTTAAGCACGTCATATTGATTCAAATGCTGTTTATAGGATTCTGCCCTGCCTGCCAGGAGCCGGTCAAACAGCGCGGAAGTATCCTCCTCCCGGTCATAGTATGCCGAAAGCATATCAGCTGACATGGATTTTCCAAAACGCCTCGGACGGCTGACACACAAGAACTTCTGTCTTGTATCCAGCACGGCATTCGTCTTTTCGATCAGTGCCGTCTTATCGACATAGATTGCAGAATTTAAGCTTTCACGAAATCCCTTGCTGCCTGGATTCAGATAACTGCCCATGCTCCCACCTCCCATTCAGCAGATAATTTTCTATCAATTGTTTTCATACAAAAAGAATAACTCTAAGTATTACTTTTTGTCAATCCGGCATGTCAAAAAAAACCTCACAACATACAGAAAGCCGGCAGCCTTTCTGCATATGATGGTATAAAAAGACCGCTCCTCTCCTATTGAGAAAAGCAGTCTCTAAATCATTTAGCCTCAGTCACAATACAATTCAATCTTCCCGAACATCCCCATCGGCTCCAGCGCCTCATGGGTAAAATCGAACGGCGGCTGCGGAATCTCCAGCATTTCCCGCATCGGTGTGCCGGCCACCTCCACAACGATCTTATTTTCCCCGGCTTTCAAAGCGCCGCTGATCTCCACCTGGTACGGCGGGAAGATCCGCACGCCTGCTTCGCTTCCGTTTACGGTCACCTTCATCATTTCAAACACCTGCTCCGCTTTCAGCACCGCCCTCTCCGGCACTGCATCCAAATACACCGTTTTTTCATAGCATGCTATGCCAGAAAACGTAGGTTTCTCATCAGAAACAGGCTTTAACTCATGCACCATCTTTCCTTCCGGGAACTGCGGATATTCTTTCGCCTTCACCAGACTTACCGTCCAGTCCGCGGAAATATCCCTGCTCTCCAGTCCGTCAAGCTGTTCCCTGAAACTCTTGTGTTTCACATCGCATACTATGTTTTTTTGTTCGAGTATTACAACACATTCCCCAGGCTGCAATTCCAGTGAAACTTCCAGATTTCCTTCTGACTCATGGAAATCCGCCAGCTCATACACCTCTTCCATGGCATCATAGTATACAACCGGCTCCGCTGTCGGCAGTGTCACCTTCCCGCGGAATACATCCGCCGCGGATTCATTCTGGAACACAAAGATCTGCCGGTCTTTCTTATAATGGTAGAAACTCAGATCCCTAAATTCCGTATCCACAATAATATCCGCGAATCCCCTTGCCTTCAGTTCCCCGCCCAGTTCTGACAGAGCAACAACCTCTCCGCCGACCGCGCCTGCCTTGCAGTCTTCTCTGCCTGTTTCCGCAGTCCTCTCCGCACGGCCTCCCTCGGCTGTTTCCGCTGTCCTCTCCACGCAGCCTCCCTCGGCTCTTTCTGCAATCCTCTCTATACGGCCGCCTGTTCCGATCACCGTCTCCGGTTTTCCGTCCACGAAGATCACCGGGAACTCTCCCGCCTGTTCCGCAAATGCCGCCAGCCGCTCCGGGATTTCCTTCGCATACCCGATGATCAGCGCCTGGAATTCCACCCCGTTGATATACAGCCTCTTTCCCTCCAGTCTGCCGTTGTATGCCGCCAGGTCATCCAGCATATCTAAGGATACGATATCCAGATCGATCTGGTGCTCCAAAAGCTGCCGGATCACCTTCTGCATGGGCATATTTTTCCCGGTCCAGTCTGCCTCCCCGTCGTAGAGGACCGCAACAGAAGCCACATGCTGTCCGCCGTTTAACAGGCCGCACATCCGGTTGGCATACTTCATCATCCGCGCAAAATACGGAAATTCCGGGTTATTGCCCCGCGCATAGAAGTGGGGCGGGCAGTCCGGATCCGGATATTCCGCCATGGAAAATGCATGAGGAACCAGATGATTGACCCCTTTCACCAGCAAATGATCCAGCAGATACTTCATATCCCGCACCCCGAAGCTCCATCCATAGGCGCCGAACAGCTCGCACATGGTCCTGCCCTGCTTCTTCGGCTCCAAATGCCCGCAGGATGCCCCCAGCTTTCCGAGCGTATAATGGAAAAATTCTCCGTCGCAGTCCGTCATCGCGTTGCGCTGCTCCACCGGCGCCCCGTAGAGGATCTGCCCGCCGATGCTGTCAATGCCCGCCATATGCTGTCCGGACATGGCCCGGAAATAATGGGACGGCCCCATGCCCAGCCGGCTGTGGATCCCGTTGTCCTCCACCACATGTCCGATATATTCCACGCCGTGGTCCTCGCACCAGTTCCCGATGGCATCGCTGAAATTCTTCTTGTACAGCTTTGACACCTGGTCCATATAGTCATAGCGGATGCCGGTCCGAAGCCCCTGCTCCTCAGACTCCACAAACAGGAACGGAAGCGCTTTTGCCAGCCCCTCTCCATACAGCCCGGTCAGGTTTTCCTGCAGCTCGTCGCTCCAGGGAAGCTGCATCTTGACTCTTCCGACCTGCACGTCGTAATTATTGAAGACAACCACATTTCCAAATTGAGGCTCGTCCGAGAAAAAGCCCGCGATCGTCTTTCCGAACTCACTGCCGTATTTTGCGAAATGGGACTCATAGACCCCCTCGATCTGGGTCGCCGCCGACTCCCTGTCGATCATATTGATATAGGTATCATTTCCTCCGTCTGTCCGAGTCTTGTAGAGTACAAACACTCTCCAATTCCCTTTCGGAAGAGTAAATTTTACATAGCATCCGTCATAATTTTCCGTCAGATCGATCACTTCCTCATGGAAAATATTTCCCTCCGCATACCGTACAGCCAAGATCGCATACAACTGGTTATTTTCCCGCTCCGCATAGTCCACCGGATCCCCGATCTGCCAGAATCCGATGGACGGCTTCAGCATCCGGCTCACATTCAGAGACCGTTCATATGCTCCCCCGAAGATATCCGCCGTCGTACATGCCAGATACAGTTTTTTCCGCTCCGGATACTTCTTCTCGATCAGCCCGTTCGCATAGCCTGTCGGGAAATGCTTGTCGTCCAGGATCCAGAGCTTCATATCCTTCTTTTTTGCCTCATCCAGGATGATGTCCATATCATGCCACCAGCCCGGCCCGCAGAAATCATCGTGAGGGCGCGCTTCCAGGCACACTGCCCGGATCCCGCACTCATAGATCTTCTCCATCTCTTCCCGGAGGACTGCCTCCTCCTCGCCGCGCATCCACAAAAACGGTAAAATATAATTGTTTTCCATGTCTTTTTCTTCTCCTTTTTCTGCAACTCCTTGCTTCTGGTTATAAGGATATACCTTATCAGCGCTGTTGTAATGTAGATTCCTTACTTTCTGATTGTATATTTTTGACATCCTTTCTGACCGGCCGTGAATTGCAGTGCATCAGTTCCATTGATATTTGCCTGACTGGACAGTAAGGAACTGTGCAAAAAGGCTAGTACTCCATCCGGCCAGAAATTGAACTCCTGAACTGCCTGTTCCGCGCCATTGCGTCGTTAAAAGTTCTAGCCGATGCGCCCACATCGCCGTCGAACTTTTGCCTAGCACTGGTGCGAACCAGACAGTCCATTAGTTCAATTCCTGACTGGATGGAGTACTAGTATAATCCATTTTAATTAGACAACCTTTAATTGATATGATATAATATCCCTATATGGAGGGCGTTTTCATGTCAAAAATAATCAAAACTATTCACCTTACAGAAACAGATCTTTCAACTTTGGAAAGCATTCTCAGGCAAAGTACTGTAGAAGCAAGGACATATATCAGGGCA
>CATLCV010000046.1 GCA_949893755.1 uncultured Lachnospiraceae bacterium | reverse complement strand
ATCCGGAATACAGGCGGCGGCTATGGGTTGGTTGTCGTCCAAGCGCAGTCCGTCCGGCTCTCCGCCGGGACGTACTCCGGCACGACGGAGGCAATCTCAAACATCGTGAAGCTCTCCGATATGCTGGCCCATACGGATAATACCCGCTACGCCTATTATCAGGGCGATACCCTTGTCACCACCGGGCTGGACGGACAAGTCCTGACCGGCACCGTGACGGTAAAGGCGTGTACCCACGCCTACCAGTACGCCCATACACCCGGCACCACCGTCCACAGCCAGACCTGCCCGGCCTGCGGGGACGCGAAAACCAGTGAAAATTGCAGCTATGCTGACGGCAAATGTGCCTGCGGTTCTACGTTGTCTGCTGTCCTGACAGGTACGGAGAAGCTGGTCTATGATGGCAATCCCCATACCCCCGGTGTTACCGTTACATTGGACGGCACAAAGCTGACAGCGGCAGACTATGACGTAACCTATGCCAATAATATCAATGCCGGTACGGATACTGCCACCGTCACTGTCAAAGGCAAAGGAAATTACAGCTTTGAGATAGAGAAAACATTCTCCATAGAAAAGGCGGAACAGAAAGACTTTGCAGTTGCGTCGGTGACAATGCAGTATGAAAAGAACGGGACATTCACCCTGTCCACAACCGGAGGAGACGGGGACGGCGCAGTCCTTTACCGGGTTCCTGAAAATAACGGCGTACTCATGGTAAATGGAGACACGGCTACCATCATCGGAGTCGGAACCGTGACCGTCACCGCGACCAAAGCGGAAAGCGGCAATTATAAAGCGGCAGCGGCAACAGGGGATATTACGATAGAAAAAGCATCTGCACCGGCTGTTACTTATCCTACGGCAGGCAGCATTACCTACGGGCAGAAATTATCTGACTGTGTCCTGACTGGAGGCAGTACGGAGTACGGGACATTTGCATGGAAAGATGGCAGCACGGTACCGGCTGTCGGTGACACAACCAGTTATGCGGTGGTATTCACTGCCAGTGAAGAAACGAAGAAAAACTATGAAACAATTACAGATACGACCCAAAATGTGTCTGTCAAAGTAGAGCAGGCAGTTCCGGCAGTCAGCATCACGGCAGCGGTTTCCGGCAGCAAAGACGACCGACAGGCAGGGATTACCGTGAACGTGGCAAAGGCAGGCGCAGGCGATTTCCCCACAGGGACAGTAACACTCATAGACTGCACGAGCAGTACGGAAGTGGAAATAGGGACAGTCACGTTAAGTAATGGCACAGCTTCTTACATATGGGAAGGACTTTCGTATCAGGAGTATACAATAAAGGCGGTTTATGCAGGCAACGGCAATTATACGAACGCCAGCCGGGAGTTTACCTTTGATGCGGCGAAGCAGAACCAGCCGGATTTCGCTCTGGATGCAATCGGGGCAAAGACTTATGGCGATGCTGCTGTCACCCTTAAGACCACCGGAGGAAGCGGCAGCGGTGCGGTCAGGTATGAAAGCTCTGATGAGGATGTGATCCGTATGGAGGACGGCAGGGCGGTCATTACAGGGGCAGGCACAGCCACTATCACCGCCATAAAAGAAGCGGACGACAACTACAACGAGGCTTCCGCATGCAGAAATGTCACGGTTGCGAAAAAGGCGCTCACGGTGAGTGCCGACAGCAAGACGGTTGTGAGGGGGAATCCCATGCCTGCACTCACTTACCAGGCGGACGGTCTGGTGAACGGCGATACCTTTACGACAGCCCCGTCCATAACTGCCGGTACGCAGAATACGGATACCCTCGGAAAGTATGACATTGTGATCAGCGGCGGCACACTGCGAAACAGTGAAAGCTACAGTATCACTTATGTGAACGGTACACTGAATATCGTGGAACGCTTTTATACTGTCACCGTAACAGACGGTACGGGCGGGGGCGAATATGCCGAGGGGGACACCGTGACGGTCACGGCAAATAAAAGAAACGGCTATACCTTTACCGGCTGGAGCAGCGAAGACGGCGTTGTCTTTGCTGACAGCAAAGCAAAGAACACAACCTTTACCATGCCCGCAAAATCAGTGACCGTAAAGGCAAATTATACCCGCAACAGCAGCGGTGGAAACAATGGCGGCGGTTCGGGTGATGGCGAAAATTCAGGCGGTTCCGGCAATAACGGCGGCGGAAATTCAGGCGATAACGGGAATAATGGCGGAGGCAGCAGCACGAATCCAGGCAATGGAAACACCACGCCGCAGATACCCGTAATCCCGCCTGCAGAAAACACCAATCCGGGGAATGAAGCCGTGCCGGGGACAGGGACAACGCCGGTAAATCCAAGGAGTGGAAATACATCAAGACCGGGAACAGCTCCGGGCAGCGGCACAGGAACACCCGCACAGGGAACAAAACAGCCATTCATCAAGGGTGAGGACGGCAAGATTGGATGGGACGTGATCCGTGCCGAGGAAGAACAGGCGCAGGAAGGCAGCACCGTCAACGTGGATATGAACGGTGCCGCTGTGGTTCCGGGAGATATTTTTGACAGCATTAAGGGAAAGGACATCACCATTACCTTTGACATGGGGAACGGCATTCTCTGGAGCGTAGATGGAAAGGGCATTACCACCGATAAAGCGGGCGACATAGACTTTTCCGTTCAGACAGGCGTGAACAATGTGCCGATTGATATCGTGAACACCGTCACCGGGGAGAATTACAGCATCCAGATCAGCCTCGCTCATGAAGGGGAGTTCGGCTTTACGGCTGTGCTTTCCATAGGGCTTGGAAAAGAGAACGCCGGATATACGGCAAGCCTGTATTATTATAATGAAAGCACGGGAGGGCTGGAATTTATCTGTTCGGACGAGGTCGCAGCGGACGGTACCGTGTCCCTTACCTTTACCCATGCGTCAGATTATGTGATCGCGATAGACAGGGAAGAAGAAAGTGGCAGTGACACGGAGCCTGCACAGGAAGAAGATCAAAATGGGGACAGTACCGGGCCGGCAGGGGAAAACCTGCAGGCCGGACAGGCGTGGAAGCCGTGGTGGCTTATCGTGGGCGGCGTGCTGGTGATCGTCATGGGAATCGGTGCATTCTTTGTGGTGAAGAAGAAACAGGAGGATGATTGATGATATCCCTGAACCGTAAGTGGAGTAACAGAGTCTGGTTCTAAATAGGACAGAAGGGTGGCAGAAAAAAGGCATATCTGCCGCTATACGGAACTGAACCAGTTACGCAGGAAACTGGAGGATACAGGCTTACCTCCTGCCGGATTGAAAATATACGCGGTGTGTGCTACTGGTTTATAATTCCTTTTATTACAAATAAGCAGGGAAATCAGCGAAAACTTTAGGAACTCATATTATTTCCCGTCGGTAAGGGGAATATATTAGGAAGTCCGGGGAAAGAAACAGAAACGAAACAGCCACATAGAAGCGCCGCAGTCCTTACGGGGATTGCGGCGCATTGGGTGTTGCTAGAATCTTATGTTTGGCTTTGGGGCTGTGCCAGAGCAGCATGGGAGCGGCGGTTGCAAACGGCCACAGTGGTCACAAATCTGACCCTTCTGTGGCTGTTTGACATGATAGATGTGTGGTAAAATTCTCTGCCATTTTGATAAACCCACAAATCATGGATATTAACAGTCTAACTGCATCAACCTCTATTCCTAATAAAACTGCGTTCCGTAAATTTTTTTAAATTTCTCCGTTAAATCTTCTCCTTCAAATTCACTTTCAGAAGCTCTCCGTGCTTGCTTATTAAATACCAGTTTCCCATTATCCGCATCATATCCACGTATTCTGTTATTATAAACAAAAGTTATACGGTCACCATTCAAGAAAATTTTATTCAGTCTCCTGGTGATTACTCCTTGATTCGGTATTCCCTCTATTTCCTGAACATATTTCCACTTACCTCCAACAACTCTCAGTAAAAATACTCCTTTATACAGCCCTCTTGCCACTAAAAACAAGCATGTATTACTATCATCGAAGACACCGCCAGTTATATTTGTAGAAAATATTCTTGAAAAAACGTCTCGATTTAGTATTTTATCAAATATAGTAATTTTACCGCCATAGCCTATGATTTCCCATTTTCCATCTCCAGATGAACAGAGCACTTTTCCCTCTGGATTATTACGTCCACGCTTATGTACATTTTCATCAGTTGCAGACAACGATACCGAAATAAGATCTGTTCTAAAAATATAGACTTGATCCTTCTCTATTCCAAAGCATTCTACAAATTTTTGAATATGTTCAAGGTCAAATTTCCCATGGCATCCAAAATACCATTCTATGCCGTCTTTCCCGCTATTGTTCCTTATTATCTCCTTAAAATAATCCCAATCCACAGGATAAAGAGAATGTCCTATTGTAATTATACGGCTGATTTCTGTTAGTCCTTCAAAAAACGCCCTGTGTTTTTCAATAATCTTATCACAGTTTTTCGTTAACTCTTCATCAGCTTCTCCAACGAACCTGAGTGCGGTCTCCTGAGCATCATATATCATCTGTGCATGGCAATCCGTAAGCTGTATCCCCGAATATTGATTCTCAAATTCATACTCTGAGTCACTGTCGCCGGGCATATGTCCGAGAACAAGTTCCTCAGTTGGACACCCCTTCTTTTTCCTGCGGCAACCATGAATATAACAAATATTATTCTCATCTACTTCGTACAAATCTTCAATAAACTCCGTATAATTGAAGTCAAGAACTTTTCCTTGTTTTATAATATCTTTTAAAGGTCTGTCATCGGTATTTGTCCTTAAACTGCATATCCACTTTCTAAATCTTTTCTTTAGATCAGTACTGATTACTGTTATCGGATCAGCTGCCATCTCTGTCGCCGCAAAAAACTCGGCAGCGCCCGCATCTTCATCATATGCGCCCATTGCATCAAGAAACAAATCTATCGTCATCGGCGAGCACATTGCCTCCACATTAATTTTTGCAAGCGCCCCTTCAAAATCAGCCCACAAATCCTCAGCCTTCAGATAATTTTCCAGATAAAACCTGATCTGACTGTTTTTTCCCAACGTCTTGCTGAAATCATAATAACTGGATCTGGCTCCATGCATCAAATCAAACCCATTACCAATAACATAGAGCGTCTTGTCTGTATCCTCCGGTTCTACTTCCGCTAGAGATACTACATTCCAATCCTTCAGATCTTCGATGTATTGCCGAAATTCCTCTTCTTTTTTTATTCTCCATTCAGCATCTTCCTGCTGCTTTCGTTCCTGCTGTTTTTTATCACGATAAGCCTTTCTACAAATCGGACAATATCGGGGCATTGGTATTTTTCTTTGTAGACAATACTCTCTTTGGGCCGATCTGAGTACAAATATCTCATTACACCCGCAACACTTGATTTCAACATCCTCCATAATATCCCCCTCTTAAGCGTATCTATAACAGATAAAATATGATAAAGCACCCGTTTAAAATATTGGCTTTTCTTTCATCCCATATTCTATAAACAATTGTTCCCGAAAACTGCAGTCATCCACTGCCCGTCTGAGATCTTCCAATCGATTGTCCTGGAGTAAACGCTTCGTCAATTCATTCTGCCTCGCTTCTCCTCTCTTCTCACCCTTCATCCTCTCTTCTTCTCTCATCTCCCGAATTGCCTGGCACATACAAACTCCTTTCATATCCCAACCTTTTTTATATAACACCGAATCTGTACGGATCCAAGCCAATAAAAGGTTTGGATTTTTTGTTTTGTTCATGTACATGCTAAACAGACTCTGATATCATTTAAGGAGAATCTGTTTTAGAAAGGAAATCCATGTGCAACTCCCGTCCAAAGTTGCTGTACATGGATTGGTTTGCTAACCATGGATAGTATAACAAAATCCACGCCTGTTTTCAATGCCAAAACAGGTATAATCTCTTATACATGGGATGACCTTACGCAGGAAAAACCGCCATGCACGCATTGTGGGGAGCCCATGGAATACTGGTATTCTCGCAAGCGCGGCGTTATTATTTCCGACCATAAGTATACGTTTATGTCACCACACTTTAAATGCGGCTGTGGGCGCACTATGACGATATGTCCGTATTTTATTGCCGAGCGCAAGCAGTACAGCGTCTTTTCCATCCAGGAGATCGTCAATGCGGACGCATCTGGTGACAGCACGGTCTCCGCCGCCTATGGAAGCACCATGGTTGATGGGTTCCGGAAATGGGCTGTTGCGCTCGTGAAAGGTCTTATACCAGATGCCGCAGCGCCAAAGCGCTAGGATGAGCGCAGTGTCATACGCGCATTATTCCAGCAGGATGGCAGCTGCTGGCTTGCGTCCTTTCTTCAGAACAGGTCAAACAGCCGCCTGTTTTCCATGGCTCCCTGCCCAAGCGGATAAACCGACTGGCTTCTGTCAAAAGAGGACAGCAACAGCTGGGCCGATCTAGGGGATGCCTACAGGGAAAGAATTTCCAAGCGGCATTACAGAGAGGCCATAAAGAACAACAAGAAGTCCTGTTTTCGATACATCAACATGAAGCTGTATCCCGGCTGCGTGTTCATGCGCCCGGCCTACCGCCATTATGAAGATCCGGGCGAAATGCTTAGGCTCTCAAAAGGATACCAGGAACTGGGCACGGAATACAGGGCGCTTCTGGATGCCTATGCCGCCCTCGCCCAAAAAGCAGGAAAGAAACGGGATACCGTTTTTTCACATTGCAGCCTTGCCAGCCGCTTTCTGAGGCATCTTCAGGACAAGGGCGCAGACAGCCGAGCCTTGATCTTTTTCCCGTTCAAGAGGAGGCATGGAACATATGAACCTGAAAAAGAGAAACTACAGATCCTGCTTCAAGGAACATCTTGATATGTTTTCTGACTATATGAGGGCCTCCCGCCATTGGAGCAGCGGGCATGATTACAACATGTGTTCTTTTGACAGGTATTGCGCGGAACAATTCCCGGATGACGAATGCATTACACAGGAGATGATTGATTCCTGGTGCAGGAAAAGGGCTACCGAAACCAACCTGTCCTGCCATACGAGGTAATGCTGCGTTGCAGCCTTTATTAAATATCTGCGTGCAAGGAGCCTTGCGGATGTCCATGAGCCCGCAAGGCCTAAAAAGAACCGGTCATCGTATGTGCCGCACTCTTTCACGCATGAGGAACTGAAGAATTTTTCAATGCATGTGATTCCATACGCCTCGGGCCCGGCACAAGAGAAAATGCGATAAGCTAAAGAAGCTTACGGCTCCTGTGATTTTCAGGGCACTGTACAGTATGGGGATGAGGACAAACGAGGCAAGGCTCCTTGCGAGGGACGATGTCGACCTGGATGAGGGCGTCATCAGCATCAGGCAGACGAAAGGCGAACAGCAGCGGTACGTGGCCATCCATCCAACGCTTGCCCCTATCCTGAGGCAGTATGACATGAAGGAAGAGGAATTATATCCGGGCCGGGAATACTTCTTCCCATCGCCGAGGGGAGAACATCTCAGCAACACCTGGATTACGGACGTATTCCGCGAAATGTGGAACAGGAACAACGCCTCCCACGCCACGCATACGAATTACGGCACCATTATGCTATTGTCAACATCAACCGTTGGGAAGACATCTGGAGATCGATGCAGTCCCACTCCCTTCCGAAGAGCATGAGGTGACCGACCAGGTGGTCATTTTATATGAAGGAATGCGTGTCCGTGTGCTGCGCTTTTCCCTTCCCAGCGGTGTTACGGAAACCTTGATCACAAATGACTTTTCTCTTGATAAAACAGCTTTCAAAGCACTTTATTTTCTCAGATGGCCGGTCGAAGAAGGGTACAAGCTCATAAAGGAGAAAGTCGGCCTGACCAATTTCAACGGCTTTTCAGAGAACTCCATCCAGCAGGAATTTTGGATTTCTGTACTCCTTGCCAATCTTGCGATGCTGATCAAAACAGAAACCGACGGCATCATTGATGAAACGGTCAATACAGGACAGAATAGGCACAGATACCAGACAAATATGAATGAACTGATCGGATGTATCAGCAGATATTTCCCTGAATATATGGAAGCAGATACCTGTACGGAACAAAGAAAATGGTGAAGATGGTATTGAGGTCAGGGTTCACGATGAAGACGTATGGCTGACACAAAAAAGTATGGCGCAGCTTTTTGATTGTTCAACAGACAATATAAGCCTGCATTAAAAAATATTTTTGCTAGCGGAGAGCTGAGTGCGGAAGCAGTTACCGAGGAATCCTCGGCAACTGCTTCTGATGGAAAAAAATACAGGATGAAATTTTATAATCTTGACGCGATTATCTCTGTGGGGTATCGGATTAATTCCATTCGCGCAACCCAATTCAGGCAATGGGCAACAAAGGTGTTAAAGACCTTTACGGTTCAGGGTTATGTGCTGGATAAAAAACGCCTTGAAAATGGGCAGATATTTGATGAGGAATATTTTGAGCATTTACTTGATGAAATCAGAGAGATTCGTGCAAGCGAGAGGAAATTCTATCAAAAAATAACGGATATCTACGCTACAGCGGTGGACTATTCCCCTATGGCCGCCACTTCAAAGGAGTTTTTTGCTATGGTACAGAATAAACTGCATTATGCCATTCATCGTCATACGGCTGCGGAGGTGATTGTAATGTATTGAGAGATAAACCAGCCTCTGTAGCGCTGGATCCATTTCTTTGCCACATTCAGGCTTGCCAGGTAGAGCATATCCATAACCACATTATTTTTTGCGCGGTGAATTTCGTAGACCATCACAAATACAATTCCAACAAAAGGAGCTATAACGGCATACGGAACATGAGCGACAAGCTGTGCCGGGAAAATGGCTTGTCCGTTGTCGTCTACGGCAAGGGCAGCAAGGGAAAGAGCTATGCGGAATAAAAAATTTACGTTGAATATTACGACTTTTTGAGTATAATAAAAGTAGCAAATATGCTGCAAAGACTAAAATGAAAATCCTATTTTGGAATTGAAACCGGTTTCAAATTTGGCGCATTTTCATAAAAAACCAGTCTCAAATGTAAGAGAATTCTATCTAAAATTGTGCAAAAGATAGAAAAGCAAAAAAACTATTGACGAAACCAGGAAAAGAGATTTATAATGGCCTCATGATGAAACCGGTTACATCATGAGACGCAATGAGGAATGTCATGAAGAATATAACAATATCAGATATTGCGGTGAAAGCCGGAGTGTCGAAGGCGACGGTATCAAGGGTGCTGAATTCTCCGGAAATGGTAGAAGGCAGTACAAGAGAAAGAATTGAATCTATTATGAAAGAGTACAATTATACACCATCTGCAACAGCACAAAACCTGTCAAAAAGAGTATCTTCTACGGTGGGCGTGATTGTCCCGGAGATCAGCAACAGTTTTTTTGGGACACTGTTTTCCGGAATTGAGGAAATTACGAATAAGAATGGACTGTCGTTACTTTACTGCAGTAACGAGGACAATGAAAAGAAAGACAGTATGGCATTAGACTTGATGAGGACGCAGAGGGTCAGGGGTGTGCTTTATGTCCCGGCGGCTAATTATCCGGCGATGGGAAAAAAGAAAAAGGTTCAAAAGGAATTAGAAAATTTGAGCTGCCCGGTAATCTGCATAGACAGGGATATCGCACTTCCCTTTGATACCATCCATTTTGACGACAGGACAGCTGTGAAGAATGCTGTGATTGCACTGGCAAAAGCAGGACATCAAAAAATCGCAGTGATCAATGGAAATCATGAAAGTAATGTTTTGGCATCAGAACGATATGAAGGCTATCTCGAAGGCTTAAGAGAGGCGGGGCTGGAGATCAATGAAGAATTGATATACCAGGGTACATATAAACAATCCTATGCGTATTTGGCTGCAAAGGAAATTTTTCAGAAAAAGAATCAGCCAACCGCAGTGATCACCTGCAACAACAGCCTTGGAAAAGGATATCTGCAGGCTGTCAGAGAGAATGGAAAAACAGATTCCTATACACACGTAAGTCTGGATAAAATAGAAATGCTCGATCTTTTAGGCATTCCTCATAACTATATTGAGCGGGATTCATATGAGCTTGGAAAAAGAGCGGCAGAGCTTCTGATCAGCAGAATCGCATTTCCGGAAAAACGGATACAGAATATATTGCTGGAAGCTCCGCTTATCCGGGAGACTTTCTAAAAAGGAACGGCGGGAATTTCCCGCCGGCTTCTGCAAATTTTTTTTGACTCAAATGAAACCGGTTACATTAAGAGGAGGAAATTTATGAAGCTGATTTTTGGATGTGATCCGGCAGCGTTTCACTTCTATAAGAGGCTGGTCGCTGCTATGAAAAAAGAAGGATACGAAATCGAAGATGTAGGATGTACATCTTCGGAAGAACCAGACGGAGGAAAATTTGCCGAGATCGCGGAAGCCGTTGCGGAAAAAGTAATCTCCGGAGAGGGCGATTATGGCTTTCTGATGTGCGGTACCGGACAGGGAATGGCAATGGCTGCAAATAAGATGCCGGGGATCAGGGCGGTGCTGTGCTATGATGTCTTGCCTGCCGTTCTGAGCAAAAATGATAACAATGGAAATATTTTATGTACCGGTGCGTGGATGATGGAAAAAAAGGGGATTGAGTTTACCATGTCCATGATCAAAGCATGGCTGTTCAGCAGTTATACCGGTACACACGAGGATGGAATGGCAGCACTCAAACGTTTGGATGATAAAAAATATGAGGTGAGATGATGCAGGGATTTCAGGAATTGTCAAAAGGTGCGCTTGATGAACTTACAAAAGTATTTGAGAGGGTCGATGAAAAAGGGATCCGAATCCTGCTCGATAAGATCAAATCGGCAGACCGTATTTTTTTATTAGGTGCGGGAAGAGAAGGCATTTCTACAAAGGCATTTGCAATGCGGCTGATGCATCTGGGAAAACATGCGCATTGGATATGGGATGATACGACTCCGGCGGTTCAAAAAGGCGATTTATTTATCTGCGCCTGCGGCAGTGCGGACGTATCGCATGAGAATACAATCTGCGGAAATGCGAAGAGGGAAGGCGCGTACCTTTTACTGGTAACTCCCTCATCAGAAGGCTTCCTGCTTTCGATCGCGGATGCGGTAGTTAAAGTTCCGGCGATGGCATATAAAGCGGTATACCATTCGGAAGAGGAATATGTACCGACGGCCCAGATGATGGGAAACCAGTTTGAACAGGCGCTTTTGATATTTTTTGACGTGATCGTAATGATGTTAAAAAATGAGATGGGACTTACAAATGAGGATATGGAAAAGAGACACAGAAACGTGGAATAAAAACAGGAGGTATCTTATGAAAAAGAAATTATTTGTAATTATGTTATCAGTATCTATGATCATTGGTCTGGCTGCCTGCGGTACTACTTCAGGGACATCATCGGATGATGGAAATACGGAAGTATCGGCAGATTTATTTGACACAGCTCAGTATAAATCAGAAAAAGATTCTTCGGAATACACCATTGCCGTGGTAGTAAAAGACGGAACCTCAGATTGGTTTAAGCGTATGGAAACAGGGGTGAATGAGTTTGGGGAAAAGATGGCTGTGAATGTAATACAGAAAGGACCGGCAAATGCAGATGCGGCCTCACAGGTTCAGCTGGTTGAGGATATGATCAACCAGGGGGTAGATGCAATCTGCGTCGTTCCAACAGATCCCGGCGCATTAGAATCTGTGCTGAAAAGCGCAATGGAAAAAGGAATCGTAGTGATCAGTCACGAAGCCTCTGACCTGAACAATACACTCTTCGATGTGGAGGCATTTACGGCGGAGTCCTTTGGGCAGACCATGATGCAGGAGCTTGCGAAGGCAATGGGGGAAACGGGAGATTATGCGCAGATGGTTGCATATACGACATCTACGACCCACATGGAATATTCCAATGCGGAATATGAATATCAGAAAGAAAACTATCCGGATATGCAGCTGATCAACGATACCGTACCATCGGCGGAATCCTCTGAAAAGGTAGACACGGCGTATCAGAAAGCAAAAGAGCTGTTAAAGGCAAATAACGCTCTTGCAGGATTTACCGGCGCTGCATCGGTTGATATTTTGGGAGAGGCACAGGCTGTGGAGGAATTAGGACTTTCAGAACAGGTATCCATCGTAGGCGTTGGGACACCGAATGCATGTAAGGATTATGTAAATAACGGAACCATTGATTCGGTATGCCTGTGGGATCCGGCACTGGCCGGCTATGCGATGTGCAATGTGGCATACCAGGTGCTGAGCGGTGAAGAAGTAGGCGAGGGATCCGATCTCGGATGCGAGGGGTATCAAAGTGTTAAGATGGTAGAAGGAAAGAACAGGTGCCTCCTGGGAGATGCCCCCCTGATCTTAACAAAAGACAATATTGAAGAATACGATTTTTAAACATTTGGATCTCGTTGTATACAGAAAATCTGCCGGCGGCAAGGGTTTCTGTATCGTCTTCGGGCGGCCTGGTACATGGGAGACGGGCCATATACAGGCCGCCCAGTCTGAAAAGCTATTTTGAAAGGAAGTGGCGATGATATGAATGAGAATGTGCTGTGCGTAAAGGGGATTAGAAAATCCTTTGGCGGTGTCCATGCGCTCAAGGGAGTGGATCTGACCATAAAAAAGGGAGAAATACATTGTCTGGCCGGGGAGAACGGATGCGGAAAGTCTACGATCATCAAGGTGATCTCCGGATTTTATCAGCCGGATGGGGGAACCATTGAGATTGACGGCAGGGAATATACGAATCTGAAACCGGCAGATGCGATTGCGGCAGGAATTCAGGTGATTTATCAGGATTTTTCCATATTTCCCAATCTGACAGTGATGGAAAACCTGGCATTCAACCAGGTACTTGCGGAAAAGAAGAAATTTGTAAACAAGAAAGAGTACAGAAAAATTGCGGAAGAGGCAGTGAGAAAAATAAATTTTGATGTGGATCTGGATGCAAGAGTCGAGTCTCTGCCGGTTGCAGATAAACAGCTGATTGCGATTTCCCGGGCGCTTTTACATAATGCGAAATTAATCATCATGGACGAGCCGACAACTGCTTTGACAAGTAAGGAAGTAAAACGTCTGTTTGCAATCATCAGCGAATTGAAAGAAGAGGGGATTACGATCCTGTTTGTTTCACATAAGCTGGATGAAGTATTTGAGATTTCCGACAGTATCACTATTTTGAGAAGCGGAGAAAATGTGCATAGCTGTCCGATCCAGGAGATGAATGAAGAAAAATTTACATATTATATGACAGGAAGAAATTTTGACGCAATTCCGGAGAAGAAGCTCCAGAGTTTTGAGGATAAAGACTCTTTGCTGCGGATCAGCAGCCTGTCGGCTCCCGGATTTGAGGATATCAGTTTTGATCTGCGGGCAGGAGAGATCCTGGGAATTGTCGGACAGCTGGGAAGCGGCCGTACAGAGTTGAGTCTGGCATTGTTTGGAATGCTCAGGCCATTTTCAGGAAGCATTTTTGTGGAAGGAAAAGAGGTTCATTTGGATTCCGTAGCAGATGCTCAGAAATGCGGAATTGCTTTAGTACCGGAGGACAGGCTTACGGAAGGTTTGTTTTTGCCTCAGCCTATCTATAAAAATATCGCGGTCACATGTCTGGATGATCTTGCCGGATCAGCAGGCTTTTTAAAGGAGGAGGACGAAAAGGCATTGTCACAATCCTGGGTGGATGATATCGGAGTTGCTACGAAGGATCATACGCTTCCGGTATCTACACTGTCCGGAGGTAATCAGCAAAAGGTAGTATTGGCCAGATGTCTGGCAACAAAACCGAAGGTTTTGATCCTGAACGGGCCGACAGTAGGCGTGGATATTGGGGCAAAATATGACATCCATAAGCTTTTGAGAGAACTTGCAACAACCGGGATGGCAATTCTGGTCGTTTCAGATGATGTAGCGGAAGTCTCGGCACTCTGTGACAGGGCAATCGTTATGAAAGCAGGACAATTTTCCGGAGAGCTGACGGGAGAGGATCTGAATAACGAGAATTTGTACGGAGTGACCGCTTAGGAGGAAGGAAAAATGGATAAAAAGATTAAGAGGGCAGTCAGGCAGACAGAGTTTTATATCCTTTGTATCATCATTGTATTTGCAGTAATCATTCAGATTCGATCCGGACAGTTTTTTACCAGCAATAATATTATGGATCTTGTAAGGTCCATGATCGTACCGGGAATTTACGCGGTCTGTGCGCTTTTAAGCTTTGTAAGTACCGGCGCGGATGTATCGTTTCCGCTGATTGCGGCATTGTCCGCATATATATCGGTTATGGCTGGAAATGCATGGAATCTTGGAGTTGTACCGGTTTTTTTGATCGCCGTCCTCACTGGATGCCTGATCGGATGCATCAATGGCTTCTTTATAGTAAAGTACCGCTTTAACAGCTTGATCGTAACACTGGGAACCTCCTCGATCTGCAGCGGAATATTGTTTGGCGCATTTGAAGCAGGCCGCACGGAGCTGCCGGAGAAGCTGTATGCGCTGAGCAAGATCAATATTGCGACGGTGAAAAATCAGGAATCCGGCCTGGGTTCCGCATTGCCGGGGACATTTATCATTATGATCGTGCTTTATGTGATCGCATATTTTATTTTGAATTATACGATGGTCGGAAGAAGCGTATACGCATTGGGAGGAGACGAGGTCAGCGCGGAGCGGGCAGGCATCAATGTCAGGAAGGTACGTTTCGGCGTGTTTGTAGTCAATGGAGGGATTGCGGCAATCGCAGGCTTATGTTATGCAATGATGTCTTATTTTTATATGCCGAATGAATATGCAGGGGCAGAGATGCTGGTGATTGCAGCAGTCATTCTGGGAGGAACCAGGATGTCCGGAGGAGTAGGGACGCTGCGAGGATGTCTTTTGGGAACATTTCTGCTTACTATGGTAAGCAACAGCCTGATCATGTTTGGTATCTCGGTATATTGGGAAAAGGTTGTGATCGGAGCAATTATTATCGTCGGGACAGCAATTTCAGCGATGCAGGCGCAAAGAGCCGGCAATCCATTTGCAGTACGCAGGAAAAAGGAGGCATAACATGGAAAAGATATTGAAACAAAAGAAAAGAGAACTTCCTTTTGATGAAAATGTAAGACGCTTGATGGTCATTCTGATCGTGCTGTTGATCATAACAGGTGTTACAAAATCAACCGCATTTGTGAATCTAAGCAACTTCCAGTCTATTGGAAAGCAGCTGACAGAATACGGACTGATGTCGCTGGGAATGGGAATCTGCATGCTGAGCGGCGGAATTGATCTTTCTACCGTGTACGTGGCAAATCTGAGCGGAATCTGTGCCGGGCTCATTTTCCAAACGAATATGCCGGGCAATGTCGCACTTGGATGTCTGGCGGCTCTTTGCACAGGTGCACTGTGCGGAACCTTTAACGGTATCCTGATCAGCCGTTTCCATATTCCGCCGATGCTTGCAACGCTGGGGAGTTATGAATTGTTTATGGGGATTTCCGTGGTATTATCCGGCGGAAGTACCGTATCTGTAAATGGAGAGATCGAATTGCTGTCGAGCCTTACGATTTTAAATATACCGCTTCCTTTTATCATTTTTATATTATGTACGGCGGTGCTGGCGTTCATAATGGGACAGACAAAGTTCGGAATGAGAGCCTACCTGGTCGGGACAAGTGATAAGGCAGCCAGGTTTGCGGGAATCCATGTGAATGCAACCATTATAAAATGTTATATGATGTCAGGACTTCTGGCAGGGATCGCCGGGCTGATCAGCTTGTCACGGCTCAATTCCGCAAAAGCGGATTTTGGAACCAGCTATACAATGCAGACAATTTTAGTTGCGGTCCTTGGCGGCATTAATCCCAACGGAGGAGCCGGCAAAATGTCCGGGATTGCGTTTGCGGTTATTATATTGCAGCTGCTTTCCTCCTACCTGAATCAGTTTCCGGCTATCAGCAATTATTACAGAGACTTGATCTGGGGGGCGGCATTGCTTCTGGTTCTTGTGTTCAATGTGGAGATTTCGCGAAGGTCCAGCAGGAAAAAGTCTTGACAAAAAGGAGGAACTGAAAAAATGCAGCATGGTATTTATTATGCTTACTGGGAGCATGAGTGGGATGGAGATTACAAGTATTATATAAAGAAAGCGGCAGCACTGGGATTTGACATTTTAGAGATTGCGGCAGGCCCGTTGCCTGGATATACAAAAAATCAGCTGAGAGAAGTGAGAAAATGTGCGGAGGAGAACAGGATAAGACTGACAGTTGGATATGGACCGGCTCCGGAAAACAATATAGCATCTCCGGATGCCTCGGTTCGGACGCATGCACTGGAATTTTACAAAGACCTTTTTGAACGTATGGAGGAAATCGGTTCAGACCTTCTTGGAGGCGCTTTATACTCCTGCTGGCCGGTTGACTATCATGGTACGCTCGATAAAAAAGGGGACTGGGAACGAGGAATCGAAGGGATTGCCAAGATGGGAAAAGCAGCGGCCCAATATGGGATCAGGACGCTGGGGCTGGAATGTCTGAACCGTTTTGAAAATCATGTGATCAATACTTCTGAGGAAGGAACAAGGTTTGTAAAAAGTGTGAGGGAACTGGAAAAGGAAGCAGGAAATGTGAAGGTGATGCTGGATACCTTTCATATGAATATTGAAGAGGAAAGTATCAGTAATGCAATTCGTACGGCAGGTGAACTGCTGGGACATTTTCACACAGGAGAATGCAACCGTATGGTACCCGGGACAGGTCGTATGCCATGGAAAGTGATCGGTGATGCTCTTAAGGAAATCCATTATGACGGCACAGTCGTTATGGAACCATTTGTAATGCCGGGCGGCCAGGTTGGAAAGGACATTAAGGTATGGCGTGAGATTGTGCCGGACATCAGTGAGAATGCCCTGGATGAAGATGCGAAAAAGGCCTTGGAATTTCAGAGAAAGATTTTTGAAATATAGAAGCGGCAATGCATCTAAAATAGAATGATTGAAAGCCGAAATCCGATGGTTAAATCCGGCGGATCAAGCCGTAACGTATGCCTGCCAATTTATAGAATCCATAGATTGGCAGGCATTTTTTCTGCTTTTTTGCCACTTCCTTTGATCGGTTTATTGATAAGCAATCATTTTACGCCCTGTAATGATACAAGCTGGTTCCGTTTAAAATATTGAAGATCTGGCGGTTTACAACCTGTTCCAGCATGAGCATCCTCTCCTCCGGAAGATCAAATTCCCCATCCCGCCGAAAATGAAATCCTTTCAGGTTCAGCAATTCCTGCCTGAGCTGCGGGGTCAGCAGGCTGTGAGCCGCGGTATTAAAGTCCGTCCCAATTCTTGGAAGCTGCTGTTTTAGATACTCCGGTACTTCCTCCGGCGATCTGCAGCCGTACAAAAGACTGCGGTTGTGATCAAACATCGGCGCCATACCAAGAATTTCCTGTGTACGGTTGTCCACCGTGAAGCCATAATTTCCCGCATGGCGGTCTTCATTTATGATCAGTGCGTCCAGCACGATCATTCTGCGGAACGCATCCTCAAGCCCTATTTCAGAAAAATATTCCATCAGATAGGAGATTTTATTATGTTTCCGCCCATCTAACATTTTTATTGCCGGAACATACCCTTTTGCTTCGGATGTAAACAATGGACAAAAGGAAACAATCTTTCCATGCCATTCTCCGATCTCATAATGTACCGCCTCCGGACAGATCACCTCCGCGAGCTGCGTAGCATAAAAATCGGAAAATGGCTCAATCCCGCAGGTATCGGATCCGGTTTTCAGCAAGTATATATTGCAGGACGCAGATTGGCCTGGTGCGCTCTGTGACGAATCCGGCCCATTCTGTGGCTCTTTCCGGCGGATCCAGCATTTTGCATAGAATCCGTCTGTCCCGTATTCCGGCGATGTGGAGGAAAAATCGGTTTCATAATCTCCGCCGTCAAACGCAATCTGCGCGATCACTTCATTGAAATCATTTTGGTAAAGCGATACTTCTTTCCAGCACAATCGGCTCTTGGCGGGTTTGACCCAGAAAGTATCATTCAGGCTTAACGCCTTTGACACCCGGAGAAATCCTTCCAGATCCTCGCATCCTGCCCGGCGCAGCAGATTCAGGATGTGCTTCCTGTGCTTCGGAGCCTGCCGGTGCGCGATAAAACTCTGGATATCCTCAAATCCCGGCGGGAGCGAAATGCCGAAAACCTCCTGCTCTTCCAGCAATACTTCTCCATATTCATTTTTCTCAGATGTAAACAGCATTACTTTTTCATCTCTGTTCATCAGAAAATATTCCTGCCGTTTTTCCATAAGCTCCGACTCCTTTCCAGCCCTATCATCTGAAATAGTTCGGATGTTCAATTTTCTGTTTATTATATTATACTTCCGAAAGAAACACAACAGGACGCACGCTTGAAATATAAAACTTCTTGAATAGAAAATCATTTCATGCTACGATTATTCTGTAACGTGGAGTGTATCTTTTGCAGGATCCGCTCCCGGCGCAAAAGAGTAAAGGTGGAATGAGATGTACACGATACTGATCACAGATGATGAACGGAATGAACGTACAGGAATCGAAAAGCTGCTCAGGCATTTCCAATACGACCTGAAAATTGTCCAGGCGGCAAACGGCAGGGAGGCATTGGCAGTATTTGAGCACACGCACATCGACATCCTTCTGACAGATATCAAGATGCCATTTCTGGGCGGGATCGACCTGATCAAGGAAGTGCATAAGGGCGGATGGGATCCCATCTGCATCATATACAGCGCATACGGCGAGTTTGAATACGCGCAGAATGCCATTGCGCTGGGAGTGGTGCAGTACCTTCTCAAACCGATCAAACGCGGGGAATTTCAGGAGCTGTTTGACAAGGTGCTTTCCATGTGCGAGGAAAAGGCGCGGCATCTGAAGGAAAGTGAAGAACTGAAACGAAAGCTGAAAAGTGCGGATAATGACAGGCTGTACCGCCACCTGCTGCGCTATCTGGATTCGGAGTCGGAGGAGAACGCGCAGGAAGCGGAAACGCTTTTTGAGGAGGGCGGCCTGGTGCCGGTGGTACTGTGCAGCTATTCCTGGCTGTTTTCAAAATACTGGGAAAGCTATGAGGAGGATATCGATCAGATCTTCGGCAGCAGCGCGGCTGTGATCAATAAGGATGACAGCCAGACATTAATCCTGGCAAAGCCGGAGCTGTTTCCGACCTCCAGAAAGGCCGGAGAGACCTGCGACCGTTTGATCGAGATGTCCAGGAGAAAATATCAGTCCGAGCTGTTTATTGTGGTGGGGGACCAATGCCGGAATATATCGGAATTAAAAATCCAGTATGAAAAAATACGGGAACAGCTGGATTATCAGTTTTTTGTTTCGGAGAGTACCTATTTTCTGTCCGATGAAGGCAGCTTTGTGAAAAAAGAAAGCGATATGCTGGATATTTATTTCAAAAAAATACTGACCTGCGCGCGGCTGAGCGATTTTGAAGGGATGAAGGGAGAGTTTGCAAAAGCATTTGAATATGTAGAAAAAAATATGGGGTTCAGCTCCATTTATATCAAATACAATTTTTCCGAGGTGATCAAGCAGTGCTGCGAGCTCCTGCACAGCCAGGAACGTCTGATGAAGGTGGTGGAGGATATCTACGGCTCCCATTCCATCCTACAGGTAAAGGAGGCCGTGCTGTGCCTGATTGATATCCTGGCAGACGCGGACAGGAGCCGGCATGACAATAACCGGCTGGTGTCATTGGCAAAGGTCTGGATCCATGACCATTATCAGGACTGTACCCTGAGCGTGTCCTCCATCGCGGACGAGCTTTCCATATCGTCTGCCTATCTGAGCACCCAGTTTAAGGCGGAGACAGGGCAGCAGCTGGTAAAATATATTTCGCAGTATCGGATCGAGCGGGCAAAGGAGCTGCTGACGACGACCAACATGAAGGTGGGCGAGGTGGCGAAAAAGGTTGGATATCTGAATGCATCCTATTTTATTTCACTGTTCAAAAACCATGTCGGCAGCAGTCCGGTCAAGTACAGGGAGCGTGCGTTTCAAAATGAATAAAGAAAAAAGAAGATCGTTTTTGGGCCGGCTCAGGATCGCTTTTGTGATCGTGATCCTGATACCGGTACTGAGCCTGGGCGGATTTATTTTTTACTCTTCTTACAAATACGTCCGGGACCAGAGGATGACAGAAAGCTCCAACCTGGTAAAACAGAGCCGGGCTGCCCTGGACAGCTGGGCGGAGCAGTGCGAAAGCTCCCTGCGGTATCTGGCAGGCAATTATACGCTGCAGGAATTTCTGAAAATGGATGAGAACCGTTACATTGAGGTGAACCAGGCGCTGAAAAACGTAGGACCGGTTTTATACAACGTGGTGCTGACAAACCAGTACTACAAAAAGGTTTCTGTCTATTCGGATAAACCCTTTCACATCGATACCAACCTGATCAAAAATTCAGAGGAGATTTCCGGGGAAAGCTGGTATCAGGAGCTTCTGGAAACCTCAGATATCTACTGGTGGGAGCAGGACGGAAGCATGTTCATCGGAAGGCAGATCGCGACCTCATATCCGGTAAAGACGCTCGGGGTAGTGGTTGCGGAGCTGGAGCGGGAGCCCTTTGAAAACAGCTTTCAGATGTTCCAGCAGACTCCGGTTCGGATTGAATTGAAAGACGGCGGAGATGTCATTTTCCAGTTTTTCTCCGCAAAGCTGGGACAAAACGCAGAGGACAGGGAGGTGCGCTGGGGATTTGAGGACAGCAGGGCACTGGCTCATACTGGGTGGGAGATCTCATATAAGATCGACCAGAGATATTACAGTCAGAACGCGATCGTCAGCCTGTGGATGCCTATGGCGGTCATCTGCGCCGTGCTTCTGGCGGTCTGGTTCTGCATTCACCTGCTTTCCGGATTTCTGACGCGGGATCTGTCCGCATTGGTGGATGAAGTCAATAAGGTGCAGGACGGTAACTTTGACGCGGTGATCCCCCACTCTGACATCCGGGAGATCAATATCCTGGCAGAGAGCATGCAGAGCATGTTAAATAAGATCAAACAGCTGATCCGTCAGGTGTATACGAAGGAGATTGAAAGGCAGGAACTGGAACTGAATCTGCTGCAGTCCAAGATCAGCCCTCATTTTTTATATAATAATCTGTCTGCCATCAACTGGCTCGCCATCGAATGCGGGGAGGAACGGATATCAGAGATCACGACGGAGATGGCTTCTTTTTACCGGACTGCCCTCAATAAAGGAAATAATATAGACCGGCTGTCTGTTGAGGTTACGAATATCAAAGCATACATGAACCTCCAGCTCATTGCGCATGAGCAGGAATTTGACGCGGAATATGAGATCGAGGAAGAGCTGCTGGACTGCATTGTCCCCATCTTTATTCTACAGCCCTTAGTGGAAAATGCGATCGAGCATGGGATTGACCAGCTGGCCGAGGGCAAGGGCAGGATCCGGGTCAGAATCCGGCAGGAAGAGGGTTGGATGTATCTGGAGGTGTTTGATAATGGAAAGACGCTGTATGAACAGATCGGCAGTGCGGTGCTTCCCATCGAGAATTACGGATACGGCACGCAGAATGTACATAAGCGGATCCAGCTTTTGTACGGGTCACAGTGCGGACTTACGATCCGGGCGGACGAATCCGGTACCGTATCAGTGATAAAACTGAATATGCGGGATTTGAGTAACTGACCTTAGTACAAGAAAGACAGGTCAGTACAGGAGGCTCATGGGGCGCGGGAATCCTCAGGGGCCTTTTTTATTCTTTAGGAAACTCTTGTGTATTCAGTTAAGAAAATCGATATGTATTTAAGATTTTTTGGATAGGAAACCTTTGCGGAATTCTTTACAATAAAATCATAGCAAATAACAAAGCTCTACAGAATCCACAGAGAGGAGAAAAAGGTATGAAAAGGAAACTGGTAAGTATTTTGCTGAGTGTGACAATGATGGCGGCCCTGCTGGCAGGCTGTTCCGGAGGAAGCAATGAAGACGGGGCGTCAGGCTCCGGCGCCGATACGGAGGATGGGGAGGCAAAGTCCGGGGAAAAGGTCACGATGATGTGCTGGTATACCGAAGATATTATGGAAGGCGTACTCAATGAAGTGAACCGGCAGCTGGACGGGGAGTATGAGGTGGAATATACCTACATTACCAATTCGGATTACAACAACGTACTCAGCACCCAGCTTGCGGCAGGAGAGGGGCCGGATGTGATCGCGGACGGAGCGAACTTCCCGGCCAGGATCAAGGCGGGAAACCTGAAAGACATTACGGATACCGGGCTGGTGGACGGATTCAGCGAAGAAGGGCTGGCGTTATGCAAAATGGACGGCAAAAATTACGGCATCCCCTGCTACGGCTGGTTTGCGGGGGTATTCTACAACAAGGAGCTTTTTGAGCAATGCAATATCACCGAAACACCGAAGACCTTTGACGAGTTCCTGGATGTATGCAAAACACTCAAAGACGCAGGGATCCAGCCGCTGTCCCTGGGGCTTGCGGATGGGGACAACGGACTCCACGCATTATGCGGCTATCTGGAAAGCAATTTCTACACCGAAGAAGGCATGGAATTCGATACCGCGTTTGCAAACGGGGAAAAGACCATGTCCGGCAATATGGACGAATCGCTGGAAAACTGGATGCAGCTGGTAGACAACGGCTATATCACCCCGGAAATGGTGGGGATATCCTTTGAGCAGGCGAAGGATATTTTCGCGACAGGAAAAGCGGCCATGTACTATTCCGGTCCGTGGGAGTATCAGACCTTTACGGACGCAGGGCTTTCCTTCGGCGTAATGCCCTTCCTGGGGCCGGATGAAGACGACGCGTATCTGATCGGAGGACCGGCGGCAAGCTGGGGTATCAATGCGAATACAAAAAATGAAGACGGCGCGCAGAAGGTCATGGAAGCGCTGGCAAGCGTAGAGGTACAGCAGGCGTTCGTGGATGCCAATACAGGAGGAAGCAGCTACAAAGCGGGCGTTTCCACAGGACTTCCGGAGGAATATGCCGATGTGGAGGATGTATTGAATGCCGGCAAGATTGCCTGCTGCTGGGACAGATGGGGCGTCAATATGCCGTCCATGTCCATGATCGACGAGATGAACGCGCAGGTGCAGGGGCTGGTATCCGGGGAGCTCAGCGTGGAGGATTTCCTGAAGGCTCTGGACAGCAAGGCGGATTCCATCCGCTACGAGTAAGAAGCGGGGCGTGAAGTATGTATGCGATGAAAACAAAGAATAAGGAACTGCCGTATATTCTGATGGCAGTTCCGGCGGTAGCCGTATTTGTTACATTTTTTATAGTACCCCTGATCTTTACGATCAAATACAGCTTTTACAACTGGACCAACTTCTCGCCGGATATTACCTGGAGCGGACTGGAAAATTACAAGAAATTATTTTCCGACACCATGATCTTCGGAGGAATCAAAAATTCCCTGATCTATGCGTTTTTTACGGTCATCCTGCAGAATCTGATCTCTCTCCCGGTGGCGGTAGTCCTGAATACGAAGTTTAAGGGAAGAAACTTTTTCCGGGCAACCTTTTTCTGCCCCGCGGTTCTGAGTACCCTGGTCGTGGGATATTTATGGAAATATATTTTATCAGCCGGAGATTTTGGGCTGGTGAACCAGATGCTGAACCGGATCGGCATTGACACCGTGAATTTCCTGGGAAATGGAAAGCTGGCCCTTGCCAGTATCATTTTTACCCAGGTGTGGCAGTGGTTCGGCTGGTCTATGGTCATCTATCTGGGAAATCTGCAGAGCATCGGCGATGACCTGTATGAGGCGGCATCCATAGACGGCGCGACGACACTGAGAAAATTCTGGCATATTACGATTCCGGGGCTGGCCCCGGCCATCAAGACCAATCTGGTGACAGGCATTATTTCCGGGCTGAAGGTCTTTGACGTGATCCTGTCCATGACAAACGGCGGACCGGCCCACAAGACCGATACCATTCTGTCGCTGATGTTTGCCAAGTTTTCGGAAGGAAACTATGGCTATGCGTCCTCCTTCGGGATCATGTTCCTGATCGTCAGTATGATCTTGTCGGGGATCCTGCTCGGATTATTTGGAAAATGGGAAAGGAGGCTGGGACAATGACGAAGAAGAAACGGACACAGCTGATACTGAAATACATCTTTATGACAGCCCTGATGCTTATCGTGCTGATACCGGTCTACTATCTGATCGTTACGACCTTCAAGACCTCAGCGGAGGCAACGGCGGCGCCCATGGCGCTTCCGTCCTCCTTTGACCTGAGCGGCTACGCGGACGCGTTCCAGAAAATGCAGTATCCAAGGGCATTCTGCAATACGCTGATCATTACGGTCTGCTCGGTAGTCGGAATCATTATTTTCTCGGCCATGTGCGGTTATGTACTGAACCGGAAGGGAAACAGAAGACTATCCAAATTCACATTTACGCTTTTACTGTCAGGGATGCTGTTCCCCTATCAGATGTCGATCCTGGGACTGTACAGGCTGATCCGGGGGATGGGGCTGATGAACAACCTGGCCTCGGTCATATTGATCGACATTGCATGCAATATCCCGTTTGCTACATTTATGTTCAAGAATTTTGTCTCCACCATTCCTGTAGAGCTGGAGGAGGCTGCCAGGATTGACGGGGCCGGGACACTGCGGACCTTCTGGACGATCGATTTTCCTCTGATGAAGCCGATCGTGGCAACCGTGGCGATCCTGAACTCTCTGACGATCTGGAATGACTTTATGGGGCCGCTTTATTTTCTGCAGGTTCGGGAAAAGGACGTTTTACTGCAGGAGATTTACAGGAACGTGGGGCAGTTCTCTACGGACTGGACCAGTCTGTTCCAGATGCTGGTGCTGGGCGCGCTGCCGCTGCTTTTATTCTACCTGTTCATGCAGAGGTATATCATCGGCGGTGTGATGAACGGCTCGCTGAAGGGATAAGGGGCATAAAAATGTTAAATAAAAGCCAAATGAAACAGTATGTGGAAACATTTAACAGGCAGGATGAGGAACTGCATGTTCAGCATATCAGCAATGCACATGCGCTGCAGTGGATGGAAGAAAACGTTCCCTTGTTTGAATGTCCTGACCGGCAGATGGAGGAAATCTATTATTTCCGGTGGTGGGTGTACCGAAAACACATCAAATCCACTCCGGAAGGGTATATCATTACGGAATTTCTGCCTCCGGTTTACTGGGCGGGGGCCTATAATTCCATCAACTGTGCCGCCGGGCATCACCTGTATGAGGGGCGCTGGCTGAAGCATGGGGAACAATATCTGGAGGACTATATTTATTTTTGGATGCGGGGAAGCGGAACGGTCCGCACACAAAGCCTGTCCGAGCGGAAATGCATCTCCGGCTGTACATCCGGCCGGCCCGGAGAAGGGGAAGGAACCGGCGGGGACGTGCCGCTGACGGAAGGATACAGCACCTGGATCGCGGATGCGGTTTATCAATATTGTCTGGTAAAAGGGGACTTTTCTCTTGCCGTGGAATTGCTTCCAGAGTTGATCGAAAATTATAGATGCTGGGAGAAAAGCAGCCGTCACGAGAGCGGATTATTCTGGTCCGTAGACGACCGGGACGCCATGGAATACTCCATCAGCGGAAACGGGCTGCGACCTACCTTAAATTCCTATCTGTATGCGGATGCCCGGGCGATCGCGAGGATCGCGGAAAAGAAAGGGGATACGGAACACCAGAAGGAATTTGAGGCAAAGGCGGATGAGATCAGGCGGTTGGTGCAGGAAAAGCTGTGGGATCCGCAGGCGGAATTTTTCAAGGTCTTTCCCTTGAGATCAAAAGACATGCCTGTTGAGGACTGGAGCTTTGAAGGAATCCCGGCGGAGAAAAATGTCCGGGAGGAGATCGGGCTGATCCCGTGGTTCTTTCACCTGCCGGACGGCGGCTATGAAAAGGCATGGCTGCAGATTATGGACCGGGAGGGCTTCCTGGCTCCGTACGGTCCGACAACGGCAGAACAGAGGCATCCGGCATTTCTGTTCCAGGCAGAACACGAATGCCTGTGGAACGGGCCGTCCTGGCCGTTTGCTACATCACAGACACTGGGAGCCATGGCAAATGTACTGAAAGATTATGAGCAGGACTGCATAGCCCCGGAGCAGTTTCATGAACTCTTTCGGATCTATACAAATTCACATTACCGGAAAACAGATACCGGAGAAAAGATCTGCTGGCTGGATGAGAACCTGGATCCTTTCACCGGAGAATGGCTTTCCAGAAAAATCCTTCAGGAGCAGGGCTGGAAGGAGGAAAAGGGCGGCTATGAGCGGGGAAAGGACTATAACCATTCCTCCTATTGCGACCTGGTGATCAGCAAGATCGTCGGGATTGAGCCGCAGGAGGACGGAAGCCTCCGGGTCCGTCCGATGATCCCGTCCGGCTGGGATTACTGCAGGCTGGAAGGCGTGCGGTGCCAGGGGAAGGAGATCACCGTTTCTTACGACAAGACAGGAAACCGGTATCATGAAGGCAAAGGATGGAAGATATGGTGTGACGGGAAATGTATTGAGGAACATCCTGTTTGAGACTCTTCAGAGCATCCAACCGAACAGGTGGAAATTTTTGGAAAATAGAAAGACAGCAGAAAGCCGCTTTGCATATTTGTGATATGCAGGGCGGTTTTTTGCTGTCATATTGACTTCCCCTTTCTGCTGCTGTAAAATTTAGAAATCCTGCATATGTAGCGTTTAAGTATACTGAGCGCCGGATAAATCTGCCGCACAGTATAATATGATGCACACGGCCGCATAAGGAAGCATGTCGCTTTGCGGCTGCGGCGGGCGCGATACTCACAGCAGATTTCATCGGCCGTGAGTATAAATATTGAACGGCGGCAACATGAAAAATACAAAGGCAGAAACAAAAGGAGGTCAGGCAGCATGACGATCAAAAAGAAAAACAGAATGATCCTTTTTATAATATTGACAGTGACCCTGTCTGTAACAACCGGATGCAGTGATGATCATAAAGCGGACCCGGTGCAAGATAAGAAAATTCAATCTGTAGTAACGGACGCTCAGGAAGATATCAATGCGGATGAAGATTTTACAGAAGCATTTATGGGGCGGGAGCAATCTGGAATGGAGGAAGCGTTGGAAAAGGGCTATAACCTCCCGCTCTCGCAATCCGCAGAGGAAGAAGCAGAAGCCGACTGCAAAAAGGCCATGGAGATGATCCGCAGTATTTATGCGGGATCAGACAAAGGGGACTCTCTCAATCCTATGCCGGACAGGGAATCCATTTCTAAAATGTATGAAGCTCTGCAGGAGACCGGCTGCCCCGTGACTGCCGCGGGCTTTCACTACACCATGGGAAATTATGAGAAAATGGAACAGTTCCTGGAAGAATGCCTGGATGGAAAAGAAGGCGAAAGGACGCTCTACTATATCACCGCAGGCGGAGGAATCAACAGGAGCCGTTTCCTTTTTGACGGTACGGACCTGTATGTGATCGACACAATATCCACATGGAACGCAAAAGACGATCCGGCGGTCGCAGACAGCTCGCTCAACAGGATCAAAGACTGGAAATACACGGAGAAAGGTTGGTTTGCCTATGAATACTGCATGCCGGAATACCCGGATGTGACAGAGCTTGCGAACGGCAACAACCTGCTCCGGGTAAAGCCCATGGAGGAAGCGTACATAAGGATCGCGGAAGAATACCTGCTTCCCATCGGGTATCTGGGCAACAACCTGCTTCGCTCGAACTGGGACGCCGGACACCTGGAAGAACTGGACTACAACGGCCTGTATGAGTATTTGTTCGCTTTAAAATATGAAAAGCCAATGGGACTGGGAACCTATGCGGACGGGATCCCAAAAGAAGAATTTGAAATGCTGATCACAGAATATCTGCCTGTAACCGCGGAAGAGCTTTCCAGGTATGCGGTATATGACGGGGAAAAACAGACCTATGGATGGAAGCGGTTAGGGCCGCTGACCTACATGGCCAACCGGTTCAGCAATTCCATCCCGGAGGTGAGAGAGATTCAGGAAAATCCGGACGGAACAACGTCGCTTACGATCGACGCGGTCTGCGAAGCCATGGGAGAAGACTGCGTCATGAGCCATGTGCTGACGATGCAGATCCGGGAGGATGGAAGCATCCGGTATCTGGGCAACCAGGTGCTTGAGGACGGGCTGGAAAAAATCACCGAATATCAGTACCGGCTGCCGCGGACAGATACAGGGCTTTGACTCTCACGGCGGCCGTCAAATATCCGTGTAAGAAAGGTTCGTTACTTCGCAGAAATAAATATGGAGCGGCAGATTTATCCGGCGCTCCGTATCATATATAATTTCAATCACTGTCTTTGGTTAAGCTTCGTGGGCACTGATATTGATGGTAATGTTATTCTGGGGCAGACCCTCCATGCTGCCGGCGATCGTCCTTACAATTCCGTCCCGCTGTTCTTGGGAGATGTCATTTCCCTGTTCGGTATATAAGGTTACGGAAACAGCAGAAGCGGAAAAGTCAGCACTGTTGAAGTCCTGGATACTGACCTGCGAATCGCTGCCTTCAACGATGGACTGGATCACTTCCTGCAAACTCCTTTCTAAGTCGGCCTGTTTCATTTTTTCCTTGTCTGCCTCAGTCATTGCTGCCTGCTGTCCTGTTTTAAACTGCGCATATGTAATATGATCGGTATTGCGCTCATCGGCCAATTTGCGGCTTTCAGTCAATTTACCCGAAATCATAAAATAAGCACACAGAACAACGATCAGAAAAAAGAAGATGACAATGTACTGTTTTTTTCGTGTTTTATTCATCCTTGATGATACCTCCCTGTAAAATATAATTTTAAGTTCATGATACACTGTTTTATTTACAAGGTCAATAAGCAGAAATCAGTTTATAATTATGCATAAAAATAAGAATAGTTTCTTGACTTTTTTACTATAATATACCATAATAAGGTTAAATATGATTTACTTATTTATGATTAAGTTAATTATAGCACAGCTATTTTCAGGCTAAGTGATATAAAAAGTGAGGTGGCAGGATGTTTATTGGAAGAGAACGGGAAATGGGGACGCTGGAGAGGCTGTATCAGAGCGATGCATTTGAGTTTGTTGTGATCTATGGGAGAAGGCGGGTGGGTAAGACGACCCTGATCAGTGAGTTTATCAAGGACAAGAAGGCTGTTTTTTATCCGGGGATTGATTCCAACGAGAAGCAGAACCTGGAGATCCTGAGCGCAAGCATCATGTCCGTCTTTACGGGAGTGGAGATTGGAACCGTGTTCCGGGATTTCAATGAGGCGCTGGAGCTGATCTACCGGATGTCGAAGGAGGAGCGGATCATACTTGTGATCGACGAATATCCGTATCTGGCGAATTGCTACGGCGGGATTTCTTCACTGCTGGCATCCTTTATCGACCACAAGTTTTTGCAATCCAAATTGATGCTCATTCTGTGCGGCTCCTCCCTTTCCTTCATGGAGAACCAGGTACTGGGTTATCAGAGCCCGTTATACGGGAGAAGGACCGCGCAGATGAAGATCCGGCCGTTTACATTTGCCGAGTGCAGCAGATACTACCA
>CATLCV010000045.1 GCA_949893755.1 uncultured Lachnospiraceae bacterium | reverse complement strand
ATCCGGCAGATCCGGCGCGAAACCGCCCTCGTCGCCGACTGCGGTGCTTAAGCCCTTCTCCTTCAGAAGGTATTTCAGAGACTGGTAGATCTCCGCGCACATCCGCAGGCCCTCCTTAAAATTTTCCGCACCCACAGGCATGATCATAAATTCCTGAATATCCAGCGTATTGTCCGCATGGGCGCCTCCATTTAAAATATTCATCATAGGTACAGGAAGTTTTTTCGCGTTGACACCGCCCAGGTATTTGTATAAGGGAATGCGCAGCGCTCTTGCTGCTGCGTGGGCTGCTGCCAGAGATACGCCGAGAAGAGCATTTGCCCCCAGATTCGATTTGTTTGCGCTGCCGTCTGTCTTGATCAGTGTCCGGTCGATCTCCGTCTGGTCAAATACATTGATCCCGATCACCGCGCCCGCAAGCTGGTCGTTGACATGCTCCACAGCACGCTGGACCCCCTTGCCGCCGTAGCGCGCTTCTTTGTCCCGCAGCTCCACTGCTTCGTATTTTCCCGTGGAAGCACCGGACGGGACCGACGCGCGTCCTACCACGCTTTCTCCTGCAAGTACTTCCACCTCGATCGTCGGATTCCCCCGCGAATCCAGAATTTCTCTGGCGTACACATCACGTATTGGTAAATATTGATACATATTCTGATTCCTCCTCACCTTCATGAGAAGTATTATGTGCCAAATGCGGGAAGATAATGCAAAAAAATTAATTATGCGTACAGTGAAGTTCCGTATTTGATCTTCCGGATGATCTTCTGCGCGATTACAATAAACATATATCCGGTCAGCGCGATGGTGGAGCCGCCGCCGAGTATGATATAAATTCCAAGTATGATGATCGTCAGTATGTTCATAAGTCCTCCTGCTTTTTTGAGCACCCCCGAAAATCCTCGATCCGGACTTCCTGTTTTGCGCACTGGATTTCCGGGAATGCTGTTGTTAGATTTCCACCGTATTTTAGCAGAGCGAAAAAACCATATCAAGAAACGGAGCGAAATCTTATCCATTTCTTAACCGCAGACGTGGTATGATAGAAATATCTAAACATGAGGAGAACAGCTATGAAATGGAAACAGTGCGGCTTTGATATCCTGAGGATGCTCCTGCTGCTGGCGGGGGCGTTTGGATGCAGCTTATTGATACAGACTTATTTTCAGACGTCCTTTTTCGTTCCGATGATACTTGCCCTGGCAGTCATCCTGGTTTCCCTGCTCACTCAGGGGTATGTATATGGGATCATCTCATCGCTGTGCAGCGCGCTGTGCATGAATTATGCATTTACCTTTCCCTATTTCCGGTTCAATTTCAGTATCCCGGAAAATATGTTTTCCGCCGTTCTGATGCTCAGCCTGACCCTGATCACGAGTACCCTGACCGTCAAATTGCGGCGCCAGGAAAAGGAACGGGCGGAGATCGAACGGGAACGGATGCGGGCCAACCTGCTCCGGGCCGTATCCCATGACCTGCGCACACCCCTGACGACCATATACGGCTCCAGCCAGGCCCTGATCGAGAACTATGAATCGCTGACAGACACACAGCATATGGAACTGCTGGAGGGAATCCGGGAGGACGCCCAGTGGCTCATCCATATGGTCGAAAATCTCCTGTCCGTCACCCGCATCGGCAGTACGGATGTAAACCTGATCAAGACCTCCGTGGTGCTCGAAGAGCTGATCGACAGTGTACTCGTCAAATTCCAGAAGCGATTTCCGGACCAGCGCATTGAGGCTGCGCTTCCCGATGAGTTCGTGTGCATTGCGGTGGATCCTGTCCTGATCCAGCAGGTGCTCGGGAACCTCCTGGAGAATGCGGTGTTCCATGCGAAAGGAATGACCCGCATCCTTCTGACCGTGTATAAAAACGAAGAGAAGGTCGTGTTTGAGGTGGCAGACGACGGCGCCGGGATCCCGCCCGAGATGCTCGGAACGATCTTCACCGGTTATTATGAGAAGAAAGACCTGCCGGTGGACAATCAGAAGCGCAGCATGGGAATCGGATTATCCGTGTGCGCGACCATCATCAAGGCTCACGGCGGCGAGATCCATGCGGAAAATCTGTCCGGCGGGGGAGCATTGTTTCGGTTTTATGTAATGGCAGCTTCATAAATCCTCCGGGATTTCTATTGAAAAGGATTTGAAAATCATGAGCGGAAATAAATATAAAATACTGATCGTGGAAGACGAAGAAAATATCCTGAAATTTGTAAAGACCGTGCTGTCAGCCCACGGCTACCATGTCTTGTGCGCAAAAAGCGGGATGGACGGCTGGATGCTCTTCGAGTCCCATTGTCCGGATCTGGTGATCCTTGATCTGGGACTGCCGGATATGGACGGGATCCAGTTCCTGAAAAGGGTTCGGAAAAAATCTTCTGTTCCGGTCCTTGTACTCTCTGCCAGGTCCAACGAGAAGGACAAGGTCGAAGCCCTGGACCTGGGAGCCAACGACTATGTGACGAAGCCCTTCGGTACGGCGGAGCTGGAGGCCCGGATTCGGACTGCCCTCAGAAACAGCAACCGCTGGCTGGAGCGCGGCAGCATCCTGCAGGGAAAATTTCATATGGGCGCGCTGGAGATCGACTATGACGCAAGAAGGCTTTTTGTGGATGGGCAGGAGGTGAAGCTGACGCAGACGGAATACAATATTGTGTCTCTCTTGTCCAAGCAGGCCGGGAAGGTGATGACCTATGCGGAGATCATCCAGGTGATCTGGGGATGGAACGATTCCGGAAGCACGAAAAAGCTGCAGGTCAACATGGCGAATATCCGAAAAAAATTCGGCGAGCGGCCGGGGGCGGCAAGGTATATCCATAATGAGCTGGGGGTCGGGTATCGGATGAATGCAGAGGAAGAAGTGTGAATTTTCGAGAGTGCTCTTTTTAAAATGAGGGTGTCGGGAAACGCCGTTTGTCCGCAATATATTGCAGATATACAGTCATTTTCCGACACCCCATAAAACAATAGGTTAAATGAAGAGGTTTCTATTTGTTGTAGATGTCTTTATTCAGCACGCCCTCTTTAAAGTTCACGATCACATTGGTCGCCGCGTCTCCGATCACGTTCAGGGTGATCACGGCCATGCCGGGCAGATAATTCATCGCAAGCACAAGGGAATATCCGATCATACACAGTTCTGAGCTCATTCCCAGGCCGGACATGACTACATACACCATGGTCGTTCCCGCTACCGGGATCGCCGGGGTTCCCACTGCTGTACAGATGGACAGGAAGGCCGCTGTCGCCAGGGTAGCGGGCGTCACGTTGATCCCTGCGGCCGTAGCGATAAAGGTGACTGCGATCATGTGCATGGCTGTCGTGCCGTTCATGTTAATGGTCATACCGGTAGGCAGGACGAAGCTGCTGATCTCCTCCGAGCAGCCAAGCTCTTCCGTGCATGTCTTCGTATTCAGCGGAAGTGTCGCTGCGGATGAGTTGGTCGCCGCCGCAAACAGTCCGATCTTGAAGGACTTTTTCAAAAACGGGATCGGGTTCAGCCGTGTGGTGAGGAAGATACCGATCGGATAGATCGTGGCCACCAGCGCAAGGCTTACCACGATCGTCGTCACGATCCATACCAGGGTCGGTCCGATATACTCCACGCCGTATACGGCCAAAGTTCTTGTAATCATGCAGAAGATCGCCACCGGCGCGATCTTGTTGATGAGGAAATTCAAAAACATCTGGACCACGTCATTCAGATTTTCAATCACCTTTTTCAGCGGATCTGCTTTTTCTCCCATTGCGGTCATACATAATCCCAGGATGATCGCGATCACGACAACCGAAAGGATCGTGTTGTTGGTGGAGCATGCGGAAACGATATTGGAGGGCACTGCATTTACAACGGTTACGAGAGGATTGTAGCCGTCCATGGTGACTGCCTCCGTTGCCATCTCGCTCGGCAGGTTGACATCAAACCATCCCATGGATTTTACAAAATATGCCGCAGCTCCCGCAAGCGTCGCGGCAACCACATAAAAGCAGAGATATGTAATAAATGTCTTTCCCGCGATCCGTCCCAGCTTCTCCGGATTCGCAAGGCTGCACAGCGCAAGGGTCAGGGATGTGATGACCAGCGGTACGATGGCCATCTGCAGCCCCCGCATGAACAGCTGTCCGATGATGAAAAAGAGGCCAAGACCTTCAATTCCCTGCGTTGCGGTGATGTCCTGGAACAGGATCGCATCGATCACCTTCCAGACACCGTCATTGCCGCTCCCGTTCAAGGCTTCTCTCAAAAGCAGGCACAGGAACCCGGCAATAAAGCCGCCTGCCACTGCAAGTATCATCTTCTTTACGATTGAAGTTTCTTTCTTTTTATTTTCCATAGTGTTTCTATCCTCCTAAGCTTCTCCCTTCCAATTTCTGATTTTCTTTGTTTTTTTGTTTCATCATCCTATTGCATACAGGATTCTTCTTTTGATCGAAAACAATTTGCGATTCGAATATTTTGTGCTCTTTCCCCCTTTTTACCATATATTTTTCGCATGTCATTGGCAATAACGCACTAAATTTATGTATCTCATTTTACAATATCCTTCGATACTTGTCAATCTATTTTCTTTATTTCAAAGATTTTTGGTTGTTTTGACTAATTTTATTCACAGATTTTTATGCATTATTTTTTTGTTTTGGTATTTTTATCTTTGTTTTAAAGCATTTATCAAAGACAAACAGAAATTAATTACAGATTTTACTTCGAAACAGAAAGAGCAGGTATGTGATTTAAAAACAGGAATACAGAAAGCCTGCCACTGGCAGCCTTTCTGCATACGATGGTATCAAAAAAGGAGCCGCTGCTCACAGAATACTCTGTTTACAGCGGCCCCGTTCAGGAGCGATTCCATCTATCAGTAGATCAACCGGATTCCGTTTTCTTCGCAGTATCGGATCCACGTGTCGCCCGGACGTCTGTCCGTGATGATATAATTCACACTTTCCAGATCTGTCAGGCACACAAACGCGGTCTGGTCGAATTTGGAATGGTCGGCGAGGAGCGCAACCTCCTCCGCCTGCTCCAGCATCAGCTTTTTGATCTCCGCCTCGCTCTCATTGGAGTCCAGGACACCCTTTTCAATGTTCAGGCTCTTGCAGCTGATCAGAGCGATGCTCACATTATACTTGGTTATATTTGTTTTTGCCAGCTGCCCCTGCAGCGACAAAGATTTTTTATTAAATTCTCCGCCTGTCGAAATGATATTAAAAGAAGACTGCTGAAATTCCCGGAATACCTCCGTGGAATTGGTCACGATCGTCACATCCCGGTTATCCGGTATCAGCTTCAGCGCTTCCACGACAGTGGTACTGGAGTCCGCAATGATCGTATTCTTGCCTTCCAGCAATGCAGCGGTCTTGCGCGCAATGTTCTGCTTTTCCTTCAGATGCTTTGTCAGACGTTTATAAAAATGCACATTTTCCTTCTGAACATCCGCGTTCCAGATCGCACCGCCGTGAATCCTGGTCACAACCCCTTCCAGCTCCAGCTTATCCAGATCCCTCCGTATCGTCTCCTCGGTCACGGCGCACTGCTTGCTCAGCTCCGCAACCGAAACCTTCTTCATATTCTGGATACTCTGCCTGATCACCATCAGCCTTTCTTTACTCGACATGCTTTCTTCCCTTTCCTCGTCCTCAATACCCAAGGCCTCTCTATCTAATAATATACCAGCCTCTTTAGTATTTGCAAGGTTTTTTTCCTTTGAAAGCATTTTTACCTCCTTCGAAATACACACCCCCTGCTCGAAAATGCGCATTTTTTCGTCTTTGAAAGACAGACAGGAAGCGGTCCGCCGCCTGTTTGCCTGTGTATCCAACACAACGGCCCGCTTTTTAAAATCGGCCTGGCCAGAAGGCCAGACCGTAAGTATATCAAAATCATATCTATTCAGATCAGCAGGCCACAGACCTGTTCACTGCCATTCTGAATGGCTGTTCAAAACTTATTTATCAATATCCTCTGCCAGCTTGCGCATGTATGCTACATCCTCCGCCTCTAATTCCAGTTCTGCGGACTTGATGTTTTCCGCGATCTGCGCTGTTGTGGTGGAGCCGCTCAGCAGATTGATGAATTCGCCCTGTGCAAGGATCCATGCAAGCGCCAGGTTTGCGATGGTGCAGTCGTATTTCTCGCAGAGCGGTTTCCACTGATCCATCATATCCATTGCCTTCTGCATGTTGTCCGGCTGGAACCATTTCTTCGGGATCTGCGCCCCTACCGGCTTGTAATCTCTCGGAAGCGCTCCGCTCAAGAGTCCCATTTCCAATGGAGAGTACGCCTGGATCGTAACATTGTTTTCCTTGCAGACCGGAAGAAGATCTTCCTCGATCCCGCGGTCCAGAATGCTGTATTTTGCCTGTACGATATCCAGTGAGCCGTATTTTAAGTATTCTTTGATGTGGTTCACATCCACATTTGCAGCGCCGATGGCCCGGATCTTGCCCTGTGCTTTCAGGTCGTTCAGTACTTCCATAGTCTCTGAGATCGGTGTAAAATACGGCTCCACTGCCTGCCAGTGTGTCATATATACATCAATATAGTCTGTGCCGAGACGCTCCAGGCTCTGGTCGATCTCTTCCAGGATAGATTCTTTGGAAAGATTTTTGTAAAGCTGTGTGTCGCCTACCTTGTTGAACAGGCTTCCCTTCCTGTCATTCCAGATGATCCCGCACTTTGTAATGATCACGACGTCCTCACGGTTCATCCCTTCCAGAGCTTTTCCTACGATCTTCTCGCTGTTTCCAAAGTTATATCCAGGTGCGGTGTCGATCAGGTTTACGCCCAACTTCGGGCATTCGCGGATCAGATCCACGACCACCTTCAGATCATGGTCGCCGCCCCATGCCGGGCCGCCGCCGATGGACCATGTGCCAAGACCCATTCTTGAGATATCCGTACCTGTACTGCCAAGCTTCATTTTTTTCATGATTTTTATTTTCCTTTCTATGCCTGCTGTGCGTAATATTCTTTCAGTCTCTCGTCAACCTGCTCTCTCTTCTGTACTCCTGTGGTCGCCCCGATGCTCTGCACGCTGATGGAGGCGGTCACATTTGCAAATTCCGCGCATTCCTTCAAAGACTTTCCTTCCAGGATCGCGGTGATGAAGCCGGACGCGAAGTTGTCGCCCGCACCGATGGTATCGATCGCGGTGATTCCCTTCATAGCCGGAACCTCCAGCACGCTGCCGTCCTGGCTCTTGATATAGCAGCCCTTCCTGCCGGTCTTGATCACCACATGCTGTATCCCGCAGTCCAGGAACTTGTCGGCAATCTTTTCCAACTCTGTTTCCTCTGTCATGAGGCAGGCTTCATCATAATTGGGGAAGAAATAATCTACATATCCAAGCGCTTCCCTGATGTCATCCAGGGTCTCCCCCAGCCTTGCCTTGATCATATCCGCGCAGATGATCATATCCTGCGCTTTTGCTTCCTGGAAAATCTTTACCAGTGCCCGGCAGTCCAGCAGCGGATTGTTGAAAATGCTCGCCAGGGATAAAAGCCTTGCCTCTCCGAGCCTGGACAGGTCCACATCGTCGATTGTCATTTTCCAGAGGCTTCCGTTGCGGTTGGTCACGAAGGTCCGCTCGCCGTCCGCAGTGACAAGTCCTACGTTGATGGAAGTATCGATGCCTTCCCTCACCTTGATGCCTGAGTAGTCAATCCCGTTCTTTTCACAGTGTTCGATGATAAAATTGCCTACCGCATCCCTGCCTACCATGCTCATCAGCCCGATCTTATGCCCCAGACGGGACATGATCGTTGCCTCGTTGATCGCGTCTCCGCCGATGGTCATGGAAATCTGCTGCAGAGGAAAGGACTCGATCTCAAACATATCCCGGTTGACCGGCTGCAGAGGAATATCTACGATCGCAGCGCCGACACATACCGCATCTAATTTTTTCTCCACGATCATTCCGCCTTTCCGTCGTCTCCGAATAACACGATCTTTTCGATCGCACGCTGCTTTACTGCTGCCCTTACGGCTCTTTCCAATTCCAGGAACGGTTTGTCAACATTTGCCGCAACCGCGGTCATGGCCGCCTGGCAAAGCTCTGTATGGATGTTGATCTTTGCGATTCCAAGAGAGATCGCCTTCTTGATGTCCTCGTCGCCGATCCCGGATGCTCCGTGAAGTACCAGCGGTACGGTTACGGCATCTCTGACCTTCTCTACGACTTCAAAGTTCAGCTTCGGCTCAGAGGTATAGACACCATGCTGATTTCCGATCGCAACTGCCAGAGAATCGCAGCCTGTACGCTCTACGAACTCTGCCGCCTGGGACGGATCTGTGTACTGATAGCTTGCCAGCGCTTCCTCGTAAACGGTTTCATTTCCCACATGGCCAAGCTCTGCCTCTACCGGGATTCCCAATGGATGGAAATAATCTACCACTTCTTTTGTAAGGCGGATGTTCTCTTCAAATTCGAATGCGGAAGCATCTCTCATCACGGAGTTCATCCCATGGTTGTATGCGTTCTGCACGATCTCCATGCTGCGGCCGTGATCCCAGTGTGTGATGACCGGTACGGTCGCCTTCTTTGCCATGGAAACCATCATATGGCAGAAATCTTCAAACGAAGTATTTCCTACAAATCCGGTTCCGAAGGAAATGATCACCGGCGCTTTGGTCTCTTCCGCCGCATCCATGACTCCCATGAGCATCTCCGCGTTCCATACGTTGAAGTGCGGGATGGCATATCTTCCTTCTGTTGCTTTCTTTTCCCAATATCTGATATCTGCTAACATTCTTCTTCCTCCTGATCTTGTCTGATTTATGTCTGCCGTACCAGGGGTATGCGGTAAGTAAAACCCCTGATACGTCTCTTTTCCATCATTTTCCCGGCTTTGGGAAATGATCCTCCCTGTAAAATGTCAAACCTGTATGTACTTCTGTGCTTTTGCAGCACGTCCGGTCACTGGGCATCTTCAATCTTGATCACACCCTTGATGATATCCTTCTTGCAGTGTACGGATTCTTCAAATGCCTTCTGTACATCCTGATAATCATAAACATGTGTTACCATGGATTTTACATCAAATTTTCCGGATGCGATGGCGTCGATCGTCATCGGGTAGTTGTTCGCATAGCGGAATACGGTCTGGATCGTCACTTCGCGGTTGATCTTCAGGAAGTCGATCGGCACTTCGCCCGGGATCGTTCCTACGATCATGATCCTGCCGCCCCTTGCAACGATCTGCGGAGCCTGCTTTGCGGTGATCTGGGAGCCTGCCGTCTCAAATACGATATCCGCGCCCAGCTCTCCCACCAGCTCCTTGCATCTGCTGATGGTATCCTCTTCCATTCCGTTGATGACTGCGGAAGCGCCAAGCTCCTTTGCCATCTCCAGACGCTTCGGCATTACATCTACAACTACGATATCGGTAGCGCCAAGGCTCTTGCAGCCCTGCAGGGTCATCAGGCCGATGCAGCCTGCGCCCAGGATCACGATCTTCTTGCCCAGTCTCGCGCCGCCTTCCATTGCCGCGTGCATTCCGACTGCGGCCGGCTCTACCAGCGCACCTTCCATGGTGCTCATGTTTTCCGGAAGCTTATAGGTAAAGTTCTCCGGATGGCACAGATAGTTGGTCAATGCGCCTCTGTAGTTCGGCTGTGTCGCCATAAAGTCCACGTCCGGACAGATGTTGTAATGTCCTTCCAGACAGTATTTGCATTTTCCGCAGGGTACGCCCGGCTCGATATTCACACGGTCGCCCGGTTTGAACTTTGTGACCTTGCTTCCGACCTGTACGACGGTTCCTGCGCATTCGTGTCCAAGACCGATCTTCTGATTCGGATCCTTCGGCGGAATGAACGGGCCCGACTCAAATCCATGGACGTCGGAACCGCAGATTCCTACATACTCCACTTTCAGCATGATCTCATCGTCCTTCGGCACCGGCACGGGTGCGTCTTTGATTTCCATTGTCCCGGGAACAACCAGGATTGCCTCTGTATTTTTCATATCCGATACTTCCTTTCTAGTTTAGATATTCGCAGTCAATGTCATCTCCTCACGATCTGTTCCTGACGCATCTGACTGTTGATTTTTCTGTGACTGCTAACCGCAGTTTTTTATTCCACGTTTCCGATATCCTCAACGGACTCTCCTCTTGTCTCCACACCAAAGATGAATACGCATACCGCGATGATCACAGCTACGATGGTGATCAGGACGAATACTCCGCCGCTTCCCATGGAGCTTGCAACACTTGTTACAAGGAACGGGAAGAAGATATTGCTGACACGGCCCATTGCATTACAGAATCCGGAACCGGAGAGCTTCGCTGATGTAGGCCACATCTCCGGAACATACACTGCGGATGCATAACATACATACATGTAAATGATCGTGTTCAGGCAGAAGGTGGAAACGATCAGCGCCGTCATCTCGGTCTGCTGTCCTGTGATGATTCCCAAGACCGCCATGCCTGCCAGCAGGATCACGCCCATGACACGCCGCGGGATCTTATCCATGATCAGGGATGCGATAAAGATTCCGAATGGTGCGCCGAACAGTCCGAACATGGTCATGAACTGTGACTGTGAAGTATCATATCCCAAAGATCTCAGCAGGGACGGCATCCAGTTCATCAAAGTATACTGGATCGTATTCATACCGATCAGTACCAGGGAGCCGACGATCGTTCTCTTTAACAGCTTTCCGCGGAACAGTGCGGAGTATGGAAGCTGCTTTACTTCCTTCGGAGCTTCTGTTACCGGCGGAAGCGGCTTGCCTGTGGAGGCTTCGATCTCTTTTTCGATCCTTGTCATGATTTCGTCTGCTTCGTCAAGTCTTCCCTGTGCTTCCAGCCATCTCGGAGATTCCGGGAATTTCTTTGCGATCAGGATGGATGCAACGATGGAAAGGATGGACGGGATCATGTACTGAACTCTCCAGTTCATGTTATAGCTGATTCCGGTCAGCGCGATCACAAATGCGATTCCGTTGCAGACCGGGTGTGCCCAGTTTCCGATGAAGGAGTTCCGGCTGGACCATACCCCGCGGTTCCGGCCCGGGACATATTCTGTAAATCCTGCAAACAATACGACCAGAAGTGCGCCCAGCCCGAAGCCCTGTACAAGCCTGAATACATACAGTACTGTGACATTCGGTGAGATCGCGCCGCCGATCATGGCGATGATATGGATGATCTCATATAATAAGATACTTTTTTTACGTCCGATCTTATCGCCGATCGGTCCGCCGACCAGGGCGCCGAACAGCTGACCTGCCGTATAAGTGGTTCCCCACATTGCCAGAAGCGCGCTTCCTTCCTCCAGCCAGTGAAGCTCATTCAGAAGGATATTCTGTACCGCGCCGCCGATCCCGTTTGACCAGCACACCAGAAGTGCAAAAGCGGATACCAGCCACATTTTTATATGCCAGCCTGAATTCGGGAGACGGTCAAGTCTTGCACCGATATTCACGCTCTTTGAATTTGTATTAGATGCCATAATTCATTTTCCTTTCTTTCTCATCCTTTTTTATAACTGTATTCTCAGATGGTATTTTTACAGCCTGCGTACCCGGAGCCTGTTTGCCAGGCTTCCGCGTACACACTCTATTTTTCAGGATCTGGTGCAGGAGGAAAGCTCCGCTTCCACTTCCTTTTCCATGATCTCCCATGCCTTCCGGATATCCGGATCCTTGTTCCACAGTGCCGGTGGGCCTAACACGACCACATCTGCCCCCGCCTCATACAGTGGGCGGTATACACCTGCGTTCATGGAGCCGTCTGCTTCGATCAGGAAATCCAGCCCCATTTCTTCTCTCCACTGCACCAGAGTACGGATCTTGTCATACATCTGCGTGATCACCTTCTGTCCCGCATAGCCTGCGTCCACGATCATGATCGTCACCTTGGACAGAAGCGGCAGATAATAGCGGATCCCTTCCAGAGGCGCTGCCGGATTCATGGCGATGCCTGCCTTGCATCCCAGGGAAATGATCTTGTTCAGTGTTACAAACGCGTCGCTCTCGATGCAGTCCGTATGAGGTGTGATATATTCCGCGCCGGCCTCGGCACAGGCTTCTATGTATTCCTGGGGATGCCGGATCATCAGGTGGGCATCCATGGGGGTTTTCACAACCTTTTTCAGAACCGTCATGAAGTCGGGGCCTACGCCGAAGGTTTTTACATAATTACCGTCCTTGATGTCGATGTGAAGAAAATCCGCATGTTCGTCAATGAACCGGACCTGATTCTCAAAGTCGTACAGATCGCAGCATCCCATGGACGGCGCCAATAATAACTTTTTTTCCATGATATCAGTCCTCAAAATCGTAGTGGAAGATCACCTTGATGGCCTCTTTATTTGCCATCAGTTCGAATCCTTCTTCCCACTGGGACAGCCCAAGTCTGTGTGTGATCATCGGCTGAACCTTGATCTGTCCGGATTCCAGGAGACGGATCGCGTTTCTCCAGGAAGTGGAGTCGTATGCCATATGTCCGATGATGCTCTTGTTCCAGGAGGTAATGTCGTTGATGGAGAATTCCAGCGGCTTGAAGCCCATACCTACACGAACCACCTCGCCGTTGGGACGGAGCATCTCGATCGCCTGCTTCAAAGCGATGTTTGCGCCGGAGCACTCTACAACCAGGCCAAGATTATCTCTTCCGCAGATCTCGGTACATCTCTTTACCACATCTTCCTTAGAGCCGTTTACTACATGGGTAGCGCCCAGTTCTTTCGCAACACCGAAACGGACCTTCGTGTCTTCTTCCAGACCTACCATCACGATATTCACAGCGCCCATGATCCTTGCAACCTGTACCGCGAAGAGTCCTAATGGGCCTGTTCCGAATACAACCACGTCCTGTCCCGGAAGGAGATGCGCCTGCTGTGCGATTGCCTTGTAGGAGTTGCAGATCGGATCGAGCACTGCGGCTTCTTCGTATTTTACATTCTCCGGAATCTCCCAGATTGCGTGTTTGTGGATTCTCAGGATCTCGCCGGGAACCTTGCAGTACTTGGAAAATCCGCCGCCCCATGTGTTGTTGTCCAGTCCAAGATTGACCTTGTTCTCGCAGCAGAGGAAGTCTCCCTGTTCGCAGGCCGGGCATACACCGCATACATGAGCACTGTTGTCAGATACGACTCTCTGTCCTACCTTCCAGTCCTTCACCAGCTCGCCTACCTTTACGATCTCTCCGGCAAATTCATGTCCGCGGATGGAATTGAATTCGTCAGAACCGTTATCCACCTTGTAGTGCTTCATATCGGCTCCGCAGATCGCTGCCGCCTTGATCTCAATGATAATGTCTTCCGGTCCGCATGTCGGCTCCGGTACGTCGATCATCCGATATCCGCCAAATTCTTTTCCATATCTTGCTAATGCTTTCATGTTCTTCTCCTTTTCTTTCCTGAAAAATAAGTTACACTTTTGCTGTTTCTTTGCTTCTCGCATCTCCCGTTTTCCGGCCGGAAACGTTGTTTCTTGATGTACCTATATAGTACTCCAAATCTTTGTTATTGTCAATTATTTTTCTGTGTTTCAAAGATTTTCAGCAAATATCACAATTTATTTTCTGTGTTTAAACGTGTTTTCTTTATTTCCAAGATTCCATTTTGTGTATTTTTTACATATTTTCTGTGTTTCAAAATTTTCTGACAGTTTTGGATAAGAATAAAAAAACGACGGGGAAATCTCCCAGCCGTTCAATAGTCTACTCTTCTTAACCGCTCTTGGGGGAATTTGGGGGTAAGGTTCTTCCCCCAAATTTCTAAGCCTTCTTCCTACGATTTCTTTGCACAATCGCACTCTTAAATGCCTTCATCATGGCTGGCGACAATTCCTCACAATCCTCATCGAAGTTAATTGGGCTTTTTTTCGCCTCTTCAACCTCTTTCAATTGTTCTTCCGTAGGTTTTTGTCCACTCTCAATAATTAATGTTCTGGTCATAATAAAGCTCCTTTTCTGCATTTGTTGCAAGTCTGGCTGAAATTAATCGAATTGTTTCTTTTCGTTCTGTAAATACTACAAACAATACATCTCCAACTTTCCCTATCGCAATATATCTATCCTCTTCAGCACTATGCTCAAAATCATACATCTCAATATAATAAGGATCGTCAAACACATATGCTGCTGTTTCAAAAGAAATCTTATGTTTCTCTTTATTTAGAAAGTTCTTATGTTCGTCCCACTCAAATTTCATTTTTGACTATTCCTTCATTAATTATTCTATGCTAACAGTATACCATTAAATAGCAAGCCCATCAATCCTGATTTATAAAATTCAATATTTCCTGTGGCACCTGTTGCCCCTCATCATTATTATTAAATACATCATCAAAATCTACAATCATACCAAATCCTCCATTTTTCAAAGACATATCCATATGCTGCAATCCAAATTCCCTGTTTCAGAAAAAAAGAGCCTCAGATTTCTCATCTGGTAAAAACATTTTGCGGCATATTTCACCTGTAGATTTTCCGCTTTTAAGTGCATAGCATTATAGCCTGTAGGGACTGACACACAAATCTTGAAGTATTCCCTATCCTTCATATGATTTTTAAGCGAGAAAGTAAATATAAAATACATATGTCAATGAAAACATGAAATAAAATCTGGAAATTGAATTTCTTTTCCAAAGAGTGTATTATAGTTCCATAGATAATCTGCCGACAGCAGCACCTGATGAAGGAGGACGAATATGTTGCCTGAAAAAAAGTACCCGCTAAGATTATATTATATGTTTCGGGATGAACTCTGCACGATCATCGATGTAGATGCGAAAAACAAAAAGATTGAAGTCACAAACTATGCGGACTATTTTTTAAAACGCGCATTCGGCAATATCGAACAGCCGACATTCCAGCAGTATGAAGAGTTCCTCGAATCCAGATGCTTTCCGCGGACGCGTGATAAAATGAAGCTGATGCTGAAAGAATTTAATCTTCCGTTCTATGACCCCATGCTGATCATAGAAAAGACTGAGGGCCGGATGGCAGAGGACGATTTTTGGATTCGGATTGAGAGGTAATGTATGATTGAATTGTTCGAACACGAAAGATCAGAAACAGTAGCACATTCTTCCAAAGGAAACCAGTTAAAATGGAACAGCGGAAACATCTGGTATAAAGCTGACTATACAGGTTACGAAGGCCTTGCGGAGTACATGGTTTCACACCTTCTTTTATTTTCCTCGTTGGAGCCAAATGAATATGTGCTGTATGATACGGAGCAGATTCAATACAAGGGACAGCTTTACACAGGCTGCAAAAGCCAGGATTTTTTGCAGAATGAACCCGATGCCGGAAAAGGGTGTCGGCAGCTCATCACATTGGAACGATTGTATCAAAACTTCTGTGGAGAAAGCTTTTACAAAAATATTTACCGCTTTCCCGACTATGAGGATCGTTTAAAATTCATAGTGGAACAGACGGGACAGATGACAGGGCTTACGGATTTCGGAACCTATATGTGTAAGCTTCTGACGATAGATGCTTTCTTTTTAAACGAAGACCGCCATACGCATAATATTGCCGTGATCTGGGACGGGAAGGACGGGTATGATTACTGCCCGTTTTTCGACCAGGGAGCGGCTCTGCTGGCCGATACAGCCATGGATTATCCTCTAGGGCAGGATATCATCGAACTGATCCCCCATGCGGCCGCAAAGACATTTTGCAGTTCCTTTGAAGAGCAATTGGATACTGCCGAAAAATTGTATGGGAAAGCGCTCCTTTTTTCCTTCGGTGAAAAAGAAATCCAGGACTTGCTGAATCAGGAACAGATCTATCCTGAGAATGTCAGACAGAGAGTCTATGATATACTTTTACAGCAGCGCAGGAAATATCAGTGGCTATGGAAGTAAGGAGCTGTGCAAAAAGGCAAGTTATTTTTGCACAGTTCCTAAAGCAGAACCTACACTTGGGAAATAGCTGTGTACCCGCAATGCGCCGCGAGCAAACAGCATTTCCCGAAATCATAAAGGCAATTTCCCAGCTATGCGGTTGGACAAACTTCACTCCCGAAATTCCTTCGCCGCCAGGAATCCGCCGAACAAAACCCCATTCACCACAAGCAGCGGTATCAGATCCACCCAGCTCATGGTCTGTCCCTGGATGATGTCTGCGCTGTACGTCCCGGTTATGATCGGCACCAGGTTATTATTCAGGAAATGCAGAACCACCGGCACCCAGATATTTTCCGTTTTCATATAAGCGTAGGCGAAGAAGATCCCCAGCGTGATACAGGTGATCTGCTGTCCCGCCGCGCTGATCAGACCGGTTCCCGGGCTGTAGTAGAAGAAGTTCACCGGCAGATGCCAAAGCCCCCAGACCACGCCCAGAAGGATCACGCCCCATCGTTTTCCAAAGCGGGACTGCAGCAGCGGCTGCAGATAATACCGCCATCCATATTCCTCCCCGAAAAACGCGATAAATACCAGGAAGAAATTGATGATCAAAGATCCTGCCATGATCCAGGTCATGGGATCCCCCGCGATCTCTCCCACCGCGGATATCTGACCGGATACCGCATAGGAAAGAACCGCCCGAAGCAGATACAAACCTATGAACAACAGAACACAGAATACAGATGCTTTTATGTCCTTCCCCTTCAAGCCATAAGCGATCCGCTTTTCCTTCTTTTCCGTAAGCAGCATGATCCACGCCAGTACACTTCCGCCGATCATGAGCAGATTGCAGACTCCCAGCCAGGTGATATCCGGCAGGAACACACTCCCGACAGCACTGGCCAGCATCAGTACCGTAACTGCAAGATATGTAATAAAAAACCGCTTCGGCAGCTCCGCTTTCCCTTTTTCCGTAATCAGATATGCCAGCATAACTCCTGCTGCCGGATACATCATCTGCACATTGGGAAATACACTGACATCCAGTCCCCGATTGTAGCCAAGCCCCATCGGCAGCCCCATCAAAAATGTGATGCCATATGCTATGAGCACATAAATCCCCAGTTGCCTCTTTTGAATCTGTGATAATTTCATTCTCATTTTCCTCCTCTTCTATTGGACTAAAAATTCCATCAATTCCATATTTTCATTGATCGTAATATGAAAGCAGATCCTCCCGTCCTCATAATCCGCAACCAGCACGAGCCCTCCGTATTCTACTTCTCCCTCTTCGTTTTTACATCCCATGGATACGGTCTTGACGATCTCCCGGAACTTTCCCCGCTTATCCAGGATCGGAGCGCATTGCTCCGCAAATTCTTCGGCCGTAAGAAACTCCTGAAATTCCGTACAGCCCATATCCAGGACACTCTGATAATCCTTCTCGTTAAAGTAGCCAATGGCGCGCAGCGCTTCCTCCTCCATCCGTTCTTCGTCAAAGGAATCCGGCAGCTCTGTACCTAAAGACTGGCAGCCTGTCAGCAGACATACCACCATAGACAGACCTGTCAGCATTCCTGCGATCCGTTCCAGCAGCCCTGCCAGATCCATTATTCTTTCTATAATTCCGCTCATCGTGTTTTACCTCCCCGGGCCACTACTCCTCCTGCACTGCGAACAGCAGTGTCACCGAAAAAATCCCTTCTTCCTTCCGTATCTCCATATCCCCCTGATATTTTTCCATCGCCTGCCGGACATTCTGCAGTCCCAGCCCTTCATGCCCCGGCTTGGAGGATTTTCCATTTGACGGACATTCCACATAAGGATTTTCTATTTTAATGAGGATAAAATCCTGAATCTGCTCCCCACGGATCCGAATCCAGAAATCTGCCTTTCCTTTCCCCTCCTCCACCGCATTATCCAGCAGATTCGCAAAGATCGTGGTAATATCCAGATCTGCGATAAAATCCAGTCCCACGCCGCCCAGATTGCACTGCACCTGATCCTGGGCAAAGACCTTCAGCTTATCATTCAATACGATATTGAGCATCCGGTTTTCTGTAAAAAATTTCATTCCCATAGAATTCAGCATTGCATGAACATCCTTAATGTAAGCTCTGTCCTCGATCCTGCTGCTCTGCTCGATCACATGCAGGTGGTTCCGGATATCGTGGATGATCTTCCTGGAACGGTTATAATTCTCCTCCAGTTCTTCATAATACTGCAGTGTCAGTTCCCTCTGCTGCTGCATCATCAAAAGCCGGTGCTTCAATTCCCCGCTCTTTGCCACGTCATACCAGAAATAGATGCAGTACAGGTTAATGACCAGCAAAAGCACGGTATAGATCACGATCCAGTAATATCCGTACCTGACAAGAAAAATGTCGCTTGCCACCAGATACAGGAACAAAAGCGCCATACTGGCCACAGGGACGATGACCATCCCTCGGATCTTGATATACTGTACATCCGCCAGCCTTCTGCGTATGATCTCCCGCAATATGAAAGTTCCCACAAAAAGCAGAAATACCCGGGACACGACCAGGACGCTGTATACTACGATTCCCTCCAGTTGCATCACCAGCCAGAGATAGCGTGCCGCGAAGCTGGCTGTAAGCTCCGTAGCCAGTAAGATCACGCAGAAGATGATCTGATAGACGATCCCCTGCCTGCTCCGAAAATACAGCAGCCTTGCCATCACAACATAGTAAATGCACAGCACTCCGATGGTCAGCTTATCATCCTGCCAGAGCGCAGGAAGCAAGATCGTGGCCGCGGCATAACCGATCCAGCCGATGACCTTTTTCCAGCGGCTTTCCTCACGGTCAGAGGGTATGGAACGGATCAGCATCCAGGCGCAGACAACCAGTGATGCCAGATCGAGCAAACCGAAAAATATTTGTATTACCATTGTCATGGCGTTCCTCCCATTCTTTCCGAAAGATATGCGATCAGCTCCTGCTTCCATGCTTTCTGCCGCTTCTGCGCCAGCGGGATCTCCATGCCGTTGTCCAGAAGGATCCTGCCGGACAGGACATTCCGTACATGCTGCATATTCACCGCAAAGCTCTGATGAGGCATGGAAAATCCATAGCTCTCCATCCGTTTTGCCACCTTTCCTATTTTTTCCGTCATGGCGTACACACCATCCGATGTCACGATCTCCACCCGGCGGTTCACGTATTCAAAATAATAGATCTCCTCTGCCGGAAGGCACAAAAGTCCGTTCACAGTCTGGAAATCGAGCATCGGCTTTTCTCCCGGCGTATGCATATAAGAAAAGATCTCTTCCAGTACCTTGCGGATCTCAGCCTCCTTCACCGGCTTTAAAAGATACTGGAACGCATGGACGCCGAATGCCCCGGACACGTAATCCCGATATGCAGTGAGATACACGATCTTCGTCTCCTTATCCCGCCTGCGGATCCATTTTCCGGTCTCGATGCCGTTCATCCCTTCCATATCAATATCCAGAAATACCGCATGGTAAGGTATATATTTCTCCGCCAGGCTTTCGCCGGTCTCAAAGCAGTCCACCCGGACCTCCGGTTTCCATTCCTTTATGATACGGCTGACTTCCTCCCTCACGCATGGATCGTCGTCACAGACCGCAGCCCTGAACATTCGCTTCCCCTCCTTCTTCTGAGAGCGCTCCCTCCCCTTTAAATCACAATTATAATTTTAGCACATAGAGAAAAATTGTAAATGCAGTTTACCTGATCGCCGAAAATGATGTATTAAATGACTGCGTTCCCGATATACATCCTGTTTTTCTCTGCTGTCAAAATACGGATTTGTATGTTAAAATATATAAAAGTGATTTACGTTTGAGAACAGCAGGCCGCAGTTCTGCCTCACCCACCGCTTCCGCGGATATTGAAAGGAGAACCCACCGTGCACAGTGAAGCAAAAGATTCCCGAAACGGAAGATGCCCCGTTTATCTTCTCTTTCTTTGGAAAAAGATCAGAGATTCGAAAATTCGTACAAAGCTCATGGTTTATCTGATCCTGGTCGCAGTCATCTGCAGCGCGGTGATCGGAAGCATGAGCTATATGACCATGCGCAATTCACTGATACATATTGTAGAAGATTCCGCAGTCAGCCTGCTGAAGCAAGTAGGTGTGCGGGTAGAGGAAAGCATTCAGGACTTTCAGGACAGCACCTATTCCTTTGTCAGCAGACCTGAAATTCAAAATCTGCTGACCAGAAAAAAGAAATCTGAAAGAAGTCCCTGGGAATTTTCTCGTGATCAGTTAGAACTTTCCGGCAGTTTTCTGTCAATGACCGCCTTATATAAATATGCGGACATGGTGATCCTGGAGACTGGCGAAAAAGAACTCTATTACTACGACCAGGCGCCGGCCGACCAAAAGATCACAGCCCACCAGGCCGAAGACATTATGAACGGGCTTCGCGGCCAGGTGACAGCCGCCGTTCCGATCAAATGGGTCAAAAAGGACGGACGGGTATTTTTTGTGCGCCAGGTGTCTGATACCAAACAGAAGCCCGGTTCCCTGCCGATCGGAACAGCCGTCTTTGTAATTGCCGACGCATTCTTTGATCTGCGTGAAGACGAAAATATCTATGTCTCCAATCAAAACACCATCATCTGCGGAAAGGAAGGAGACATTTATAAGAATAACCACCTGCAGATGACGGAGCAGGCGCTGAATCCCTACCTGTCTTACAAAAATGGCAGATACTATATTTATTCAGCCATGCGGAAAATGGAAAAGGAAGATTATCTGACAGTCTCTGTTAAAACACACCGGTTAAGCTGGAACATTCTGTGCATGATCCCCTATTCCGTGATCTTAAAGGAGGCCGACCAGGTGATTCCCCGGATTGCGGCCGCCACCCTCCTGCTGCTGGGTGCGGGTCTGCTGATCGGCTGTTTCCTGTATCATCTGCTGCAGAAGAATCTAAGTATCATCGAGCAGGGCATGCTGCAGTATGAGACCGGAAATTATTCCACACGGCTTTCGCCGGCCTCCTATGATGAAATCGGACTTCTGATCTTACAGTTTAATCATATGGGCATGAAGATCAGCGAGCTGAATGAGCAGGCCAGAAAGGAAGAAGAAAAGCAGCAGGCATTACAATACCAGGTCATGGAAGCACAGATCAATCCGCATTTTTTGTACAACACACTGGGCTCTTTAAAATGGCTTGCATTCGAAAAGGAACAGCATGAGATCGTAACTCTGGCAGACGCAGTGATCCGTCTGCTCCGTTTTACCGTGAAAAATGCGAACCGTCCCATTCCATTAAAGGAGGAGCTGGATTATATCAGAGATTATGTCCATATCCAGCAGATGCGCTACGAAAATTCCTTCCGCGTTGATTTTTCTGTTACGGATGAGGCACAGAATTATACGATCATCGGATTTATCCTGCAGCCCTTTATTGAAAACAGCATCCTCCATGGGCTGGACAATGCAAGGTCAGACGGCATCATACGTATTGAGGGCTTTGTAGACAATGGATGTCTTATCCTTTCCGCTGCCGATAACGGCATGGGGATGTCACAGGAAACATTGTCCAGGCTGCTGGCGAAAATACAGGAAAATAAGACAGAAAAATATAAAGGATTTAATGGGATCGGAATCGTAAATATTATTTTAAGATTAAAAATGGTCTATGGCACAAAATTTCAGTATCAGCTGGAAAGCGTCGAAGGGGCCGGCACAAAGATGACATTAAGGATTCCCGAAAGGATATCAGAGGATGAAGAAGAGAGTATTGATCGTAGAGGATGATAAATTTTTTCGGTTTGCAGTAAAAAAAGTGATCCGCTGGGAGGATTACGGCTTTGAGATCACGGGCGAAGCAGTCCACGGCGCGGCCGCTTTAGAATTTTTGAAGGAACATCCGGCTGAAATGGTGCTCACGGATATGAGCATGCCGGTCATGAATGGGATCGAACTGACCGCGGCGCTGAAGAAAAACTACCCGGATCTCCTGATCGTCGCCCTGTCTGCATATGATGATTTTGAATTTGTCAAAGAATCCTTGAAGCTGGGAGCACAGGATTATATCTTAAAGCAGGATATTGAAAAAGAGAACATCGGAGAAACTCTTGAAAAATTATGGAAAAACCACATGCGGAATCTCCTTGCGGACAAACAGCTTTACAACGGAATCCTGCAGTTCCTCCGTGGTTTTGAAGCTGACGGGCGTGTAGAACGATATCTGGAGCTTTGCATGGAACGTCCATGGGGATGCGTTCTGTGCCGGACGGAAAATATCAGCGCCTGCTGGAAGTCGCCGGAATGCAGAAATCCTGTATGGACAGAACGTGCATTGCTGGAGCTGCATGATGAAACAGAACATATCCTGCTCCTGCCGATCCAAAATAAGCATAGTATGAAGCAGCAGTCAGAGGATCTCAGCCGGCAATTGCTGGAACTGGAGCATCTTCTTTTGCTGGAGGATTATCTTGCCGGATGCAGCCTGCCGGTAAAGGATGTCCGCGAACTGCCGGAAAGATACCGCGAAGCCCTGCAGTCATCGGAGATTGGACGGTTTTCCGCGAAAAAGAAGATCCGTTTATGGGAATATGAAAAAGAGCGTTATGAAAAACGGGAAGAACACTTTCTGGCCGAAAAGGCCCGGTATCTGCAGATCCGTACACCGGACGAAGCCGAAAGATTTCTGACAGAACTGACATCCGAGCTCTGCCGGAAAATTCCCTCCGAGGAAGCAGTCCTGAAAAATTATCTCCTGCTGGTGAATACAATTTCCCAAAATCTGCATGCTGAGCTGGACAAACTGGGATTTGTAAAATTAAAAGAAGAGCTGGAACGCGCAAAGCTCTTATCGGATAAGCAGGAGGTCTGCACACAGTATCTGGAGCATTTCTTTTCAGAATATGAAAAAAAGGAAATGCACCCGGCAGTACGCAAAGGCATCCATTATATGCTGGAGCATTACAAACAGGAGCTTTCCCTGGGCGAAATTGCGGAATATACGGCGCTGAATGAGGGATATTTTTCCGGAATCTTCAAAAAGGAAACCGGAAAAAGTGTCACGGAATATTTAAACAAAATCCGGATCGATCAGGCAAAGGAACTGATCGCGCAGACCAATCTTAAAAATTATGAAATTGCAGAGCAGGTCGGCATCCATAATTCTTCTTATTTCAGTACGATCTTTAAAAAGCAGGCCGGAATGACGATCCAGGAATACCGGCAGGTTGTCAGCCGGCAAAAACCGGAAATCTGAAATAATCAAATAAAAACTGAAAAAAATGAATGGACAATATCCGATGAAGTTCAACAGACAAAAAGCCATGGTATCCGGATGAAAAAATACCATGGTTTTTTTGTCAAAAGCTGAAAAATCTGAAAAAGCGAAACCCTCAATTTGAGTTACAATAAGTTCATCAAAAACAAAAGCCAAATACGGAGGTAAAACATTATGAAAAATAAGCTACTGACAGCAATACTGATCGGCGCAATGGTACTCGGGACCACCGCCTGCGGCGGAGACGGCTATGGGGATTCAGAAGAAAGCATCCAGTCCGAAGATGTATCCAGCGAAGAAGACGGAACCGTCACCCTGGAGTTCATCAACGGTTCCGCAGAAGAACAATATGTCGCATGGCTGGATGAGGTGATTGAAAATTTTGAATCCGAAAATCCGAATATAAAGATCGATATCCAGAAGACATCCATCGACAGCTTTAACCAGACAGTCATGACCCGGTTTGCGGCAGGGGATGTGCCGGATCTGTTCTCATTCTCAGGCAATGATATGGACGACATGGTACCCAGCGGCTATGTACAGGATCTGAGCGAAAGTAAAAATCTGGATAATTATGCTGAAGGAATGCTGGACACCTTTACGAAGGACGGTAAAGTCTACGCGCTTCCCATCGCAAATGACTTTATGTGCGTCACCTACAATAAAAAGGCCTTTGAAGAGGCCGGGATCAAAGAAACGCCCAAAACATGGGATGCATTTCTGGATGCCTGTGAAAAGCTGAAATCAAAGGACTTAATACCGATCGCATCCGGTTTTTCAGAGCAGTGGGTGGTCAACGGAACATCCCAAACCATTTACTGTGCCGCAGTATTGGGCAATGACGGACCGAAGCTGGCCGATATGGTAGACAGGAGCAGCCGCTTTGCCGATACCGAACAGTGGAAGAACGCATTCACCATCATGCAGGAGATTTATCCCTATATGAACACGGATCCCTTCGGAACCGACCAGAACACCTGCTATTCCATGCTTGCAAACGGTGAAGCAGGCATGATCCTGAACGGCACCTGGACCGTGACAAATGCAACGGCGATGAATCCGGATGCGGAGTTTGGAATTTTCGCCCTTCCGGTCTCCGATGACGCAGACGCTAACCTGATGCCGATGTGCCCGCCGGAATCTGCTGTCGCGGTTGCAGCCGAGAGTCCGCACCGGGAGGAAGCTGTTCAGTTCCTGGAATACATGATGTCCCCCGAATCCGCATCCCTGTATGCAGAAAAAGGGGCCGGCATCCCGATCGTGAAAGGGGTGGACACCTCCAACCTGGAAGGAGCATTTAAGGATGCGGCAGATATTATGAACAGCGGGGATGTCAGGCTGATCTCCTCAAAGAGCTTCCCAAGCGCCAATGAAGACGCGTTCATCAAGGATGTTTCCGCATTCTTCCTGGACGGCTGCAAAGATGCAGAGGCGGCCCTGCAGACATTGGATACGGATTTTGACAATCTTGCAAAATAAATCACAGGGCGGGCATTGCCCGCTCTCTTCATACCATCGTATGCAGAAAGGATCGAGTTATGAAACGTGTTAAAAAGGAACTGAGTTATTTTGTATTTTTAATCCCTTCACTGGTTCTGTTCGTATTTTGTGTCGTATATCCGTTTTTATCCGGAATCCATCTGGCCTTTACGGACTGGGACGGCATTTCCAGAACCTATCATTATGTGGGCCTTGATAATTTTATCAAATTATTTTCTGATCCGAACGTTGTACAGCCCATCAAAACCACGGTAATCTACGGAGTCGGAGTCACCGCGCTGAATAATATCTTCGCGCTGCTCCTTGCCATGGTACTCAGCAGGGATCTGAAAGGAAAGGCCTTTTTTAAGACCAGCTTTTTCCTCCCGCTCGCGATCAGCGCGGTGCTTGCATCCTTTGTCTGGAAATATATTGACTCCAATCTTCTTTCTCTGATCTTCGGCAATTCGCTGCTGGGAAGACGCGGAACGGTCCTGCTGGGAATCATGGTGATCTCCCTGTGGAACAACCTGGGTTCCAACGTCATGATCTATCTTGCAGGGCTTGCCGGGATCGCGAAGGATTATGATGAAGCAGCCATGATCGACGGTGCAAACGGCAGACAACGTTTTTTCCATGTCACAGTCCCCATGCTGATGCCCTCCTTTACCATCTGCATCACATTGACCCTGACCTCCTCCCTGCGGGAGTTCGGCACGGTCCTGGCCGCGACAGGAGGCGGTCCTGCCGGTTCCTCGCAGACTGTCGCGATCCTGATCTATGACTATATGTTCAAATATTCCCGTGCAGGATATGCACAGGCGATCTCACTGGTATTTATGCTGGCGCTCGTGATCATCGGACTCGTATTGACCAAATTTTTCAGAAGTAAGGAGATTGAGGCATAATGAAAACTAATAAATTAAACCCCGCATCCAGATTTTTACTGGCATTTATGACCCTGTTTTTTCTGTTTCCCTTTTTCATCTGCATCCTGATGTCAGTCAAGTCCAAACAGGAAACCTCCCGCGGGATCCTGTCGCTCCCGGATACCATCCACTGGGAGAATTTTACAGCGGCAATGGAAAAGGCCAAAATATTGCTCTCCATGAAAAACAGCATCATTGTCACGGTCTGCAGTGTCGTATTGATCCTGTTTGTGGCTTCCACGGCGGCTTACGCAATCGGAAGGCGCTACCATAACCGATTTTACCGTTTCTATGAAACCCTGCTGGTGGCTTCCATGATGCTGCCGTTTCAGGTCATCATGGTTCCGGTCTATCGGATGTATAAGGATCTGAACATGCTGAATACCCGGATTGGCGCCATCATCATGATCGTCGGACTGGCAATCGCATATTGTACGGTCATGATCATCGGATTTGTACGCGGAATCCCGCTGGAATTGGAGGAAGCGGCCGAGCTGGAGGGCGCCGGGAGATTCCGTATCTTCTTTACCATTATTTTTCCGCTGCTCAAGCCCATTCTGGCAACAGTGGCAACCCTGCAGTTTCTGGCCGTGTGGAATGAGTTCAATGTATCCATCCTCCTGCTGCAGGATGAAAGCATCAAGACGATCCCCATGCAGCAATATGTATTTTTCGGCGCATACGGAGCGGATTACAATACAGCTTTTGCGGCTGCAGTCATGTCTATGATCCCTGTTGTCATCATTTTCCTCGCATTGCAGAAGCAGGTTGTGGAAGGTATGACAGCCGGTGCGGTAAAGGGGTGATATGTCATGAAACAGATTCAATTTCCGGATCACTTTTTGTTTGGAGCGGCCACCAGCGCCGCTCAGATCGAAGGCGGTGCCCTTGCGGACGGAAGAGGCCCATCCATATGGGACGTATTTGCTGATAAAAGCGGGACCATCGCAGACGGATCGAATCCCGGGACAGCATGTGATTTTTATCATTCATATAAGCAGGATATCGCTTTGGCAAAAAAACTGAATCTCCAGAGCTTCCGTTTTTCCTTCTCCTGGTCCAGAATCCTGCCGGAAGGATACGGAAAGGTCAACCAAAAGGGATTGGATTTTTATAAGCGGGTTCTGGAAGAATTGTCCCGGCAGGAGCTGATTCCCAATGCTACGATCTATCACTGGGATCTTCCCCAGGCACTGGAGGATCAGGGTGGCTGGCAAAACCGCGACTCAGCGGAATGGTTCGGGGAGTATGCCTCTCTTTTGTTCCGGGAGTTCGGCGACCAGATTCCCTTGTGGGCAACACTGAATGAACCGATTGCCGCTTATGTTGGATATGCGCAGGGAATCTTTGCCCCCGGATATTGTTCAGAACGCATGGGCCGCCAGGTGAATCATCACCTGCTTCTGGCTCATGGAGAGGGGGTACGCCGTTTCCGGGAAGAACACCTGAAGGACAGCCGCATCGGAATCGTGATCGATATCTGGAAGCACCATCCCTTCCGCCCGGATAATCCTGACGACTGCGCAATGGCAGAACTGGAAAACGAGAAGACCTATCGTTCCTATCTTCATCCGATCTTCCACGGCGGATATGCCGATGCGCTGATGCAGTATATGGAGCAAAACCAATGTATGCCGGAAATAAGGCTCGGTGACTTTGAACGGATACGGCAGCCTCTGGATTTCTTTGGACTGAACTGCTATAACCGCGTGGTAGATTGTGCGGATCCGGCATTACAGGAGCTGGAAAACTCCAAAAAAACGGGAGGGAATTTTCAGGACAATGGAAATGAATTTTATCCCAAGGCAGTTTATGACGCGGTTCAGCTTCTCAGAGACGAATATCAGATTGGGATTCCCATTTACGTGACGGAAAACGGAACTCCCGGGTATCAGGAGGCCCCCGGAATGGACGGGAAGGTCCATGACCAGGATCGGATCACCTATATGAAGGGCTTCTTATACTGGATACAGAAGGCCCTTGCAGAGGGTGCGGATATCCGGGGCTATTATGCATGGTCGCTGCTGGATAACTGGGAATGGAACAGCGGCTTCGGCTCCCGGTACGGGCTTACCTATGTGGACTTCAAAACCCAGCAAAGAATCATCAAAGACAGTGGATTGTGGTATGCGCAGATGATCCGCAGCAAAGGGTTTGCATATGACACCCCCGGCGAATTTGAACAAAGCAGGCGATGATACAGATGGAGGATTACTATGAATCAGGATTTCTTTTGTAACCGGAAGGGAGAACCGGTTTTTCTGACCGGGCTTCAGTGCCATAATTCTTCAAGCGGTACGGACATGATCGATACGGCCATACAGGCGGTTCATCTCTATGGAGGAAATCTCCTGGAAGCGCCGGTTTACTGGTGTGAGATTGAAAAGGAGCAGGACTGCTATGATATGGCTATGGCGGCGGAGCTTGTAGACAAGGCGAGAGAAGCCGGATTATATCTGCTTGTGTTATGGTTCGGCGCAAGCAAAAACGGATTATTTACCTATGCGCCGGATTATATAAAAAAACGCACGGATCTCTATAGGCGTGCAAAAAATTCTTCCCGCATTCCGGTAGAATCTCTGTCGCCGCATTGCCGTGAAACCTTGGAACGGGATAAAAAAGCATTTTCTCATTTAACGCAATTCCTTGCGGAATATGATACGGAAGGAACTGTGATCGCTATCCAGGTTGAAAATGAGGTCGGACTGGTTCACACAGACCGGGATTATTCCGATGAAGCTGAACGGGAATTTCGGCAGCCGGTACCGGAATATCTGCGGGATATCCGGCTGGAGGACAGCGGCTTGGAAACTATGCAGAATGACAATGCCCCTTCATGGATCGGTTTATTCGGCCGCCACGCCAACGAAGCCTTTACAGCCTGGAAGCATGCCTGCTATGTCCAGGAAATGACGGAAGCGGGACAGAAACATTTTTCCGTCCCCTATATCATGAATGTCTCCATTGAGGTCAACGAACAGGAAGCCCCGGGAATGAATTATATTTCCGGCGGACCGGTGGCGAGAGTCCTGGAGATCTGGAAACGTACCGCACCTGCCATAAAATTATTCGGACCGGATATTTATCTGGCAGCGGAGCGGGATTACAGGAAGGCCTGCGAGCGGTATAGAAGACCGGACAATCCGCTGTTTATTCCGGAATCTCTGCATGGCGGGATCGGAGCCGCCATGAATATGATGCTCGCGGCGGCAGATTACAACGCGATCGGAATCTGCTGCTTCGGAGCAGAAAGCGGTATCCAAAACGGAAGGCTGCTCCCGGAGGCAGAGCACACCGCTGTCTCCATGCGCGCCATTGCTTCTCTTGCGCCGCTGCTGATCAAATACCATGGAACCGGAAGAATCCACGCGGTGACCCAGGCTGAATTTTCCAGCTGGCAGTATGTGAAAACTGAGGATTATCATATTGTCGCTCATTTCTTAAGCAATGGCTGCCAGTCACAGCACTATTTCGGCTCCCGCATCAATCTGGCCGCTCCGGAGCATGCCTCTCTTCTCACGGACCGCGGGCGCTGTCTGATCGTAGACTGCAAAGAAGGGGAATTTTATCTGGCCGGCATCGGAGTATGCATTACTTTTATCCGCAGACCGGATCCGGCTGATGAAATCCCTTATGCACATATGACTTCCGCCCTGGCCGGCCAGCTGAATTTTCTGTCTGTGGAGGAAGGGCATTTCGAAGGTGAAAACTGGGTCTGCGAATACCGGCGGAACGGAGACGAAGCCAATTACGGACTGTATATCCATCCGGGATGTGTCGTAAGAGTCCGCTTAAATACGGAAATCAACTGGAATGAATAATTTCTTCCTGTGCGGTTGGATGCTCCAGGGAGCAGCCGCACAGCTGAAATATTTTTAGATTGGAGGTTGCTGCAATGTCAGATCATAAATGGAAACAGAAGGCGGAAGATATCATAAAGGACTTATCTCTTCCGGAGAAGGCAAAGCTATTGTCCCAGATTGTATGGGAGACAACGGATATTGAAAAAACGCATCCGGAACTGAAACAATTTCTGCTTGCTGACGGGCCGGCGGGAATCCGCCGCCTGAAAGAGTATTTTGATGAGGATATCTACAATACCAAACCTGCCACCTGCTATCCTTCTCCCAGCACCTATGCCAGCTCCTGGAACCGCCGTATGCTTTTCCGGCTTGGAGAGCATCTGGGCCGGGAAGCACGGCAGGAAGGCGTGGATACCCTTCTGGCGCCTGCAGTCAATATCAAACGCACCCCTCTGGGCGGACGGAATTTTGAGTATTATTCCGAGGATC